>JAKFUT010000179.1 GCA_021732565.1 Candidatus Obscuribacterales bacterium
ATCAAAAACTCTAACAGGAAAAATTCTTTGGGCGAAAGATTCAAGTTTTGACAATCTCTACTGGCGACGCGAGACACGGGATCTAGCGAAATGTTGCCGGCCTTCATTGGTCCAACGTGAATAGTTACCGGTCTTCTCAATAAGGCTCTGACCCGAGCCGATAGTTCTTCTGGTTCAAAAGGCTTGGTCAAATAGTCATCCGCGCCGGAATCCAAACCTTCGCGCTTTTCGCTGGTCGCCTTTCTTGCAGTGAGCATAAGGATGGGAGTTAGCCCGCCCATCTCTCGAAATCGGCGGCAAACCTCGATCCCGTCCATTTCCGGAAGCCCCCGGTCTAGAATGATTACATCGTATTTGTAAAATTCCAGGAGTTGGAGAGCGTCTTTCCCGCTCACAGCCTCTTCAACAATATGTTGATCCATGACCAACCAATCTCTGATTCCTTGTGAGATATTCAGGTCATCTTCCACAACCAAAATTTTTGCCATCTACCAGCCTCGAAATCAATTCTTTCCCCCGTATTACCTATCTTAGCAGCGGGAGACCGTGGAGTATTGGTATCAGGCTGGTGGTGGTCTGGATCCTTCATGGTACTTTGCTCATCTTGAGAACGCCAAGGCAATGAGTTGGCGGAATTATTCTTGTTCTTGCGGCCAACGAGGGTGGATCCCATTCATACCGTCGATCGGAAAAGCACTCTGTACTCTTCCCTCAGTGAGCTTCATTTCGAGATATTGACCACGTCAGTCGCCCTGTGCACTTTCAAATCATTTTCATGGATGGCACGCGCCGTATCAGTTGTAACTTATCCGTCCTGCTCGATTCGTGGTAAGGAGAACCAAAATACACTTCCCTTGCCTTCTACGCATTCAACACCTATTGTTCCGCCATGTTCCTCGACAATGGCCTTGCAAATAGCCAACCCCAAACCGGTGCCCACAACAACACTAGATGTATTCTTGGAAGAGACCTGATGAAATTTTTCAAAAATCAAAGATTTTTGGTCCGCCGGGATTCCGGGGCCCTGGTCAGTCACTCTGATTTCGGTAGCTTCGATCTTGTTAGCGACCGAAACCTTAATGGTGCTGCCTTCGGGAGAAAATTTTATCGCGTTCGATAGCAGATTAATAAGTACCTGAATCAGCCTCGTTTCATCGGCAAAGATCTTGGGATCTTGATCAAGACAGACATCTATTGTTATGGATTTTTGATTGGCAAGTTGTTCCACCGCTTGTACCGACTGACCGACAACTTCCTCAGCCACTAACAGTTGCCGCTCGATATGAATCTTACCTGCTTCCATTTTTGCCATATCAAGCAACGAGTTTATCAATGAAATCAACCGAGCGCAATTTTGATCCATTGCCTCGAGCCGTTTGACACCCTCTATAGAAAGCTTTCCGTAGGCTCCGCGAGCCAGCAATTTTAGCGTCAAATTAAGCGAGGTCAGAGGCGTACGTAGATCGTGGCTTATCATATGCAAGAATTGTGATTTGAGGTTCTCCATGTCACGGCGCTGAGTAATGTCTTGAACGCTGATCAAAAACCCGGGATTGCTTTCACGCATGAAACTATTACTTTGTAATTCCATGTGGAATTCTTTTCCCGTCATTGTCTTACCGGGCATCTCTAAAACTTTTTCTGCAGGGAATAATGGCAGTTGCTCCACGTCTGAACCGATCGGCTCTGTATATTCCAGGAATGTACGAAAGGGGCGCCCCGATGCTTCAGATGAGATACAGTCGAAAATATTTTCAGCTCGGCGGTTCAGCGATTCTATAACACCGTCTTGATCCAATGTTATTAACCCCACTGGCATTTGTTCTATAACGGAACGCAAGCGAGCCTCGCTTGCTCGCAATTCTGTTTCTGCTTCTCTAATAGCCGCGGCCATGTGATGAAATCTTTCATCCAATATGGCGATTTCATCGCATCCTGCTTGAATAGCATTGAGCTTGCCGCCTTGTTGGAGAATCACAGTATTCTCCAACAAAGTTTCCAGGCGCTTAGTCGTTGTACTGTTGAAAAAACGAGCTAGCCAAATTGCCAGCATCACTGAGAGAAGAAGTCCTGCTGCCAGTGCAATCATGATGGAATGGCGCCGCTTTTTCTGCTCTGCTGGCATAGCTTCAGCAATTATTCGATATTCTAGAGCGATGGCATCCATTCTATCAAATAGGGTTTCGGATAGGCCTCTAATGCGCTTGAGATACTCAGCCGCCGCAAGATGATCTCCCTGAATCGACAGCCTTGCCGACTCTCTCAAATAACCGAAGCCCAGATCCGTGGTTGAACGCGCTTGGGCAAGAATGGCGCTCGCGCGGGGGTTGTTCTTCAACAGCATTTTCAATTTAGCGAACTGTTCATCAATTATTTGGATGGCGTGTTTTGACCGGTCTTGATCGGTTCCGGTACTTGTGAGTTTTGCCGCAGCCGCACAAGCGACAACCATTTCTTGAATCAGAATATGTCTTCTTGCCAGGACTTCCTTGGCATTGGCCTCCCGTGTAGTCTCAGTTTCCGATTGCAGCACTAGATGGGCCAATATACCGACAAACATGAATTCGAAAGCTAATGGCACAAGCACCAAAATCAACGCCTTATGCAGAAGCTTGAGATCATATGGGCTTTTCACGGAGAGCCTCTCGTTGCGGAAATCCATTGCCATCTTTGCTTAGCTCCCCGAAATAGAAGAACTTCATCAATAAGTATCAACCGATTGCGTATGAAAGACCACATCTCTTGTAAGAGATGCCGGTTCTCGAATCCGCAACGTCGTGTAATGGTAATCGCGTTTTTATAGTCGGCTAGAGCTGCTAGAGCTATTGGATTGTTCAAGTCTTGAGGAATCTGCCTATCAAAAAAGTGGTGGTGCCATTATTGTACCTTCCTCAGTGAATATGTGACCCGGAACGAGCAGCACGAGCACAGTCACTCGCGTCCTGAGCTCCCCCTGAATTCCCCGCGTGGAACATCCAGAAGCGGTGTTGCTCAATGCTCCACTCAAGAAGTGATTCCATTAATGCCAATGCGGTGGATGGCGACCACACCTTCTGCCAATGCGTTCCTCACTTTATTCTGGTCACCCTTCTGCCCTGGTTACCTGGCGCACCGCCTGTTTGAAACTCGACGCGATGGGCCAAATCAACAGAAACTTGAAGTACCCGCACAGCAGAAGAGTTTGGTAAATCTTATGCTATGGTTGATTAGCACCGAATTGGGTATAAAAGTCGCGTGTCATTGGTGTCGAGTGTGGTAGTGGAAGAGCCTGAGCAGCCAATTGTGGATCTATTGTGGTTTGGTCTTCCGCCCGAGTATCGGGTTGATGGCAAACTGGGAGAAGGTGCTTATGGTGTTGTCTTTTTAGCGATGAATCTCACGCTCGACGAGAAAGTGGCTGTAAAGATCCTCAAGTATCCGCAGGAAGAGCTTCGGTACAAGCGATTTCGCAAAGAAGCTACTCTGGTATCGAAATTGTCTCACGATGCCATTGTTAGAGTTAAGCGCATTGGTGTGACGAATCGCCACTATCCGTTCATTGTGTATGAGTTCGTTGACGGAGTAACTCTGAAAGAGCGATTACTGCGTGGCGTGTTGAGCGAGTCGGAGTTTCAACAGATCTTCGTTCACCTGCTGGCCGGCCTCGATTGCGCACATGCTGCCGGCATTATTCATCGGGATCTGAAGCCCGGCAACATTATGCTTGTTTGCGATCGTGAGGGACACCTGACCGCTAAGATTCTCGATTTTGGGATTGCTAAAGCCGTTAGTAGCGAGGATCAACGTTTAACCCATTCGCAAGACGTCATTGGTACTCCGGAATATATGAGTCCTGAGCAGTGCAAGAAGCTTGAGCTTGACGCACGATCAGATCTGTACTCCCTGGCTTGCATAATGTACGAGTCCATTACTGGAAAGCCTCCATTTCGGGGCGACAGTGCTCTCGATACTATTTTTAAGCAGGTCAATTCCGATCCGGCCGAGCTGGTAGCCAGAGAATGGGGGCTGCCAGACGGGCTCGCGAAGCTCATTATGCGAAATCTCAGTAAGGCTCCTGATCTTCGCAGCTCATCTGCAGTTGAAATGCAGCAAGCAATTCAACAACTTTCTGGTTGGCGAACTTCCGGCGGAACCTCATGGAAGTATCGCCAACGATGGGCCAGTTCGTTAGTAATTGTCAGTCTGTTGTCTCTAATCTGCTTGATCACGATCAACCATCCCGTCATCTCTACCAGGCCGAACGCTCCCCTCAAGGATAGCGGCCGGTTCGTTGACAGGTCTGTGTTGCGAGAGCCAGCGAGTGCCGATGGCATGCACAAAAGATCTCCAACAGCCATACTGAGGAATGCTTGGGAACAGCACATGGGATTGGTCCAGGGTGATAGGGCACCGAGGGTGGTGCATGCACGAGAGCAGATTATTGCCGAGGTAAGAGAAGCTCTGTCAAAATTGGTGGTATCGAGCGAGTCTCAGCTAATTAGATTCTGCGGTCATGTAATTGTAGCGGAACAGTTAGATCAGTTGGAACGCCCGAGCGATCTCGAGTGGGCTGATGCAATGGAGGCTTGCAAGATTAACGGAGTTCTGTCAGAGGAAGCCTTTACCCCTCTTTTCTGGCTCGCGACGAAATCATTCACGGAAAAACGCGATAAAGTACCTGTGATGCGAGCAAAAATTCAATCTGCAATAGATTTTGGTATAAGGGCGCACGCCCGATCTCTGGAAGTTCCAGACCAAATTAAAATCCTGATTTCCTATCCCCAGGGGCTTGGGCGACTTTACCATATGCGTGGCGAGTTGGCAGATGATACCAAAGACACGGTGGCAGATTGGTTGGAAGCTCGTTGCCGGTTCGGCATGCCGACTAACCGCTGGAGCGGAATAAACGAAGTGGAGCTGATAAGTGCTCTGGTGAAGGCGGGAGAACGAGACAGGGCCAGGAAAATTCTTCTGGAGGATGCTGCAGCTATTCAGGAGAAAATGAACAGATCTCCCGAGTTCCTGGAGTCTTCAATTGGCTGTCTGACAGTTGGTCGTGAGTTAAGGGAAGTCGGCTGCGATGAAGAGTCCCAAGCTTTACTTGAAGCCGGTTATGCACAGGCGTACCGGCTGTCAGCAGGGCGAAATGCGGTAGCATTGGTGGAAGACCTGCGAAGGGAATTACTCTCTGCCAGGAAAAATCCGGAGACGATCAAGCTGAAGATTGATCAGCTTCAGAAGTATCCCCTTTCCGCTGATAATGCCAACAAGCAGGCCTTTTGAATCAATTGTGCTACCCAATGCTCGAGGCACTATCATTATGGAAATTCAGAATTCCCACATCTAATTGCCTCTGTCGTGGATAGCTTTGTATAGAGCATACTGGTTACATGCTTCCCCCAAAATCACCTGTGTTTTTGTTGCAACCCGACACTCAATTTCGCGATTTGTTGCAACAGTAACGGAGCTGGAAACGTGAACAGGGCGATCATCGATTGTTGCTGCATTTGAATTGCAGTCTGGTTATTGACGGTTCAGCACTTTGACAAGACTACCGCCAACGAGCTTCTCAAGTCCCCGCCTGATAGGCTCTTCTTCTTCACGTTCAGCAGACTCAAATAAGCGCTTTAGTTCGCCGCTTAAAACCAGGGGGTCTAGATGTTGTGGTTGCCCGACAAAGATTTTCTTATAGGTAGTAGACGTCAATCCTTCCTCAGCAGTGAGCAATTCTTCGTAAAGCTTCTCGCCGGGGCGAAGCCCCGTAAATTGAATCTCGATGTCTGCGCCCGGGCGCAGTCCCGATAAGCGAATCAAATCGTGAGCGAGGTCCAGAATCTTGATCGGTTTTCCCATGTCGAGCACAAAAATGTCGCCATTTGATCCCAGAGCACCAGCCTGAATAATTAGCGCTGCGGCTTCCGGTATGAGCATGAAATAGCGAGTGGCTTCTGGATGAGTGACAGTGATTGGTCCTCCCAATTCGATCTGCTTGCGCCAGATTGGAATGACTGAGCCCCTGCTGGCAAGCACATTGCCGAAGCGTACCGCTCCAAATTTCGTTTTGGAACGGCGGGCCACATCTTGTACCACCAGCTCAGCAATTCTTTTGGTGGCGCCCATTACTGAAGTGGGATTAACGGCCTTATCAGTTGATACCAGTACGAAATTTTCAGATCCGAATTCGTCGGCAAGGTTGGCCAGATTTCTGGTGCCACCAATATTATTGGTAATTGCTTCGCTAACATTCTCTTCCATCAACGGCACATGTTTGTGAGCCGCAGCATGGAAGACTACACCGGGGCGATGCTTCTTGAAAATGTTGTACAGTCGGTTGTAGTCTCTTATGTCGGCGATAATCGGTGTTAACTTCACCGGCTCAGGGCGTCTTTTCAATTCTTCCAAAATAGTGAAGATTGAATTCTCTCCACGGCCAAGTAATAGCATTTGTGCAGGCTGAAAACTCATGATCTGGCGGCACAGTTCACTGCCAATCGATCCTCCGGCACCTGTGATAAGCACGGTTTTACCTTCAACGTAGCCCGCAATTGAGGCGGTATCTAATTGAACCGCCTCCCGACCAAGAAGGTCGTCGAGAGAAACCTGACGCAGCTGGCTGACACTCACCCTTCCGTCAATTAATTCGAAAAGACCAGGAAGAATCCGCGTCTCGACTTCTGAAGTGCGACAAATATCTACTATGCGCCTGATCTCGGCTGGTGGCGCAGATGGTATGGCAATAATTACCTGATCTACGAACAGGTTGTCCACCAATTTTGCCAGATCGCTGGTATGCCCATAGACATTGAGATGGCCAATGCGTCTGTGCAGTTTAGCTGGATCGTCATCAACAAATCCGATCACGTCGGCACCAAGATCCAGCCGCTGCGAAAGCTCTCGGGCTACCATTTGACCAGCTTCTCCGGCGCCGACAACCAGTGCCCGACGGCGCACGGGTTGTCTCCAGTGCCGTCGTTGCTGATGCTCGGTTTGCATTCGACGAACGACCCTGGCCGATACCATGAGCAGAAACGCAAGAACCGGTTCGGTCAAAATAATTCCGTAAGACAGATGAAGTTTACCAACGGCTACAAGCCCCAGCGCGCGAGCAATCATTAGTATTGTAGTGACGCTCAAGATTGAGACGCCAATTTCCACAACCTCAGCCAGACCGGTATAGCGCCACAGGCGGTTGTAGACTCCGCAGATCCAGTTGGCCAACAAACGCAGACATACAAGAACGGGCAATACAAGTAGATATTGCTGCAAATAGAGCTTACCTGGAGAGCCGTCAAATCGGATAAGAAATGCGCAGGTAAGCGCCATGGTGATAAGACCCGCATCGAGCCCCACCTGCAGCAGCCTGAGCCAGCCCACCTTCCCCGGGAACCCGGCGGGGTTAACTGGCGGATCGGGTGACAGATCAATAGCTGGCAGGTGTTCCGGGGTACCCAAAAATATGGCTCCTTGAGAAGCGAGAGCCTATATTAGCACGCAGTCAAGAACCTACACCCGTGTTCATTTTTCAGGTTGGCGGATCCGTGCCCGAAGTTTTGTTTTCGGCTTTCTCTCCGGCTTTTACGGACCGGCCGCGCCTCTGGTTACCCTTCTACATTTTACCAGTCTGAGATAGTGTTAATATGATAGGTGGCGCTCCGTTGAGCAAGTCTCAGTGTGAACCAAGCCCCGCGAGCGGGAACAGTTATTGAAGAGATTGCCAACCAGGCGGAGGAAGCCACTGAGCGTCTCGCCCGAAGAAGCCGCAGGAGCGGATAAGGTTGATAAATGATTCGAAGAGAGGGGGGATTTCACATAATTTCCACGTGAAAGAGGCAAGATGAAGACTCTTTTACTAGGTGCTTATTTGGGTTGGGTTCAGCAGCGCCGTGATGACAGCAACAGATAAGAGTTCTGAGACTGGCTCCGCCGGTCATCCTCTTGACGGGGAGATCAAGAATCCGCCGATCCCATCGGCGAGTACCCCTGAACGTCCGGCTGACGAAGTAGATTTTTTTGATATTCCCGCTCTGCGCAAGCAGCAGGAAGAAGCACGCAAGGCACAAGAAGACTTAGACGAGGATGGTCTGTGGGCGGCCCGATGGGAGCCCCCGCCGGTAGCTCACCCCACGGCAGATGAGCTGCCTGTCATGGATGTGGCCATGCCTCCCGTGGTGATTCCGGGCAGTGCCGAAGGAACGGAAGTTTCGATTTGTGGCGGCTGTATCGTTACCATTAAGCATGCTTCCGGCGGGCACTGGTTTTTCACTTACGACCGTACCGCAGCCTTAACCGAGTTTCTCGACGGACAGGGACGAAGCTGGCGCCGTGTAGGTAGAGATCTGCATCATCGCGAGCTGTGGCGCAACGATCACGGCGGAGAGTGGGGCGGAGAAGTGCAGCCATTACTCGATGGACGCGTACTGCTGCGAGCCAGCGCCGGCGATTGGACTGAGATTCTGGCCGACGGAATCGGCAGCCGTTATTGCCCGGGAGAGGGCTTGCCAGTAGTGGAATCGGACGGGCAAGGTCCCAACCGTATTGAAGGTGCCGATCTGGCCAATACCCGAATGAGGCTGAGTTCTCCCGATGAAGAGGGCTTTGCTGAATGGATGACCGGAGAATGCCTGGTGGAAACTCTGCGTGTTGCACCGCGGCGAAGTAGCCTTTGGCTTGAGCAACGCAATGGAGTCAGCATTGTGTATACGCAAGAAGGCATGCGTGTGGAGCAACCGGTTCGTGGTCCAGAAGACTTAGAGCGGATATTTGAGAAAATGATGGCCCGCCTCGACCGAGACGGCGATGGTTATGTGTTTCCTGATGATATAGATGCAGCGGTGTTAAACCCCCTCTTCAGCGGCGAAGAGATTCAAATACTGGCGGCATTGCAAAAGAAGACATATCGAGACGGCGGTATTGGCATCGTCAAGTCTATATTTGACCTTGCGTGCGGCTCAGAGCGCGGACTCTCCATTAGCGACGTTCGTGCGTTCTCTCGACGATTGCAACACGGATTGGCGGGAATTAGCATTCTCGATAATGAAGACGTTGTGGAAATCTTCAATGAATGTCGTGGCTGGAGCGCGGCTGCTCAAGGATTTATTGGACGCGACATGCTGCAAAAGCTGGTGGTGGAATTGCGCGCCCGACGAGAACCGGAGTTCGTTGCCGTGGCAAACGCTGTTCAGGAATTGATTCGCTGGTTGAACGGCCTCGGGCTTCAGCAAACCAATTCCCGAGACCTGCGCACTCGGATATTAGCCGATGTGGAACTCTATCGATCCGTGCAGGCTGCTATGCACGCCTCATACGACTCATTGCAGAATGCAGATACTCCAACATCGCGTCGCTTATATGGTGACAGCGGAGATTGGCAAGAGTCGATTTGCCCTGACGCCGTGAAAGCAGGACCAGAGAGCACCAATCATTTTTTCCTTTGTTCATTGGCTTCGCTGGCGGCTCTTGCTCCGGAAGTGATCGAGCGCATGATTTCTATGGAAGGCGAGGAGTATGTAGTGCGCTTTGCAGGAGATCCTGAGGTGGCAGTGAAAGTGCGCCCACCTGTGGAAGCGCAACTAGGACTCTATGCTCATGGTGGTCGTTTGGGAACCTGGGTCACCGTGATTGAATCGGCATTCATGGAATATTGCAAGACCGGCTTCAGCTCGGAAAAACAGAAGGCCGCAAGTGGATTGAGCTGGTATGGTGATTCTCTGGTGGCGGAATTACTCACCGCAAGCGATGCCAAGATTCTGTCGCGCTGGTATGGGCAGACGAACTACATGTCTACTTCGTACTCAGCCGAGCTGCAATACAAGATTAATTTGATGGATCGCCGAGCGCTTGCGGAGCTTGTGGAAGCGGGACACACTGTCGTTCTTTCAACCAACCATCCGGAAATTTCCGGAGAAGACTCCAATCAAGATCTGGCACTGGTGGCCTTTACCGAATCGGAAGTTAGATTGGCCAATCCTTCTAAGAACAATACCGAGCGGTATTTGTCGGAAGCGTTGCCTCCAAATGTCTTTGCCACCGCGAACGGTGAGCTAATTATGCGCATTGAAGACCTGCCGAAGTACTTCTTTCGTGCTGTCGGTTGCCAGATTCCGCAGCAGGATTTGAACGTGAAGCAGTTCCTGTCGAAATTGAAGCAGCAAGAAGCTTAAATAACCATTAGTTGCTTCATCCTCCGTGCTGCAATTCTGCTGGCTGACCGACGGATGTCGCGTTAGATCGACACTCAGCGAATCGTCCATCGCTTGACTCTCCAGCGGCTGTTTGTTGAGTTTAAATCGTTCTGGTCGGACAGCAAAGGTCGCTTCTCGGGCAACCTCACGCCTCTTCGCCGTTCCGTTCTTTTGAAATGAGTCCAGGAATACTGAACATTCCTTGAGTGTAGGTACCGGCATCTAGCGTACCTTCGTGAACAGGAATTTCATGGGCATTCCACTTATGAAGATGACCCGGAAAATTGCAGAGCTGGTATGTTTGGAAGACAGTGTCCAAAGATTAATCGATCTGTGTATAGACCTTTTGTTTGGTTTCACGAATTTTCCACATGGTCAATTTAATCTAAAATCCGGGGTAGGAAGGACTTTTAAAACCGCTCTTTAGTACTGCACAAATGCACATTGCATTGATTCCCGGTTGAATGGATTATGGTTGCAGGGGCTTGGCCCGTTACATAAACGGGTAAAAAGAGAGCGAAGGCTTGGTCAAAATATTTTTCAGGAAGACTTTATGGCATACGACGATACCACCCAAGATGCAGTCGAAAATGAGGAAAAAAAGAACCTCAGCAAGCCTCAAGAAGGTGACAACCTTTCCGCGGACCTCGGCGGGGCTACGGTTAGTAAACAAACCTCGGAATTACTCAAGGTTGAGAAAGGTCAGCGTGAGAAGGACTCCGATGCGTGTTGCGCGCTTGAATCCCCCGGCGGATTGAACGTTGGAGAGTTTTTGCGGAAAAACAACGAACTTTTCCTTTCCGTTGCTCCAATTAAAGGTGATTTTGATTTCGCCAAAATGGTTAAAGATGGCGGCACTCAAGTGGCGGCTAAAATGGATGCTGTGCTGCAGCAGGCCGTACCTGGCGATAAACCGGCCACCACTCTTGCTTCAGCTGCTCCTCGAGGAGAAAGCATGATGGCGGACGGCCCCGTTCGTCCCCCCGCCGCCGATGATGTCGGGGCCTCAATCATGGTAAACGGCCGTGAAGTTGAAGGCGGTCAAACCTTAGATTTCACTCCTCGACCGGCAGATAGAGCTCCCGACTTTAGAGGTGCAGATAGGGACAGAGCTGCTCACCCCAATGAGAGACCTCTCAGGCCCGGGCAAACCGAAAGATTTGATGCCAACGACACCCATGACAGGGTAGTCGATCGAGCCAGACAGATGGGGGCCAATCCCGAACAGCTTGCATCTCTGGAGAGAAATCTCGCCAAGATGGAAGGTAAGTTTGGCAAAGATAGCGAGCAGATGAAGCGCATCTATGCCTCCATGAACGACATTATGACGAGTGACAAGTTTAAGGGTGGCAACGCTGATCAAGCCAAGCTTAATACCATGCTTGATACTGCAGCAAAGATTGCAGAGCCTGAAAAAGCTTTCGGACAAGGTGCACACAACACTTGTGCATGTGAATCGCAAGGAAGAGTCCTGGCCCAAAGAGATCCGGTGGCCTACGCAGAAATGATGGGCGCACTTTGCCGAGATGGTAAAGCGGTTGTGGGCGATCCCAACACTCCCGTGCGAATTAGGGGTGAACTAGTATCTCCACGAGAAATATCCATTAATCCTGCCAACTTCGTCGCAGATAGAGAAGCTGGTGCGCCATTTGATGAAAGGCGTGCATTCAATGGTCAAAGAAGTATGGCCGGACAGCTAAACGATGCGGTCTTTGGGCAACAGATGGCAAATATCGCTGGTGCACGAGACGGGCGCAGGTATGAATACGTAGCCGCTGGTGTTTCCCGTCCACCGAGCCAAACCGGCGAAGGTCTGTTTGATGTAACCACAGGCACACCCCAGTTCAAAGAGAGCTGTCCTCCAGCCGACGTTGCTACGGTGGCTTGCATGAATTATGCCAACAAAGCTGGCGGTCTTATGGTGCAGGAAAACATGGCCCGTCAGTTCCAGCTGCCAGACGGAACCTATCCTCCAGGGATGGTGGTGTTCAAAGATGCTGCGGATCTAAGGGAAAAGCTAAAAGCTCTTCCTAAGGATGCTCAAGGTCGTAGCCCGGAAATGCAAATCGTGACTAATGGAACGATGGTGGCGGGAATGGACGGCCACGGGTTACACGCTCAAGGAGTGTTGGTAAATGAAAGGGGTGAACTCCAATTTCGGAACAACTGGACTGCTCAGCATAACGATCGAGTGTACAGCGAGAATTTCGTAAATGCCTTCACCAACCCTCAAATGTGGGGACAAGGCTACAGACCTGCTCCCGGCGACAGAGTTCTACCCGGCCCCGGCGGCGCCCCGGCGGGTCCTGGTGATGCAGGCCCTGGTGGCGTCCCTCCGCGTCCTGGTGATGCAGGCCCCGCCCCGGCGGAACAGCCC
>JAKFUT010000404.1 GCA_021732565.1 Candidatus Obscuribacterales bacterium
GATGGATTGTTCCGCTGCGAATTTGTCCTCGGCTGTTCTTCCTGTGGCACAACGGGCAAGATTGATGGATTGTTCCGCTGCAGACCTGTCCTCGGCTGTTCTTCCTGCCGCACAACGGGTGAATTTGATGGATTATTGCGCTGCGGACTTGTCCTCGGCTGTTCTTCGGGTCGCACAACGGATGGAATTGATGGATTATTGCGCTGCGGACTTGTCCTCGGCTGTTCTTCGGGTCGCACAACGGATGGAATTGATGGATTGTTGTATCGACTTCTATCCCGTTCTTCCGCTGCCAGCGGCTTGTTGGTACGTGGCTCCAGGTTCGATTGTAATATAGGCGGTCTGTCATGACCGTCTGGCTGGACCGGTCGTGACTCAGTCCACCGCAAGGCGGACGGAACGGAAGGATTTGAAGGTCTCTCATCACGTGTTAAGACGTTGGGGCGAGAGGCTTCCGGTCTGAAACTCGGACCGTCCAGGTGTGTCGGGCGAAGGGCTAGTTCAGGTTTCAGTCCCGGAAAAATACCATTTCCAGGTGCAGGTCGAACTGGTGAACCATCAACATATGCTGGTTCTAGTCTCCAACCGGGCACACCCGGAATGACATACGATGAACCATGAGTGGTGGCTCCCATTTCTCGCACCGTCAGCTGTCGTTGATCGACATGATCAGGTACCGGGACCGGGACCGGTTGAGATTTCGCAAAGGAACCGGAGGGAATCAAAGACCGGGATGAGCTAGACGAATCATCCCGTTGAATTGAACCGGTGATGTCGTTCTCGACTTTTATCGGTGTGGCTGAAACTCGCGTTTGGGGTTTGTCAGCAATAACACATGCCCCTTGTGCCCCCGTCTCCGGCTGTGCAGGCATGACTCGGCGCTCACCAGTTTCGGTCGGACTGCGCTCCACACGTCTGACATCTGCATAGGGTGGCTTGTATTCCGCACCACGAGAAGCTGGAGGTAAGTCAACGCTCTGTCCCTTAGAAACGACATCTTGGGATAATGTGTGTTCGCTACCAATTTTAGATTGTTTGCCGGGTGTCTTCGCAGCAGCCGGTACATCCGTATTCTGTGAGCATACTATCGGGTCTTTTTCTGTTGTCGGTTGGGCAGGGTCTTTCGGAGGCAGTCGCCTCACATCCGCATAACGTGGCTTCTGTTCTTGCGCAGCACACCCGACGGGTGGAATTGAGTCGAATCCACCTTTGGCAGCCTCTAGAGGGACTTCCTGTTTGTTCTTTGGCGACTCCTTGGAGTCGTTTCTTCGCACATCCTCATATGGCGGTTTTAGCTGCTCAGTGTGGTAGGTCGGAGGAAGGTGACCATCTAAAGACTTTGTCGTGTGACCAACGATATCCTCTGAACAAGAAGCAATCCATCGACGAAAATCATTGGGTGAATCGATTTTTCTAGAAGATTCCCCGGAGTCTCCACAATCGCTATCTACCTGTGAAGTCTTCTGTTCGCCGATTTCTAGTCCCGTAAAACCTTCGCCTGACAGCTCCAACACAGGCAGTGAAGAAATGGTTTCATCCTTTTTCTCGTTTGGCTTTGGCGGTTCCTTTTCAAGGTTGCCTGACTGTACAGAACCCTTCTTAGTCTCGGGCTTTGCCTTTCTCGCGTCTTCCCTCAGTTCCAATGGATCAACCACGGCAGCCGAAAGAGGCGACACTCCATCTATTTTTTTATCTCCAGGCCGATCTAAGTTAAGCACACCTGACTCCTTATTTGGAGGATCGTTACTTTCTAAACCGCCCAATCAGATGTAAACCAATCCACTAATTTCTGGACGCCTAAATGGAAAAGATCGAAGATTGAACTGGACATTAGCAAGTCGGTTGAACTTGCTAAAATCCAGATTGAACAGGGGCAAGTCCAGGTCATGAGAAAAAGCGCGATCACATCGCGGGCTGCTACGGCTGTTGGGACGCCTCGTTTCAAAGTACTATGCCGAATTAGACTAGAGATAAAAGCGTTTGCCTGTGGGCTCAGCTAAAGCATCCGAAGTTATCCAACACAATCAACTTTCCCCGCCTCGATCTCCTGTGATGTGCTGGCTGCACGCACTTTAGGCAATTAAGCTGCTTTCGAGTTTACGATGTTTCTTACACGCACCACATCCATCGATGGGTCTTCCGCCAAGAAACTGGCAATTGCAGCGGTAATTTCCGGAAGTCGGAAGCTTATTGGTCCTTCCCCATCGATCAGCAAATCCGGCTTGGCAGATGGTTCAGCTTGATCCGGCGAATACAAGCCTGCAATTAAGCCTACAGCAATGACATGAGGAAAAATTGCAGGCTCTGCTATGAACATCGGATGTTTATGTTCAAGGAATTGCGCGCCGCTATTCGTTTGGTTAATCCAACAATCGAATCGCAGGTTGTCTACTCTCTTTCGTGGCGTCGAAACACCTGAGGGCTTGGCGCAGTGAAAAGGTCGTTCTAATACGGAGTTGGCACCAAACTCGCTAAGTGCGAGCAAGTCACCATATCTGGTATCTGCTTTCCAAAAACGTGTTGTGCGAATAGTAACAGTTCCGCTGCCGTCAACTCCAAATGTCACCTGTTTTCTGTTGTTCCAAAGATTTGGTACAAGACTACCGCCAAATTCCTCGCCTAACTTTTTGCCGTCGAGAAAGACCTCTAAAAGCCAATCATTGGCTTGCGATGTGCTGCTATCGGCTGCACTCCAGAAGTTGTAGGTTGTCAATGATTCCTGGATGGCCCGTACTTCAGTCGTCCCACCGGGTTCTGTTCGCCATGAAGCGTGAATGGCATGGCCGTTGCCCGCAGCCGCTCCGGCAACAACAATGTGACCTGGCATACCAGGACCGGTTACCGTTGACAGACAGTGCGATTCCCAGCCGGAACCGTCGAGAGCATGCACATAACCACCGAAAGAAAGGTTCGCAACCGAACAGATACCTAAGATCCGGCAGATGTGCACAGCCGTCAAATAAGCCTCGGTCCAACCCGGTCTCACGATTTTGCCGTTGTGAAAGGTTGTTCTTATAAGGTTGCCTGTTTCATCGAATGCCCTAATGAGGATAACTGGTAAGTGGGGTGCATGGTTCATCAAGGCACCAAGAACCATGCTTCCGTGGTTGAGTGGATCACCGGCAAAAGAATTGAGCACTTCTGAATTGTGTTCCCAACTGATGAACGGGAAACCGGTTATTACACTTCCGGTGCGCGCATCAATGACCGCAAGAATATTGTTTTGCGCAGATTGCAGCGACTCAAATGAGAAGCCGGTATCAACAACAATTGCAGCAGATCCATGTTTCATCAATTAGGGATACCTGAGTAAGGGTTTCGAATTCGGCGTAACTTCAGACAACCTGATCTCGGCACAAACTTCGATTCAAGAGAAGGGACCTCTTGAGTGTAACCGGTGGAAGTAAAGAGACTGATCATACTTTTACTAGACGTGGTCCATCCCTTTGATGTGCCCCCCCGAATGCAAAGCGGAAGACAGGCTCGGACCATCTGGGGAGATCCCTATGTTTCCTGGCTTTTCGGTCACTTAGTCCACTGCCCGCTTGACTACAGCTTAGCCTAGGGAAGTTATCGCTAGGGGGAAATTACACAAATCAGTTTAATTAAGAGAAAGTTTATCAGTCACTCATGAACACTTTGCCATGGTGAGTGGGGTACTGAAACGTCCCCCTTGTTCTGGTTCATCCCGTAACGCCCACCGCGAGGGAACCCTAAAGACGAGCATTCCTCCCTCTCGAAATCCTTCGACTTGTGTGGGAATCAGACACGGATTCCAATTTAGCTTTCAGCAACCGAGTCGATTTTCCACAATAGGTTCCCGAACTTAGAGCGGAAACTAGTCTACGGATAGTCTCCTCTGTCTCCGCGTGGCCCGTCTCCATCGGTGCCCGGATCGCCGCTGTACGGTGGTGGCGGCGACGGTGGATCGACTTCCGCTATGGAGATGTCCACCGACGATAGGCTAGTTGCCGGCAGGTAACTTCTATAACCCGTACCAACGCGCGGTCCAATGTAGTAGTTGCGAGCAGTTTGTCCCGTACCTCTACCAATCTTTGCCGGGGGCGGTCGCTTCGTTACGGCAACTGCATTTTGTCTTGATCCAATCGGTTTTATTGACTGTGTGCCTGCTTTTGCGCACGGAATGCTGAGCATCGAGAATATCAAAATGGCTATTGGTAGTGCATGCGTCATTTTCATTTTTCGTCTCCAACTAATTTCTTTTTCCGTTCCAACTTACATTCGCTAACGTTCATGCCAAGAAACTCACAGCTGAGTTCCTTCCTCATTGAGCGTTTCAACATTGCGAATCTACAGTGAAGTTGTATGCAAGTTGTTTACCGCGTCCATGGTTACCTCAGCGAGTGCGGCTTGACATCGGTCGCCAGCAGCTGTTGAACGTTCACAGTCGGTGCATTTACCCTTCTGTGGAGCCTGACACAGATGTGAGAAAAAACACCAGCGAAAGATTAGTTTGCAACACGGCGGTTTTCGCGACGACGCTTTCTACTTATGGATACGAACCTGATCGAGAAGGCTTTTCGTGCGCATGCGATTACTCGAAAACATTTTTTTTGCACATCCTGCGCCGAAGCTCTTGCCATGAATATATAGCCATCAAGCCGAACTGGTCGCCGCACTTAGCAAGAATATGGATTCGAACAAAGATCTTGTCATAAGTACCGTCCATAAGCATAAGTTGCAGGATGGAAAAAAGGACGAGACTATATTCAACTGCGTGGAGAATCCAGGCAAGTCATTCGCCGGCAGCATGGTCAACGACGCTGCTATTTCAACAGCCTGCACTGAAAAAGTTAATTTTGTCGCCGCTGGTTCTTCAAGCCTTCTTAACTGCTACTCGTGCATAGTGGTAATACTAAAGGAAGAAAGAACTTTTAGAAGAAGAAGAAGAAGAAGAAGAAGAAGAAGAGACACGAAGTTTCAGTAAGCGAATTGATGTTCTTGAACGCATTACGCAACAGGAAGCATTTAGACGCACTCAATCACTCTTGAAACAGGAAATCCGATAAAACAGTAATAGTCAGACGTTTTGCTTTGCAATATGCAGATGTTTTTTACGGACAACGCATCATCAGGCACTCGATACGAATTCTTATGATTGGTAAAGCCACTAAGAATGGTGCCGAACCGGATATCGATTGCCATAGGTAAGCAGTACCTTTGGATTGCAAGCAGCTCCGGATAACATCGGCGCACTTCTGCAATCGTATTTTCAAGGTCATAACCGACGAAGGAGGCTTATGTCAGCCGCTAGGATTCTTATTGTCTATCTGGGTGGCGCTCTGGCCACAATCGCCACGATCGCTGGAGTAGCGATTGGGCTCAGCTACTTCACCCATCAGTCATTCGTTGGAGTCGATGCATCGAGGCTAGCCGCGCACCTTTTCGGCTTCGGGTTATCCGCAATTATCGGCTTCTTGCTACTCTTCGCAGACAAGCAATTGGGCACGCGATGGTGTCTCTTCCTCGCGATGAATGTACTTGTTGTGTCATCGATCTCGTTTCTGGTGTACATCTTCCATGCTGCGGATTACATGACGCGCAGTGGTCTCGATTACCCGCGACTGGCGCTGTTCTGTATGATCTGGGGAATGTCTGGATCGCTCCTTTCCTTGATGCTTTCTCGCTGGCAAGCGAAGTGGTTGCTGGGCATTAAAGTGTTGGTGCAATACCCGCAGCATGAGCCGAGCAACAAGGAAGAGTGGTTGCTAGTCACAGTAAAGAAGCTTTCTGAGAAAGCGGGGCTGCCCGCTACGCCGGAAGTGGGTATCTGGACCGATGAGACCTTCAATGCTTTTGCAACCGGTCCGAGCAAATCCCGTGCTCTTGTTGCAGTGTCTTCCGCATTGCTGTATACAATGCCTGCCGATCAGGTAGAGGCTGTTCTTGGTCACGAAATAGCACACATCGCAAATGGCGATATGGTAACCATGACTCTTCTCGGGGGAACGATGAACTCATTCGCGATGTTCGGCTCTCGTGTAGTCGGTTTCATCGTGCAGAAAGCAGCAGACACTGATAGCGAGTGGCCCTACTATGTCAGTCAGGCACTGTTCGAATGGTTTCTGATGATTCTAGGAGCCATCCTGATGTGTTGGTTCTCACGCAAACGCGAATTCGCAGCGGACCGAGGAGGGGCACAGTTAGCCGGTAAAGAAAAAATGATTGCCGCCGTTACTTCGCTTCAAAAGGAAATGGATCGCATTGAAGAGCAACGGAAGATCAATCCGTCTGAGGAGAACAAGGCTGAAGAAGAAAAGACTAAGAAAAGACAGAAGCGCAACCCGGAACCAATTGCTGCATTGATGATTTCTTCCACGGCTTCCAAAGTTCTCGATCTCTTCAATACTCACCCTCCGCTAAAACAGCGAATTGAAAGACTAGAGCAACTACAGTCGTCGGTCTCCAGCAATGCTGAATTCTTCAGCCGGGACTGCGGAATTATTCTCCGGGATGCGGAGTGTCAAGTAAATCTTGCCACCGGGCGCCATTCCTAAATCGTGGCAGAAACCAGACCATAATTCGGTGAATAGTTTCGACGGGGCGGGAAGACTAGCCACAAGGAGCGTTGCCTCCCAACTCGACGAACCGAGAAGCAGAGGGTTCTATTTTTTTCGCAAACAGTCGGCAATAGCCCGGGGATGAGATTCACCAGGATTGATTCGGGCCGCATCAGTAAACTGTCACGCTCGCCGCACAAGGTGTGCTATAAAGAAATGAACCCTTGTCCCATAAGGTTTAACAGAGTCGCAGAATGTCTTATTTCACATTGGAAAAGATTGAGCAGTATCGCCAGATCCTTCAGGAAAACCCGCAGTCCTTGCGCGCTCTGACCGATTACCTGACGGCGATCGAGCAAACATCCGACCATGTGAACCTCGAGCTGCTTGTTCAACTTGCAATGGAAGAGAGAGCTTGTCGAGATTTTTTAGTTGGAAAGACTATTCGAGAGATTGATCCAGCGGTATCCGGTCGATTTCTCGAGCGTTCCTTGAAGTGTTTAATTACTGAGTCGGACATTGAAGATTGGAAAGAATACACCAGCAAATTCCATCGGCTGCCATTTGGACCAACAGAGGAGGAAATTCGTGCTTCGCCGGAGCGAGAATTTCTCACTGATATTCTTGAGTTGACCTTGCGAATTTGCAATAACTTCAGAAAAGGCCAATTGCTCTTCTAAC
Organism: Candidatus Obscuribacterales bacterium; assembly: GCA_021732565.1. Classification (GTDB taxonomy): domain Bacteria; phylum Cyanobacteriota; class Vampirovibrionia; order Obscuribacterales; family Obscuribacteraceae; genus JAKFUT01. The sequence continues at coordinate 7,203 of JAKFUT010000404.1, forward strand.
AATTACAGTAACATCTACAGAGCCGGAAATGCTTTGTTTAGCGTCTGAAGTCCAATTGAATGAGCGGAAAACAAATGGGCGACAGAAGATCGTGGCCATCACCTCAAGACTTTGATGAAGCTGTACAGACGCCGGAGCTTAGCTTTGGTGACGAGGAATTGCGGCTCGGTACCGTGGAGACCAATGCACTGGGGCTTCCTCGCCCAATTTGTGGATCATTTGCCAGTGTATACAAGCTCGCTTGCGGCAATCGCACTTATGCCGTGCGTTGTTTCCTGCATTCCGTTCAGGGCCAGAAAGAACGATACGAACTAATATCCAAATTTATCAGGCAAAACCCGCTTCCTTCGACCGCCACTTTTGAGTATCAACATCAAGGCATCAAGGTGAACGGTAAATGGTTTCCAATTCTGAAGATGGAATGGGTAACTGGAGAAACGCTAGACCGATACGTCAGCCGGCACTTTAACAACCGCCCCCTGATAGAAAGACTGCTGGAACGATTCGTGAACATCTGCCAGGAGATGCAGCAAGCCGGTATTGCTCATGGAGATCTTCAGCATGGCAACATCCTTGTTCTCCCCGACGGTCATATCCGCCTGGTGGATTATGACGGCATGTATGTACCGGAGATGAAGGGCTTGCTCTCTAACGAACTTGGCCATCGAAATTATCAACATCCTGAACGTGCCGCAGAGCATTTCGGTCCGGAACTCGACAATTTTTCAGCATGGGTCGTTTTTGTCTCGCTAAAGGCTATTGCCACAGATCCAGCGATATACAAGGTGCTGCGTGGAGGTGACGATTGCCTGTTATTCCGTCGTCAGGACTTCGAGAATCCTGATCACTCAAAGGTATTTGACGAATTATTGAAGCGTTCACGTCCTCTGCCAGAACTTGCCGAGACGATGCGAATGCTTCTTAAATGTCCTCCTCTAAACCGAATTCCTTTTCCACCCCCGCCTACAGGATTGGTAAGAGTAAAGAATCGAGCGGCAGACTTCTTTCTTTTAGCAGGTCAAAGTATTCAACCACAACGAAGCGACAAGAATTCGCAGTTGATGCCTCGCTCACCTGGACAAGAAAACTATCCCAACCCCAAGATTTCCGTCAAAGGGCTGGTAACCAGAAAGTATTGTATAGGCGACAGCTTCGAGATTGAGTGCGAATATGAAATAAGAAGCCATACTGGTGTCGAGCTGCTAACTCCAGTCATGCAAATTTGCAAGGAGCTCTGGGAGAAGATTGAAAGAGGAGAAGAATTGGCGCTCCTTTACGATGGAGATCGGCCGTATATTTTTTGGTGGAACAACTTTACAGACAAGCGATTCGCGGGGGTGATTGAAACACCGTTGCGTTCCTTAAACAGGCGCCTGCGGTTGGCGATTCCTCCTGGATTGGACATGAGACTAGCATTATGTCTGGTCTCCGGCGCCGTTTTCGCAACGTTCTTGGCTCTGGCGGGTATGGGAAAAGGATTGGCAATCCTGAGTGGAATTGTGCTCTTTGGTGCTATGTCCCTGCGATATCTTTTTCCGCGCTTAATTATTCTGGATTGGTGGTTAACCAAGTGCGGGACAGCAGTTAGAGGCCGGATCTGTAAAGTAGCAGCCGGGTCTTCTCCGGGAACTGATCATCTCATTCAGTACGAGTACCCTGTTTTAAACGGCGAAAACGTAATCGATGTATTGATTGGCTCCACCAAAGTATCAAGGGAACAATGGCTCGCACTTGAAGATGGGGAGGCAGTGACCATTTTGTATGATCGGAACAATCCGAATCGAAGCATGATTTACCGATTGTCCTTCTTTAGGGCACTTCTAAACAATCAACATTGATATTGAGCGCAAACTGTTAAAGTTGTTCTTCAAGAACAACCAAGATATCTTTGAAAGATGTGATGACGATGGTCATGCGCCCGTACCAGCAGGATTCCTTGGATGCGCGGCCTTTTCAAGACCACGACTGGTGCCGATGTTTTTCCATATGCGGCCAGTGAGATTTGGTCTGCTCCAAATATGCATTCACCTTATCCATGTTCCATCTTTTGAATGGAGATGTTCTAATTTCAAGCAAATCATCGACCTTCGCCTGAATATCGTTTCGGATATCGTTGGCGATCTCAGAAACTAAATCCTCATCCTCAGCCGCCGCGGGTGGATACTTCAGTTTGAAGGGACGCCAAACACTACTCATAATTTTTATGGGTAGTGGAACTATATTGAACGGAAAAGGCAATAAAGGGAAGAATGGTGTCACAGGAAAATATGGCGCGTTCAGCAACTTCGCAAGGGGTCTGATATTTCCCAACAGGGGATATATTTCATCACCGCCTATGGTGACAACCGGAATCAAGGGAGATCCTGTCTCTATGGCGGCCCTGACGAAACCGGCATGGAAGTCTACCAATTTGTACCGGTTTTTGAACAATTTACCGGTTCCTTTCTCGGCTTCCGGATAGAAAAACACAAGCTCCTGCTTGCGCAGCAGCTCCGTTGCAATTTCATAATCAGGCGGAATGCAACCAAACCCACGCAGGATCTTTCCTGTTAGCGGTGCCTTCAACAGAAAGTTGGTCACTAAGAACCGAACCCGCCGCGGATCAGGATGAGAGTTGATGATGCCATCATAGAGAAGGCATCCATCAACTGGCAGAACGCCGGAATGATTTCCAAAAAGCAACGCGTTTCCGTTAGCTGGAATATTTGCGAGCCCGGCAATTTGAACCCCAAACCATTTCATATAGAGGAAACGTACGAACCTCTCCACACCTGCGTACGACGCAAGATCAAAGCCATATTCGTCGACGTCGTTCTCGTAACGTTCGAAAAATCGAGCTCTCGAAGAGCACTTGATTGTATCAGCCGCCGCAAAATTTACCATTTCAATTAGTCCGCAATGCCGGAATAGAAGCCATAATGGAAGACTCTGAATTCGGCATTCTAGTTCCGCATATCCCTTCTGGAAGATTACGTTTCCGCATCTACCCGAGGTCGACTATTTTTTCAGAACCACTGGCTCCGACTTGAAGCTGCCGATGGGAAGCAGTTCTTGGAAAGTTACGAAAGATCCGCTCGCTCTATCTCGAGAGTGCGGAACCTTGATCTTCGGTACCGCGTCGATCTCAGTTAGGCTTTCACGAGCTGATTCGGAGTGCATTTAAATGATAAATGGCGCCGCGATGGCACCTGTTTTATTGTCGGACTGCGCTCCGCCAGCATACCGATCCAACTGCTTAAACGCTACTTTTACTTGCGAGCTGATCAGATGAAAAAGGAACCAGCACCATCACATGTCGAAGCTATAAATTCGAGTTCGCCTCCTAAAATAGGAGGAGCCGAAGGGACAGGCGCGAGGCTCTCGCACGACGTCGTGATTCGTCGGTTGTTCGCGTCGGCGAGCAACATACCGGAACCACGAAATGAGCACGCGATTGTGGTCGTTTCGGCCGGGGAAACGGAACGCGCAGTAACGCACCGTCAGTTGGAAAATCTGCTTGCACGCGGGATTGAGCAGCTAAAGGAACGCGGCATCAAAGAAGGCGACAAGGTTGTTTTCTACTGTGAAAACGGCCCCGAGTTAAGTTCAACGATATTGGCGTGCTGGGCGTTGAACGCAATGGCGGCGCTCATCGATTATCGCGCAGAACGCGCCGACGTCTTGGCGATGTCAACAAAGCTGGGCGCCAAACTGCTGGTTACATCAAAAAAATTGTACACAGATTACGAATCCGAAACTAAGTTGTTTACCGACGCAGGGCTTAACGTGCTATACGTTTCACCCTTCCCCGAATTCAAAGACACCGCACGGAAATCGCAGTTCGATATTCAGACTCTCGACTTCGACCGACCGGCTTTCGCGATTCTCACTTCCGGTACCACAGGCACTGCGAAAACCTCCATTCATACGCTGCGATCCTTGGTGCGAAACATCATCGACCTCGCCGACGCCACCGATCTGCAAGGTAACATGACCGCTCTGACACCGCTTCCTATCAGTCATATTTTCGGATTATCCGTGTTTCTGGTGACCCAAGTTCTCGGTCTCAAGACCGTTCTGCCAAAACTCGAACCAGTCGGATTCATCAAAGCCGTTCACCGACACAAGCCGGAGCTGATTGCTGCGTTGCCGCAATTCTATGGCGCGTTGCTATCCGCCCCTGACGGGTACATCGACTTGAGCAACGCAAGACTGCTGCTGTGCGGCGGTTCACCACTAACGGTATCACTGGCAGACAAGTTCGAAGAGACCTTCGGAAAGCGATTGAACAACGGTTATGGCTCGACCGAATGCAAACTGGTATCGTTCAATAAGGACGGTCCTGCGCTGTCGGTCGGAAAACCAGTCGGTGGAGTCAAAGTCGACATCGTCAACGAGCAAGACGAACTCCTACCCGAAGGCAAGAGCGGCGAAGTGCGAATAACCGGTTCGATGTTGATGGACGGATATTACAACAACGAAAGAGAAAGCAAAAAGGTCCTGCACAAGGGGCACTACTACACCGGCGATATCGGTCGCTTAGAGCACGGCTACTTGTTCGTTGTCGGGCGCAAAGGCGACATCGTAATAGTCGGCGGAGTTGTCGTTCAAGCCGGCGACGTGGAAGAGGTGCTGCGGAACAATCGAGAGGTGAAAGAGGTGGCGGTGACGGCAGTGCAAAACAAGCGGTTGGGACAGGTCATCAAAGCATCTGTAGTGCTAGTGGACGACAAGGTTGCCGATAAACTGAAATCTAACGACCGCAACGAAAATCTCGAAACGCAACGACAATTGCAACGTCAGTTCAGAGCATTTTGCAACGAACACCTATCACGGTACCAGCGCCCCATGATATGGGAGTTTCTCGGCCCGCACGACGATCTGCCAAAAACGCTCGCGGGGAAAATTGATAAGAAAACGATGTCCGGCTAGGACTCATTCAAATGAGCGAGGTTTTCTCGGTTCAGCATTCTGTTCAGGCAATTCTTGAAGAAATCAATTTGCCTTTGAGTCAAACCCTCGCTTACCGATTGAAGCACGCTTCGAGATATAGCAGGCAACACCTCCATTAGGTTCCACCCTTCTTCCGTGAGCCAGATGCGCGAGCAGCGTTTGTCCTTTCCGCATTGCGTTCGAAAAATCAGGGCTCGTTCTTCCATTCGTTCAAGTACGCCGGTTAAAGATCCGCCTACTTGTTCAACATACTGCCCTACTTCCGAAACCGGTATTCCATCTTCTTGCCACAACTTGCACAATACCAGCGTATGGCTTGAGGTCACGTTCAGATGCGCCACACACTC
>JAKFUT010000273.1 GCA_021732565.1 Candidatus Obscuribacterales bacterium
CTGGTACGTTGTTGCGGAGTCGCATGAGGTGACACCAAATTCGGTGCTTGCCCGGCAAGTGCTCGACGAGTGGTTGGCCTGCTATCGCGACGAGCAAGGCCAGGTTGTGGTGGCCCGGGACCGATGCATTCATCGGTGCGCTCGATTATCCGGCGGCGACATTAAGGAGGGCCAGCTCAGCTGTCGGTACCACGGGTGGGTCTATGGCAAAGCTGGAAAAGTTGAATCCATACCGGTCGAAGGCGGGATACCAGCTGCAGCTCAACGAAAACTACGAGCAAAAACCTACAAAACAGTTGAACAAGACGGCTACGTATATGTTTGTCTGCACCCGGGATTGCATACCCCCGATCGGCCACTGACATTGGCGGAGGTAGGAATGAGCCTGCCCGGGAAGGTTCGCCTGCAAAATAGATTTAATAATTCACTGGCAAATTGTGTTGAGAACTACATCGACGTGCCGCATACGGCATACGTTCATCATGGCGTTTTTCGTAAGCCAAAGGGCGAAACGTTAACAACATCGGTTACGCGCCACGAAGGCGCCGTGCACATTGTTTATCTCGGTGAGCGACTAAATTTGGGTAGCTTTAGCTTCTTTCTCAACCCTCGGGGCGAGGAGATTGATCACAGCGATCATTTTTACGCTCCAAACCTCACTACTGTCCATTACAGACTTCCATGCGGCTATCGTTATTGCATCACGTCTCAATCGGTCCCGGTGAGCGACACGGAAACATTGGTTTATACGGACATCAGCTACGATTTTGGTATGTGGACGTCACTGGCGCGCTCAATGGTTCGCCGGCAAGCCTGCAAGGTAATTGATCAAGACATTGATATACTCAACGAACAGGGACAAAGCATCGAAAAGTATGGTGAACGATTTTACCCGACATCAGCTGATGCCATTCACACTCTCACCAGTGAAATAATTGATGGACTGAAGGAAGGTATGCTACCGGCTGATCTGCCGGCGGTGCAGCAGGAGATTTCTTTCTGCGTATGACAATACTCGGTCGCCTCGCTGCCTACTTTCCTCTTCTTCACCTGGCTGGAATAGCGTGGTCGGCGATTCGATTGATTCAACGGCCAGACATCATTACAGTGATCATGTTCTTATCCATCGTTTATCTGATTCCGCCGTTGCTCTTCCGCTTGTACTGTTTGAGATATCCCGTCAGTTTTGGGCGATGGATCTTGAACGCGCCGCAGAGATGCGATTGGTGGATCGCGCATCAATTTCAAATGACGTATGCCGCCGTTCCAATCTTTGAATCAGTTATGCGTCTTGTGCCCGGTTTCTATAGTGCATGGCTGCGACTGTGGGGCAGCAGAATCGGAAAGCGGATCTATTGGACACCGCTGGTGGAGATTGTCGATCGTCATATGCTTCGCGTTGGGGACGATGTGGTATTCGGTCACCGAGTAATTTGCACATCGCATATAATCACACGGAAAGCTAGCGGCGATGTCATCCTCATATTGCGGCCCCCAAACATCGGAGCCGGCACATTAATCGGCGCGCGAGCCAGAATCGGGCCGGGCGTACGAATTCCAGAACGAGCAGTGGTGCCCTACAATGCAGAATACAAATTTTTCTATGTTGAAGAGCCCCGCGCGACCGACATGAGAATTGTCGAAGGGGTAGACGCTAATGCCGTCGTCATATGATTACGTTGTGTCAGTAGAGCCTGCGTCGCCAGAGCTTGCAACTCTAAGACACTCCTCCGCCAGCGGCTGGTCTTCCTTTTGTTCCGGGATCCGTGCGGGAAGCACAGAGGCCCCAAGGACAGTGACTCGCTGGTTCTCTACAGCTGGCTTCTCTCTGGCGAAAGGCAATCACTTTCAGCCGTCAAACTGCAGCGCGAATGGATACGACGAGAATGGAAATGTACAGCCGACAAGATCTTCGTATTCTGCCGCTACTTGCATTCCACTGATGGTACGCGTCTTGACACTGGCTATTAAAGCACTCTGCCGGGTCCCCTACATTCGGTTTGAAAACAGCCTGGACTTTCCGAGTGACAGTCAGCAGCGGGTACTGCGCAAACTCATTGTGGACTTAGCCGGAACTGAGTACGGTAAGGAACATGGCATCAAAGGCAATACCAGCTACAAGGACCTGGTGACAAGAATTCCCATTCGTGACTATGAAGATTTTGAGCAATCCATTGACTTGCAATCGAAGTCGAACCGAAAGATCTTGACCCGTAAGAAGATATTGCACCTGGAACCCACGTCCGGGAGCTCCGGGGCGCAAAAGTATATTCCCTATACCGATTCACTCATCAGTTCATTTTCCAATATGTTCAGCATTTGGGCGTTCGACCATTTGAGCCATGGATTTCATCCCGAGACTGCACGAATTTTTATCAGTCTTTCTCCGCCGTCCAAACAACCGGAGATTCCCTCCTTCGCCGGGAAGTCGCCTGCCAGCGGGCAATCAGCAGTGCGCGGTCAAATGGAATTGGCTAACGAAGAGTTTTACTTGAGAGAGCCGCTACGCACGTTGATGGGGCGGTTTCTGATAATGCCACCAGTGTCACTAACATCATCCAATTTCCACCGAGAGCTTGCCAAAGCGCTGCTTCTTGAAGACAAATTAGAAGTGGTGTCAATCTGGAGCCCATCGTATTTGCTGGTTTTGCTCTCCTATATCGAGCTTAACAGAAAGGAGTTGTCCTTGTTGTTACCCACCGATCGCCGCGCAGCACTTATGCATGATCCAATTGACTGGAAATCCGTTTGGCCTTTTCTCAGACTTATCTCTTGTTGGGATCAAGCACTTGCCGGACCACTTTCGGCACAGATCAAAGCGATCTTTCCACATGTGTTCGTGCAGGGAAAAGGATTGTTAGCAACGGAAGCACCGATTACGGTGCCGATGATTGATGCACATGGATGTGTCCCTTTGATCAATGAGGTATTTCTTGAGTTTGAGACAGAGAGCGGCGATATTAAATTAATTGACGAGCTGACCATCGGCAACCGGTATCAGGTAATAGTTAGTCAGGCTAGCGGTTTGATCAGGTACCGCCTGAACGACATAGTGCAAGTGACTGGCTTTTACAAGAACACACCAACGCTTGATTTCGTAGGACGCTCGAATAATGTCTGCGACCTGGTCGGCGAGAAACTACAAGAGTTGTTTGTGTCTGCCGCGTTGACTCCGCTGATCCCGAGCGGGAGGTTTCTCTTACTTCCCTCTCAGCAGAGGTCCGAAAGAAACACCTTCTCTGCATATACATTGCTGACTGACACCGCAAATGATACCAGCGACAGGCTGGTGGCAAACGTGGAGGAGGCGTTGCGAAAATCTCATCACTACAATCAAGCGCGGATGCTCAATCAACTTGGACCGCTGAGGCACCTTGCTGTGACGGAGCTGTCGATGAAGGTGCAGCAATTTTATCAATCCGAAGGCATGAGACCGGGAGATTTGAAGGACGTATCGCTTATAGGAGACGTGTCAAAAGCGGCGAGATTTCTTGAATTTCTAGCGACAGGCGTGTAGCATCAGCTGCGAATGGATGTTCGAAGGTCTCCAGCTGTTCTCTCGGTATGCGATCCGACAGATTGTCGACCAGCACAGGTGCACCATTGTCCTTCATCCAACTCTTGATTCGCCCGATCGCAGCCACGATGCGCACCAATCGATCTTCTTCATTCGTCACGTCATGTTAATGTACCTCTTTTGAGTTGGCGGTTCGACAAAGATGACCGTCTGTGGACCCGTCGGATGCCCGCAGACTGAACGACAAAAGTACCATGGAAAGTTAGTAGGCCGTGAGCTACAATCGAAGCAACTCTCGTCAGCGGGCATCTGTAGACATTAGGCAAGAAGAAGTGTCTCAATCCATCGGAGGTCGATACGTTTTGTGAAAGTATTGAACTCTTCGCCTTCCTGACTCAAACGCGACCATTCCTGCTCGATGTTAAGGATCTAACCGATCCGCCGGTTGTCAGTGCAAGTGCAGAGTACGCCACGGTGCCACCATCCGAACCAGGGGATCACTACATCCGGGCGCCACGGTCTTGTTCATTCTGAGGCGTTCGGCACCTCCGATGCTAAGGGCTCGTCAACTCAAGAATGATGAAGCAGTCTCCAACACTCGAGAATCCCCAAGAGCGGGCTGATTTGCCAAAGACGGGCCGGCTAAACCGTCTAATGTCGTCTAGGACGCTTCGGTTTCTTTTAACCGTGTTGTGTTTGTGGTTCATTTCTTGCGCCATCAACGTGCCCCAGCTGCTTAAGGTAATGCAACATGCACGTTGGGACCTGATTGCCATAGGGTGGTTGGCGACGGTTTTGGTGATGCTCTGCGCTCTGGTGGAATGGGGATGCCTGGTCCGTAGCATAGCGAAGATCAGTTGGGTAACACTGGCAAGAATTTTTATCCGAATGTTAGTGCCCAGTCAGTTGCTGCCGGCAGGAGTTGCAGGCGAAGCTGTACGGATTTTTGAGATTGCAAAATTCATCGGTACCGCGAAGTCCACGGCGACCGCTTTGGTGGCGCGTGTAGCGAGTTCGCTTGGTCTGTCATGTTATGCACTACTTGGAGCAACTCAAATTCACGGACCGATGGCCCCGATGGCTATGTTGGTGGGAACGCTGTATTTCGTCTCGATGCTTGCAATCTGGAGCTTGGCGTACCTTCCTGAAACCATAGTGTCGCAATTCGTTTCCTGGCTCCGGAAGTTCAACAAAAAATATTTGAACATGTTGGTTCCATTTGTTGAAGCGATCCACGAAATTGGAAAAAACAGAGGCGCTGTCCTCATTTCGCTTGTTGCTTCGCTGGTGGGCTGGGGCATTAACTTCCTCGTCCTGCAGTTGTTCGGCTATTCAGTCGGTGCTGTGGCTCCAGGCTATCTCTTCGCGTTGGCGTTGCCACTAAGTCTGGTGGCGTCGTTTGCTCCCTTTGTATTGGGAGGCGTCGGCATCCGCGAAGGCGTTCTTATCGCTTCATTAACCAAGGCGGGCATCTCAGCTGAACAGGCGGCGGCCATAGCAATATTGGTGGACATTCAGATGGTACCGTTCATGGGACTGAGCGCACTGTTCTGGCTCTTTCCTGGCTCACCGACAGCGAAAGATGTTTCTGAGAAAACAACATCTAAGTGACCTCTCTGGCAAACGACCGCACGAAGCTAATTGAATATTGGTAAGTTCAGTTCTAACGGACAGCAACATATGCCAGTGCAGCTTCTCCAGTCGTCATCGGAACGAAATAACCACCCTCTTCGAGTCCGTCTACTATAGGCTCCGTGCCTTTCTGACGCATAAGAGTTTTTAGCAATTTCAACTTTCTATCGGTCTCTTCAGAATGGCGCAAGGCGACAAACACGTCTTCGATCTCGCGAAGGGAAAGTCCGCCGCTCTGTCGATCAGCGATCGCCACCGCCAATTGAGGTCCGACCCGTACCATTGCCACATAGTACTTCAGCGCATCGGCTATCACTTCGAGATCTGGAGATGCCAGTCTTGAAGCGTCGAACATCACTCGTCCACTCTGATGATGCAATGCCTCATCCTTTAAGATACTTCGAAACACACATGCCAGTTGCGCTGAATTGCACCCGTCTGCCAACCGTCGGTAATGATCGAGCCCCCAGCCCTCCAGAATGATTTGAACCAGAAATACCAATATCGTCGGAGATAGTTCCTCCACTAAAGTTGAAAGAAACGACAAGAACGGGCCCACTGGTCGAGTTTTGTCTTGCGACTGCACATGTGGTTCAATCCAGGCGAGGTGGCTTGCTTCATCAGCAGCGATGAGAGCATAGAGCTGTGCCGTATCGGTGTTCTCAGCCAAGAGAATCATCTTGGCACAATAAGCGAGCCCGGATTTTTCAATGAAATATGACTCGTTTAAAAGTTCGCGATTGCACACGGTGACTATCTCATGTTGAATGCTCGGCGGGAGCTGCTTGAAGGTTGCACAGTGCTCGAATCCCCACCATGCGCTTGACCAGAGGGCATCGGGGGTATCAGTAACTTGTTGTTGCGGTGGCATTTTTGTCTTTGCCGCGATGAGATTGCGCAACACCGACTGTGCACCTTCGTGAACGGCGTCCAATTTGTTTTGAACGGGAATGTTGCTCATCTACTTTGACTCAAGAATCTTTCCGCTGATGCGGCGTAGCACCCTGTCAGCGACCTGCTGAGGTAGAGTTCGACGCAAATAATAGAGAACTCGTGTATCATCTCCGATTCGAACCCGCAGTGGCATCGAGTTCCTGTTCGCCAGACTTACCACAATGCGCGCAACCTCATCGGGATTCTTTCCCGGTTTAGCCCGAACGCGTTCTAAGCAGTTTCTGTATCCCGACATTTGCTGCTGATATAGGGGCGAGGTCTGCTTCTCGTCAGACGGCCACACCATGTTGTCTGCAAACTGAGTGCGAAATCCCCCCGGCTCAATTAAGCATACTTTTATGCCATGTGCCGACAATTCGTAGTACAAACTTTCAGTTAGTCCCTCAAGTGCAAATTTACTTGCGGCATACATACTTTGCATGGGCATTCCAACGAATCCCAGCACAGACGAAATATTGATTATCTTGCCTTGCACTTTTCGAAGATACAACAGGAGGTCGCGAGTAAGTAGAACCGGAGCAAAAAAATTCACTTCGAATTGTTGCCGTATCTGTTCCTCGGTTAGCGCCTCGAGGGGGCCCGCTTGGCCATAACCCGCATTGTTGATAAGACAATCCACCCCTTCGGACCAGTGTTCTGCCACGTACTGAACTATTGTTTCCCGCCCGGCAGACTCAGCCACGTTGCACGACAGAATCTGAAGGCGCACGTTCGAGCGGTCAAATCCATCGGCTTCTGCATGTCGCGTCGTCGCCAGAACGTGCCACCCGGCAGACAAAAATTGATCAACCATGGACGCGCCAAAGCCTGAAGAACAACCCGTTATAACAACACGCTTCGGTTGTGAATTGTGTTTCATTCAGGTAACCATTTATTGAAGATATCGCGCAACGTAAATGGCTTATCAAAGCTACTCAGGTACAAGGTGATTATCCGCTATTCCAAGGAACCATTACGCGATACAGAACAGTTTCAAATCTGAACCATTCTGACACCATCAACCGGGAGAAAAAATAGATGCTACCATGATTGCAACCTTTTTAACTTGATTGGATAGCAGTTAAATTTTTCGCCATGGTAAAGAACAATCCAGACTCGATGAAATTTCGTTCCGACTATATAGAGGTCAGGAGTTATCGATATCCACCGGCGACAATTTACCCATCGGGAAAGATCGAAAAGAGCGAAATTTCTGATGTCGGCTTGTCTTGTACCCCACCGGAGATAAGGACACTTGACGGAGAATTTCTCTTCATTCCCGCAACGATGAAAGAAGAGCTTACCTGCTGGTGCAATGTCAACAACGTTCCATGCCGCAATAGGATCGACGTGTGGGATCTGTTGCTAGAACCATTTCTGGATACAGAATTCACCAACCACGAAAAAGAGAAAACTATTTCAAGGCTACATGACTGCGATATCGATGCAGTTGAGGTCGAGTCAGTTCGCAAGCGAGTTTCCAAGGCTATGATCGCCTACAACTTTGATTCATTCCTGTGGGATTGGGTGCATTTAGGGCTGTCGGATGTGCTCGACGCATTTCTCGGAATACTTGCTGGTCCCGGGCACAAGCTTTCATCAATCGAATACGCACAATTTTACTGGTATGGGATGGAGCTGGCTAGCAGAGGAATTATTGTGGGTCAACAAGAGAGTGTTCGACAGAATGCTTCCGACTCTCATCTACGGGAATCATCATGACACCGCCCGTGGCCAATCTGACGACATTGTGTCAGGGGACAACTCAAATTGATCCGGGTTGCCAAAGACGGCGAGTTCAGCCGGCTGGGTCTTTCCCTTGAGAACCGTATTGAGATTCTGGCCCTATTGCCAATAGAATGAACAGCTTCGCTGTAGGAATCTAATAACGGGTGGCAGCGTTTCTAACTCGTTGTGCCAACTGGTGTATCTTGAGAGTTCCAGAGAAAATTGACGGACGGATGGTGTGGTCTTCAGCTGGGTGATCTTAATGGAAGTGCTATCTAAAACGATGGAGCGAGGAGCAAAGATCAATGAATAGATATGATCAGCAGGAGCTATTGCGCGGACTTGATCAAGGTATTTCGCTGAGTTCTGTTTGGTACACTGGTGACTCAATCCTCGATCACGAGATTCTCAAAGTCTTCAGGAAGAGCTGGCAGTATGTCGGACCAATCCATGAGTTGGCGGAGGTGGGCGACTACATCAGTAGCTATGTTGGAGAGATTCCCGTTGTTGTTGTGCGCAATGAGCGAGGTATTGAGGGTTTCGTGAATGTATGCAGGCACCGCCGACACGAGGTCATGAAAGGTTGCGGAAATGCGAAACTTATGCAGTGCGCCTATCATGCATGGACTTATGATTTGCATGGTTGCTTAAAGGCAGCTCCTCGCGCTGACCGGGAGGCGACATTTAACCCTGGTGATTATCCTCTGCTTCCTTTAAAAGCTGAGCGCCTTGGTCCTTTCGTATTTGTGAATGCCGACCCTGATGCTCTGCCGCTCGAACATTATTTCGGGACTGTTCTGGAGATTATTTCAGCCAGCGGGTTGGACATTGAAAACTTGAAGCTTTGGCGACGGGAAGCCTGGCAGTCGGAGGCGAACTGGAAGACGCTGTTGGAGAATTTCTTGGAATGCTACCATTGTCCTGTGGCACACCCGGGATTTTCTGCGGCGATAGATGTCGATCAGGACAGCTATCGATTGACTGCTCATGAGTGGTTCTCTAGCCAGGTTGGCAACGTTAGACAATCTGCCCTGCAAGGAAAGAGTAAAGTTCCACTCTATGACGTGCGCGGAGTTGTGCACCAGGCACAGTATCATCTATTGTGGCCTAATTTCACAATTAGCATCAATCCTGGTTTTCCGAATCTGTCAGTGGATCTCTGGCAACCCGACGGACCCGGTCGTACAAAAGGAATTTCAGAACAATTCTTCGGTCCTGACGTTGACGAAACATGGGCTGAGGAATTGTACCAATTTAACAAAACGGTTGGCGAGGAGGATGATGAGCTCACCAACTCGGTGCAGCGGTCGCTGAAAGCCGGTATTCCCGCAAAAGGTCGATTGCTGACAAATTGCGAGCACCTTATAGTGCACTTTCAAAAGTTGGTGGTAAAGGCGCTTGTTGATTAGTTGGCTCCGAGGACATTTTCTTCAAGTGAAGCAAGCGAATATCACAAGGATCGCTGTCAGTTGACATCTCGAGTCGTAAGGCTGCTGGCGCCCGACGCTGTGTGATTCTAAAGGGATTCAATCTACCAGTCGTTAAGACCCGGATACACTACGAAAAGATCCGTCTACAAGGGGCATAATCCGGGAATAAGGCGAGCGGAACCTATGCGAGGCGGAGCTCCAAGGTGAGTGATTCCGGACAATCAATGGCCGTCAAACAGGATCCCCTCATAGGGCAGCTGTTTGAAGGGAAATACGAGATCATCTCCATCATCGGACAGGGCGGAATGGGTGTCGTCTACAAGGCCCGGCATGTCCATATGGATAAGTTCGTGGCCATTAAAATGCTCGTGTCCGGGTCTGTCTTGGACCAGCGTGGAGTATTGCGATTCAAGCAAGAGGCACGCGCCGCGAGCAATTTGACCCATCCGAATATTATCGCCGTGCATGACTTTGGAGTCAGCAGTGCGGAGCAAGCTTATCTCGTGATGGAGTTTCTAAGCGGACGAACACTGGAAGACGTCATTGTCACAGACGATCCAATGTCTCCGGCTCGGTTTGAACGGATCTTTTCGCAAGTCTGTCGGGGGATGCAACATGCCCACAAAAAGGGCTGCGTGCATCGCGATCTTAAACCCAGTAACCTGATGCTTATCGATAACGATGAAGATACTGATTTAGTGAAGATTCTGGACTTTGGTCTTGCAAAGCCCGGCGGATCCGAGTCCGGTCCACAGCAACAGCTGACCAAAAGCGGCATGGTCGTGGGGAGCCCACCGTTTATGAGCCCGGAGCAGTGCAAAGGTGAGACCGTAGACTTTCGCTCAGACATTTATTCGCTGGGCTGTGTCATGTATGCAACTCTCACAGGTGAAGTGCCGCTAATGGGCACCAACACAATGTCTACGCTCTTCAAGCAAATAACTGATGTTCCGCAGCCAATGTCTGCAATTGCGCCACACCGTAAATTTCTGCCAAAGCTTGAGCAACTGATTATGCGGACTCTCGAAAAGGATCCTGACAGCCGACCTCAATCGATGGCTGAGTTGGGCAATGAAATTGCTGACGCCATCAACTCATCATCGACAATACATCATCAATTTACCAGGACCACGGAACTGGCCGAGTCTGCATTGGGCGCAGATCAAGCGGCAAGACCAGTCGGGCTTCACCCAAACATCGAATCGCACAGTAGTGAACCACTGGCACCACTATCGAACGATGCACCAAATACACTACCACTTTGCGGTCTGTCGGAAGCATCACAACCTCACGGCGAAACGGTAGCATCACCCGTCTACGTGCCGCCGAGCCCGCCACCAGCTAGCGCATCAATGTCGGCCAGCGAACCGCTACCGGGTAAAAACATGCTGCGCTCACAAGCCCATGGAGAGGCAGGTTCACTGCCAGCTAACGGAGGTCCTTCCGGTCCGGCGACAAACGCACCGCAACCGTCACCAGAGAACATCCAACCTGCGGCATCGCATTTCAGACAATCGCAACCACGGGCAACGGTCAAGGAATTGAGGTTCCGGCAAGGGCAGAACGAGGATACAGCGGAAAGCCCGACTGAGAATGAAACAGCCCCCGAAAAAAAAGAAAGGCAACAATCCGGTCTCGGTGGAAATTCATCACGCGGCGCAATGGTGGCGGCTGTCATACTCGCGGTCGGCCTCTCGTCTGGCATTACCTTGATCGTTACACGGTCACAACAGTCAAGCACTCAGCCCTCGGTGTCTTCTCTCAAATCACCGGATAGCTCAGTGAAGTTACCGGAAACCTCCACGAAAGTTTCGTCCATTGCTACCTCCAGCCAGGTTTCGGGTCAAGCAAGCAACACAACTACAGGAACGCATGGTCCTGGCAATAGTTCCGATTCTCGGCCGCCCAATTCGGTGACGCAAGTTGTGACCACCGGCCCTGCCGGGGGGCACTCCACTTTACCGAGTAATTCCCATTCGACTGAGTCGGCACATTCATCGGCCGTATCGGCTTCGAAGAACGATGGGGCTATGGACTCAATCGCTATCCGAAAGGCGGCGAGCAGCACCGGCGGATCGCGCAAGAACAATTCGGTCACCGCGAGCGCTGCATTGCTGGCAAGTTCGAATGAAGAGAGGCGAGCTGAGAACCATGAGACTATAGCTGAAGCGGCACGACTGGCCTCGGATTATCGAGCGAAAGCCGCGCAGGCTCGTGAAGAGAGGAACTTTCCCGAGGAAGCTGCACTTCTTCGTGCGTGTTTGAAACAACAGAAGATTGAGTTTGGTCAAGAGAATCCACATCTTGTTCCCACCATCGGACACCTCGCGTCCTGTTACAGAGAAGACAACATTGCAAACGTTGGTGCCGAGGTAGAACTTGCATTGGAGATTTATAGAAAAGCAACCACAAAGACGCGAGAGATCGTCAATAAAACCAACTGGGCAACCGGGATTTGGCGTCCACTTGCTTCTGCATGTTTTGACCTGTCGAAAATCAGCCGCTCCGAAAAGGCAAGAAATCGATATCTTCAATGGTCAGAAAGATTCTACGAGGATGCTGTTGATTCATGGCAAGAATCGAAAGCCGAGGGAGGATATGCAAACTTACTGAGAAGCTATCTTGCCGTTACCACGAGAAGTGGCAACACGAGTCGAACAGCACGGCTTCGTTTTGAGTTGTTTAACTGTAATAAGACAATTCTGCAACAACGGGTTAGTGGAGAACAACCTTTTCAGTTGGGTCCACGGGGGCAACAAGAGGGTGGCAATCAGCCGGGGCGATTCTTCCGCAGGCGCGAACCCGGGTTGAGGCGATTTGAGCGATAGTAGAGTCTGCTCCCTGATCAGGGCTAAGAGCCCGCACGACCAAGACCTTACACCGGATCGCCAGAGCCATTCCTCGTAATGGTCAGAGGGACGATTATTGCGTAGTGACGTTTCATGAGGGGTTTGGAGTTCTGGTGTCTAC
>JAKFUT010000353.1 GCA_021732565.1 Candidatus Obscuribacterales bacterium
GTGTAGTCCAAACGAATAGAAAGGCTGGAGTGACTGCTGGACAGTTTGTGCAGTTGACGGCGACTGGACATCGCTGATTCGATCGCAGCAATGCAAGGCCCGCGCTGCCGGTGAATCTGCTGGAGCGCTGGAATTTTCGCTACGCGCAGACTATTTTTTCTTTAGCGATTCCTTGTCAATGGAGATATCGGCTTCGAGATTGAATCTACCGACGTCTGAATTAAATGTGACACCGTATTTGGAGCCATTCTTTTGAAAATGCTCCACGCCATTAATAAACTTCGCGGTGGAGGCTTCCAACTTTTGACCGGTAACCAGCTCAAGTGCCTTTGCGCGATCTCCGGCTTTGACCGCCTCTTGCACTTTCGCCCCGCTTGCAATGGCGTCGGTTGTTGCTTTAGAAGCCGGACCCAAATCTATTGAGAAAGACGGCATAACTGCAACGGCAATATCCTGCAGATCTTCCGCGGTTCTCTTCACCTGTTTCGCTCGATAAAGAAATTGAGCAATTCGTCCGGCGTTTTCATCCGGCTTCTTCATGTCCTCGCGATTGCGCTCAGGAGCACTCGGTGTGATTGTTAATGACATTCGCCCGTCCTTAACGTTAACTCCAATCTCTTTAATGGGAAAACGATCCAGACCGGCACTAACGGCAATGCCCCGTAATTCAGTGAGACGAATTCCGCCCTTCTCGTCCGGAACGATTTTGAAAGAAACGTCTTTCCCCACCGTAATGTCTCGGGCTATTCGCGATACCGAAGAAGGAATAGCTATTTTAGATTCCTCGGATCTCTTGATGCTGACTGTGTCTGCGCCTGCAAGCGATACTGCGCCAACTTTGTTCAATACATTTACGATGTCAGAGACTATTTTGGTGCGATCTTGTTCTGGCAGTTTACTCGATTTCATCGCAGCTGCAAGAGTATCTTCCAGCTTGGTACCACTTAGCGCCTGCAGCAGTGCACCAAAGTCGTTGGATTGAAATTCTATTTTGTCCTTGTCGAGATCTAGCTTTATTTTTTCCGGCACGAATAGAAAGTAGTTGCGAGCTTGTTCTTGCGAGAACTGGTCTGTGCCATCCTGAGCCGCCGGTTTTTCGACCGTACTGCTGCTCTTATCTGTTAACGCCGACACATACAAATTATCATCAAATACCAGCTCGCTCACACTATCTTCGCGTCGAGAGTTCTCATTCCATTGTTCGGGCCTGGCGCTCCGCGTTGCATCGCCGACACTGAGATCCGACAGCCGGGACCAAACTGATGAATCAAACCCACCTGTGTCTAATACCGATTTCGCCGTATCAAAGTGACGATCCATTAGAATGCCTCCATGAGTCCTGAGCAAATCTATACTGAACGCAAGAAAGTTGGACAAAGTCCTATGCGCATCAGTTGCCAGAACCCTTCAACTGCAGACTATATGGACTTTTCCTGAACTTCTACGCAAGTGAATTTGCAGTGTCTGGAGTTTAGTTTCGAAGCTCACCTTGCTCCGGAGTAAGACTCGAAAGATCTGACTGACAATGCTTTACGGATTCCTTGTTTTGTCTGAATTCTTGATGTCATCTTATTAGTCTGACAAATATCTTGGTCCCTCGGGCACTTCCCCGGAGTAGAAATCATTTTGGCGGCTTAATCACCAGCCAGGTCAAGCGGAGCAACGGTTTCCTTTAACGGAACAAGCCAGAGCGCTTTTCCCCGTCGTATACACAAGGACTCGATCGTCCTTGAGTGCTGCGTTTTGTAATCACAGTTGAGAGTCGTTGCTGCGGGCCAGGTTCGTTGCTCTGAGCGTCAGAAATGGAACCTGCCAGTTGGCCGTGACAAAACATCCAGAGTCGACTAAAAGCTCTTGACACGTTAGCTGCCTAGCTTTGGTACACTGAGTTAGCGTCCGGCGGGGGCGCTGCACACTATGAGTGTGCATTATATCCTGCACATGACAGAGGTCCGGGCGAGGAGCCGTAGCAAATGGGTGTAACAATTCACTTTGAGGGGACTGTGCGAGACCTCGCCGCGGTGGAGAAAGTGCGAGATGCAGCCGTCGAGTTTGCCGTAAGGGAGGGTTGGCTATACCATTTCCTGAATGATTCGATTTCCGGCGACCAGACTGAAAAACTTGCTGACGAATTGCCAATACCTCCTCCACTTGTTCTTCAGCCCTTTCCGCTTTGCGAACCAATGTTGTTCGAGTTCGATCAAAAGCTGCGAACTCAAGGCTGGGTGAAGACACAATTTGCGCACCATTCTGTTCATGTGAAAATAGTCGAGCTGCTAAGAAGCGTTGAGGAATACTTTGAGAGCCTGACCGTGGCCGATGAAGGCGAGCTCTGGCAGACCGGGGACGAGGCTGTTTTGCGAGAGCATTTCTCTGTCTGCGCAAGGCGAATTGAGTCCGAAAAAACAAACGATCCCAATCTCATCGGACCGGTGTGTCTTCGAGATGGTCGGATTCTAGATCTAGTTGGCGTTGACCTGGTAGGCGCGTTGCTGCAAGCAGCTGACGAATCTTCACCTTCTGCAAATTCATCGCAGTCTCGGCTGGACGGCTGGATTCGTTCCATCACTTTCGGTGAGAGTCCCATTGAAGATGTTGATTTCGATGAACCTACATCCACATGGTTCACCTCCGTTACCATCGAAAATGAAGAGGGCACCGAGCAAGTATTCGAACTCGAGTTTCAATACATCGACGCTCCTGAATATTTAATTATCAGGTGGATTGTGGTTCCCCCGGACGAGTTGCCGGACGACTGCCTTGAAGATGTGAAGTTCGTCAATCTAATTTTAGAACTCAACGAGGAAGTTGGCGCCAAGTGGTGTATCTCCACCGACGTGTCTGGCCAGAACAGTCTGGTCTGCGAAGTGGAATTGCCCGTTCAGTCGCTTACAAAAGCGATGTTGGTCACTTCTTTAGACCACAGCATCGACATCGTTGGAACCCACTGGGATTATATTGAATCAATGCTGTCTTCTTAGATCCGTTGATTGGCTGGCTGTCGCAACCACTGGATTAGTAGATTTCTCTATGGAATCAAAGTCGCCGAGGCGTTAAGAGGCTTCGCACCGGTGCATTGTTCATTCATTGTGTCCTCTGGATAGTGGCCGAATAAACAAGACTTGTAGGCCGGCTCAATCTAATTGTGTTGGCAGACGGATCGGCGTGAAATGCTTCAATGCGCTTTGTCGGAGTGTTGTCGGAATCTGATCGTAGTTTGTTGTTATTGAAGGCTTCTGATACAAGCGACTACGGCGACTCACATTCGACTTCCATTAAAGCAAAACTAACGAATTGAGAGCATACCAATAGATCCCCGAATCTGCAAAAACGCGGGTTGGATCCAATTCGCCAAGAAGCCATCTGAAAAATGACTTTTCGGGAGAGTGAATGATGACCACTGCAAAACAAAAGATTCTAGATAATGTGCAGATGATAGTTGAGAATTGCCCTGCAAATTGGGATTAGTGACGTCAAAGCTCGGTATTGTAAGGAATGCAAGCTAAACGTATACAACTTGTCTGCCATGACCGCGGCGGATGCGGAAAACCTGCTAAGGGAGAACTTGGCTGGAGGGATGTGCGGAAGGTTCTATCGGCGCTTTGACGGAAAGATCATGACCGCCGACTGTTCTGCCATCACCAGGTTGGTAGATCAATCGATTCGTTGGACTTCATTTTTCGCGCGAGTAATTGCGGGTTTGTGCGTTTTTGTTTTCGCTGTCTTAGTAGGACGACAAGCCGTTTTAACAGCCAAGACCCGGCTTGAACAATCAATCAGTCAGTCGTTCAGTACAATCGTCAACCAGCCTGTTGGCCGGTTACACCAGCTGAACAGGCAAGGAAACTTCTATCAGCCGCACTAACGTGATTCCAGCTGAATTGATGCGCGCACCATTACAGACAACAACTCAGGTTCAATCCTCGACAGCAAACCGTGCCCTAAAGGGACGAACTCTTGTTATCAGCCTGAAGATCTCCTTCATCCAACGAAGGAATTCATCCACCCATCCCGATTGTGCCCCCGGGATGTTCGGTCGTGGCACGTTGACGACAGGTAAGCAGCGAGCTTCTCATCCACGGGGAACAATCGAATTGACTCCTTTCGATACTGATTATTTCTCTAACTGTCTGTGCATTCTCCGGGGCGGTTCTTTGACCAATTTTTCGTGAAACAAAGGTAGCAGGGGATCATAGATTGTCTCCAGTGCCGTTGTTAATGGGCGTTTAGTCCATGCGTGGATATAGTCTGAGGGAATTGAAGCGATATCATCAAGCATCTTCTGTGCAACTGATTTCCCTTCATCATGCTTCGGCGATGAGTGATCTGTCGAGTGCAATATTTCGTTTTCGGTCATGGTTACTTCTTCCTGTGGTCTTGTTCTTTGCTTGCGTTGGATTTCTTGAACGCCTGCCAGGTGCTGATCGGCTATCGCTCTATCGACAGGCTCACCGCAATCGCAACGCAGCTCTCATAGTTACAGACGAATATCTCAGAAAGTTCACGGCGCATTATGATGACCAATTGCTTGAGCACAGACATCTGCGCGGAAGAAATCCGTGTGGAAAATTACATCAGTGGACAGAGACAAATGAGTATGTCTGCAGCTTCGGATTTTAGTCGGCTCATTGATGTTCTTGCTAGAAGAAGAAGAAGAAGAAGTGTTGCCAATTCGCGAAATCTTCAGCAGACCACCCGGCGCTTTGAATCATACCTTTCTGTTGAATATTTTGAACAATACATCTTTATCGGTATATACGACCATGAGGAAACTATGTAAATTGCTCCGGTTAAGCTCGATTTCACAGCACCTGCTAAGAGACGCGTAAACGTTTGCGAACCTGAAACTGCTTGCCATTCGGACCGTTCGAAAGTCAAGGTGTAATTGAACAAGATGATCTGCACGGAATGACACTAGTCTTCTACGTACAATCCGAGTTGATTTTGACGGGGAATCAGATAGAATCTGCGTTCATCAGGCGGTAGTTCACCACCGATAACATCCGCACTGTAGCCTGTACCCGGGAGGGCCTATTTATGGTATCCGACACTAGTAGCACGGCTCTGGCTGTAGCTCCTTTGCTGGAACAGGTGCTTTCCGAATATCACGATCAATATAATGTATCGCTCTTAGAAATTACGAACTCCGCACCTACTCTCATGGTGTTCTTGAGGCATTTCGGGTGTCCCTTCTGCCGCGAGTCACTTTCCGACATCCACGCTTTACTTCCCGAATTGGAGAAGTCCGGGGTCCGTCCCGTTTTGGTGCACATGGGCGATGAAGAAGACACGTTCACTCTATTTTCTAGATATGGTTTGTCACCATTGTCTCGAATATCTTCGCCAACACGGATGTTGTATAAAGCCTTTGGACTCACTCGCGCCAAAACCGGTGAGTTCTTATGCGCGGACACCGTAAGACGATGTGGCGAGGCATTGCTTGGCGGGCATTCCATTGGCAAAGTCCAGGGTGATGTGATGCAAATGCCAGGCGTTTTTCTGGTTCACAGAGCACGGATAATAAGCGCTTTTCGCCATAGACACGCTGGTGATAGACCTGATTATGTGCGACTGGCACGGGCAGTTTGAGCACCATTGGTAGTTGCTTAAAATTTGCGGGCGGTATTGTCATCGAGCACTTTGTTGAGCAGCAGTATCTTTTAGAGACTGAGCAGGTCTCCACTTAATGCTGAGAAGCGACAGATTCAGTATTGAGGAGCACTGTTCTGCTTCACCCATAACCTGTGCAAATCCGTAAATGCATTGCACTGTTCCCTGGTCTAATGGTGCAAGTATCTGTTTGTTGAGAATGTTGAATAAAGGGCGCCGTGTCCCACCATTGGGCAACGGCTGGCAAGGACCGGTTTGTGTTCCCCGCGAAGTTATGAGCAAGACTTTCTTGCCTTGAATTACTCTTACCTCCCCTGCGAGCGTTTCGGTTTCTACCGCTTTGATAAGGGGTTTCAAGGGAATTATGTCTTTCTCTTGCACCACACCTGGTTTAAGAAGGCAATGCTGCAGCTTACCGCCGATTTCGCTGTTTACTCCTATTGGTTCGCACACGCCGAACATCATGGAACGGAAACTCCAGTTCGGTCCGCTGGCATCTTCTTTTGCAGAGAAAACGACTTCCTTCGCTGCCGAGCCTTCACGTTTGAACACTGCCGGGAGGTTCACGCTGGCAACCTGGCCGACATTTATATTTTGCCGTACAATCCGTGAATTACTTTCCACTCCGTTCTCTCCTGCGATGACATCAGTTTCTGTTGAAAAACCGAACACCGCAATCAAGACCAGCCGGCTCAGGTTCTTGAGCATGCGTATTCCCGCACCATGGATACGAAATATCCGTGTACACGATCATCCGCCGTTATTTCGGGATGGAAGGCCGTAGCCAGCAAATTGTCTTGCCTGCACATTACGATGCCTTCGTTCACTCGAGCGTAAACCTGAACATGTGCAGCACACTCCAGAATTATTGGACCTCTGATGAAGACCACATGAAACGGTTCTTCACCAAGTTCATCTATATGAAGATGCTGTTCTCTGCTGGCAATTTGTGGACCAAAGGCGTTCCTGCGAACTTTAATGTCCATCAACGCCAGCCTACCCTGAGCTGAACCTTCTATCTCTCTTGCCAGAAAAATCATGCCCATGCATGTGCCGTAAACTGGCATGCCTTGTTTTGCTCGACTGATGATTTCATCAAATAAAGGATCGCTGGTATTACCGGTGAGCTTAGCGATGGTGGTTGATTCACCACCGGGAATCACCAGCCCGTCCACCCCGTCTAATTCAGATGCGCGGCGGACGAGCCTGGTATTTGCTCCGCACTGTTCAAGCATATGAACGTGCTCAGCGAAATCTCCCTGCAGAGCTAGAACTCCCACCGTAACCTTCTGCTGGTTGTCTGGATCGGGAAGCATTGGCACGCCGATGCGCAGAGACGGAAGATGATGTTCGTGCGGGCGAGAGCCACCATGCCTGGTGGCGTGCCGCCCTCGCCGAAGATCATTCGCGTTCAAGGTCGTGTCTAGATCTGCCATGGAATTACCACCCTCGAGTTGCGAGCTCTTCACCTGCAGCCAGACTGCGAACCGTGCGACCCACCATGGGTTCGCCCAAGTTGCGGCTGACTTCGGCTATGACGGCCGGGTCATTATAGAACGTGGTGGCCTTAACGATTGCTTCGGCTCTTCTTTTCGGATTGCCTGATTTAAAGATGCCGGAACCAACGAAAACGCCATCGACGCCGATCTGCATTAGCAGCGCCGCATCGGCTGGAGTGGCGATGCCGCCAGCAGCAAAATTTACCACGGGCAGCTTTCCGGTTTCAGCAATGAGAAGCACCAATTCGAACGGAGCACCGTGGTTCTTTGCAAAGGTCATTAGTTCTTCGCGTGGCATAACCGTCAGGCGTTTAATTTCACCCAGAATAGCGCGCGCATGACGAACAGCTTCCACTACGTCGCCCGTTCCTGCTTCACCTTTTGTACGAATCATTGCAGCGCCTTCGCCAATTCGGCGCAGTGCTTCGCCGAGATTGCGAGCGCCGCAAACAAACGGAATTTTGAACCTTGATTTGTCGATATGATACTCTTCGTCAGCCGGGGTCAGGACTTCGCTTTCGTCAACGCAATCGACACCGAGCGATTCCAGCACCTGTGCTTCGACAAAATGTCCGATACGAGCTTTTGCCATGACGGGAATGCTGACGGCTTCTTTGATCTTGATGATCAGTTCCGGATCGCTCATTCTGGCAACGCCACCATCTGCACGAATGTCAGCTGGTACTCTTTCCAGGGCCATCACGGCAACCGCGCCTGCTTCTTCGGCAATCTTCGCCTGATCTGCTGTCACTACGTCCATGATCACACCGCTCTTGAGCATCTGGGGAAGCGCTTTCTTCACCAGAAATGTTCCGGTCTGAGCATTGCCTGTAGTGTCTTTGATTTCCGTTGCCATTTTGCACCTCGTGTATGTGTGTGTGAATCAGTGTGTCGATCAGTCTCAGACAAAAACGTTCGGTCCGCGCATTTCTCTGGAGCGATCTCCATAAGGTTTTTTGCGCTTGCCAGTCAGATAGGTTCGAACAGCGATGGCCAGTCTTTCAATGCCTTCCTCTATTTCAGATTTATTGCTTTGCACAAAAGATAGTCGCAGAAATTCCTTTCGGTCTCCGCCCACAAAGAAGAGGTCGCCCGGGCTAAAGACCACACCTTCTCTTTCTGCGTAAGGCAAAAGTTCTCGTGCCGAGCAATCTGATGGAAGTGAGGCCCAGATGAACATACCGCCGGCAGGTTTGTTCCATCGAAGTTCTCCGGCAACAAATGAATCTTCTAAAGCGGCGCACATAACATCTCGGCGCTGCTTGTACTCATTGCGAATCGAGATGAGGTGTTGGACGTACAAACCGCGCCGTAGATATTCCGAGACAACAACTTGCGAAATAGAATTAGTCGACAGGTCCGATACCCGTTTGGACATGAGCAGCCGAGACATTGCTTCAGACGGTGCTACCATCCAGCCTATTCGAAGCCCGGGGCATAGGGATTTAGAGAGTGTACTTTGATGAATTACCAGTTCTCGCGATCCAGGAAGACTGCGCAGAGTAGGTAAGCCCTGATCTTCATAGGCTAGATCGCCGACAAAATTGTCTTCAAATACAGCAACCTGGTAGTGCGCAGCAATGGTGAGCAGCTCGCGTCGCTTAGCGGCCGACATTGTGCTACCAGTTGGGTTCTGAAACGAGGGCATGACATAGAGCAGTTTCACCCCTCTTCTTGCCAGCAATGATTCAAGCAAATCGAGGTTTAGCCCGTCTTCGTTCACCGGTACGGGTAACACCCGGGCGCCGAATGCAGTGAAATTACACGTCGCCCAGAAGTAGCTGGGGTCTTCAATAGCGACACTATCTCCAGGATCGACAAAGGTGCGTGCCACGAGATCTATGCCCTGTTGAGAGCCGCTCAAAATTATCAGCTCGTCCTCGGCTACGTCCATGCTCTGACTGCGCAAGTGTTTCAGGATCTCCGACCGGAGACTCTCTTCGCCTTCCGCTGCCGTGTAGGCGAACATTCGTCCACATTCCGGGCGACTGGTCAGTTCTGAGAAAATTGCTTCAAATTCTTGCTGCGGAAAAAATTCAAGTGAAGGAATTCCAGCTGCAAATGAAATGCACTGCCGCGCAGTGGGGCCGGAAATGGGCTGCCTGCCAATAAAGGTGGAAACCGATTCACTAAAGCGGGAGAATTTGTCATGCCAGATAATCGGAGCGTTTCCCGTTGGCGGTCTCACTCCATTGCGTCGTGTCTCTAATGGTGGCGGATTAGCGGGCTTCTGCCCCCCGTTGGTTTGCGCGGGCTCTGCATCTCTTGTGAACTCGGCCCGGGTTACGAAGGTTCCTCGCCCCACATTGCTCTCAACTAGTCCTTCCAACTCCAGTTCATCATAAGCTCTTGCAATGGTTGACCGGTCAATGCCCAGGATGGTGGCGAGTTCCCGGTCGGCAGGCAGTCGTTCTTGATGCCGCAACTCGCCGGAAAGGATGTTTTCCCGAATGAGGTCTTTAATACGTGCGTAAACGGGATATCGACGATCTCTCGTCTTCAGACTTGGCGCCAGCATATCCAACCATTCGACCATTTGAATCCAGCCAATTCTCGCCGAGTTATCCCGCCGCGCCTCCCTTTGGATTAATCCAAACTAATACAGGTCCTTCGCGGCTGCTTATGAAAGAATAGCAGCCAATTGGAGGGAATAGCAACCCCGCCAATCCCGAAACGTGATTGGCGGGATACCTGGAGCCGAGGCGAGGGAACCTTGCCTGCGATGAACGCAGCCCAAAACACTTGCAGTATATCGCTCTTTCGGCGAGGGGCAAAACCTTTCCATGCAGAACCATATCCTGAACTCGTTACCGCTCTGCGGCACAATCGTTCAAATGTGACAAGAGTTGTAGAGCCAATCCTCTCTGTGGATCTTCCGGCGTCCATCATAATCCGTTAAAAGGATGCAATGAATGGCTGGTTGAATGGATTCCAACAATGCAGCCATATAAGTTGCAGGAATTAGCTCCGTGAGATTTTGGAAACAATAGCGATGCATTGCGTAAACCTGTGCGGCTTTGCAAACTGAACTTTCAAAACCATTGACAGTCCTCAGTTGAGGGTTTTGCCGAAGCAAATCCGTTCCACAACAAGCTAGTCGACACATAGGAACAACCATTCATGTTTCACCTGGACTGTTGCCTCCGGGACAACTCCCGTACAGCGAGTTCCGTAGATTAACGCTCATCTCGAAGATAGGTTGTGTTGCGCCCTTCTTGTCGTCCTAGGGATTCTGGCAACTGAAAGAGTTTGCAACAGCTCGCCTTGGAACAGTAGCGTTTTCAGCTTCTATGACGGGCATAACGTTGCCATGGAACTTAAGAGACGGTGACATTTTTCATTATGACCAACTTTGCAACCGGAACTGTCATCGACTCCCGCTATGAGCTCTTAGAGCGGCTGGGAGACGGCGGCATGGGGGTCGTTTATAAAGCGAGGGAAATAGGGCTTGAACGCACAGTCGCGTTGAAATTGCTTCACGGAACCCTTGTTGGCGACTCTGAGAATCTAGAACGATTTAAACGGGAAGGGAAGGTTCTCTCTGAGCTGGAGCAGCCACACATATTGCACTGCTATAGGTTCGGAGTCTGGAACGGAAGTGTGCCCTATATAGCGATGGAGTTCTTGCAAGGCCGGAGCCTGAACAGTGAAAGCGGCTCGATGGCTCCCTCACGAGTCCTCTTCATTGCCCAACAGGTTTGCGAAGCAATGAGTTATGCTCACAAGCACAATGTGGTTCACAGAGATCTCAAACCAGCAAACATTATGTTGGTGGATGAACCGAGTACAGATTTTGTAAAAATTGTAGATTTCGGACTCGCTCGATTGCTGCCCGAATCAAAGTGCACCGTCCAACATCTTACTCAAACTGGCGCGCTAATCGGTAGCATCTATTACATGAGCCCTGAGCAGTGTCAGGGTCGCAAGGCCGATGTCCGCTCAGACATCTATTCACTAGGGTGCATCCTTTACCAATTACTGTCGGGTGAACCGCCGCTGATGGCAGACACTGCGGTTGGACTGATGCATCTACATGTGCACACTTTGCCGGAGCCCCTCGGCGTACCAAAGGATGGTTCGAAATTGCCGACGGGACTGAATTCGGTTTTGATGAAATCGATGGCAAAACTTCCGGAGCATCGATTTCAATCAATGGCTCAGTTTGGTTCGGCACTGAGTTTGGTGGCTTCAGGTGAGGGATATGAAGATCAAGATCTTCAGCGTGCACCTGCGAAGAGCAAAGGTATATTGAGGGTATGCTCTCTGGTTTCTTTGATCTTGGCATTGGTGGGCGTTGGGTTCGTGGTTGGCAGGGCGTCCCAGTCCGAGTCTCAGCAATTGAGCATAGGTGAAATCACCTCGTCGAATAATAAAATGAAGCTGCTGAACCGGAATCTGCCACCACTAAAGGGTGCAAGCATTGAGCAGCTGACTGCGTGGCTAAAAAGAAACGGTGATGCGGACAAGAATAGTGCTGCAAGGGCTAATATTCGACTATATGAATTATGCCTGGAACTAGCACTAGAGCATCGCGAAAAAGCGAAGAAATTGGTCCAATTTTCAATGACCCATGGAAAAGAAATCCCAATTTGTAGAAATCTGCCTTCAGAATCTTCCGTCCTCTTTGGCTTTGACAGTTCAACGAGAACTGAATTAATGGAGGCCTGGTTAACGAGATATGGTGATGTGGATAAGGCCGGTTCTGCAAAGGCTCACCTGTGCATTGCACAAGCCACCTCAAGTGAATCGCAAACCGCACAGCACCAAAAAAAAGCAAAACAACTGATAACAGAGCTATTGACTAAAGGAAGAAACAGCATCTCAGATAGTGTTGCACAAGAGCTTTTCAGAGATTTAGTATATGAGTTACGAGCGGAAGATGCTCCCCTTG
>JAKFUT010000337.1 GCA_021732565.1 Candidatus Obscuribacterales bacterium
CAGGAGTACCAGAGTGCTTGCGAGCCTGCTCAAGCAGCCTCGCATTTCGGCAGGCGATAGCCAACAAGTCGAGGAATTGCTGGCAAACGTACAGATGGAATTAGCGCGCCGATATGCCGATCGGCGCGATAATGAACGAGCTCTTGAAATTAATCGCCGGGTGTTCGATGGTAAGTCAGGAAAAATCGATGCACATGAGAGAGCCGGACTTTTACTAACAATAGCGCGAAATCAAGAGCGTCTCGGGTTTACCTCTCTGGCGGAACAAACAATGGAGCACGTTGTGGATTTGCTGCAGAAAATTCCATGCTGGACTCAGGCAGACTACAGGACTTTTCAGGCAAGTATCACCGAACGATGTTGTATCGCCGCAAAGTTTGGTAACCCTAGAACAGCAATACGCTTCCTGGAGGAAAAACATCTACAGTTTGCTAAGACCAGCATTACGATCGACTGCTATTTATTAGCACGTTTGGCCATAGTGAGCACATGGGGACCAGTTCCAGATAATGACATTGGTCTACACTGTCTTCCGTCATGCCGGGCTTTGTATGATGCTATGCCGGTTCCATCGAATGAAGAGACAGAATTCCGTTCCGCAGTGCGATGGCTTATGGCTGATATGGAGCACTGCTTTCAGAATTATGGCAGGGAGGAGAAGATAGCTGAGCAGCTATTCATCGATTACAAGCCGGAACAGTCACTTGAACGAGTGGATGTATATTGCAGACTAGCCCTGGTGTCGGCTGATCGCGGAGATCTACGAAACGAGGTCCGGTATTTGGAGAAGGCAGCTGCTCAACCAGCAGCATCAAAGGACAAAATTGTCCGAATTAATTGGGCGATGGCGGATGTGCTTGGTGAACAAGGTCATTTCAACAAAGCTAGATCTTACTTGCAGCAACTCAAGGAAGAGTTAGCGGAAAAACAGAAAACAAAAAAAGAACGTGACTGGTGTCTATTGAATTTAGCCCTGGCTCATGAGAATTTGCTTGCCGGGGAAAGTAAATTCGAGGATGCTTATCGTATCCTGTTGAAGTCGCTCGACATTTTAGAAGCATGTGAGAAGAGATCAAATGAAGTGTTGTCTTCGAATCTGCTTGGACTATTTTATGCACGACTTGCATTTGCTGCGCAGCGAGTCGGCCAATCAGGTCAGCCATACTTAGAGCTATGTCTGAAGAAGCTCCGAGATCCTAAGAACATAAAGCTTTGGGGTGCCAATGAGTGCCGTTATCAAACGGGGATTTGTTTGTTCAGGCAGGCGAAGTTCTATCGTGGCCGGAACCAGGATCGCACTGCGCTTCCGTTACTTCGTGAAGCGGTAGCGTATCCAAGCCATGAAGTATGTATTTTGGTGTTGGCCGAAGTCGAGGCCGCCTTGGGAAATGACAAATTAGCAGCTTCGTATTACAGTGACGCACTAGCTCACCTGAACAAAACTGGAGATACCAACTCAGTAAACCGTTTTGTAAGGGGGCTGACTTATGTATCCTATGCTTGTTGGTTGCACGACAGAGGCGATCAAAAAGGCGCAGACGACTATGCAGATCGAGGCCTGGCTCTTTTACCGGAGCATCGTTGCAGGCAATCATCGGACAGGGACATCCTGCTGGTAGACCTGAAGCGCATGAGCAAATGGCATCATTCGAGCACTGACAAGCTCAAGAGCCTCATCGCTTTGATTGAAGCTCGGCGTGGTTTTTGAACGTGATCGGCTCGCTGGCTCAGACCCGTGATGGAACTCCGGCACCACGCATTTCTCGGTATACGAATACGAAGGATGATAGTCGAATGATTTGCCATCCACACATTGTATACAATACTGATCTGGCACATTACATGTAATCCCCTCGTAACATAACTCACCACTGGCTTACAAAACGTGTCTGTTCATACCGGAACGATCACAATTCATTTACAGTCTGTCCAGAATCAGGCACTGACGCGGTTCTTCAGATGGAGAAGCGGAAACTTGATCGACACTAGCTCATGCGGATTCAATTGTTTTTCTGCGCGCGTCTGAATTTGGTCAGTCATGTAAGCCATGCGTAAACCACTGAGTTTAGACCGTCTCGGAGTTGTCAGGAGCGCGAGGGATACCTCAACATGGGGAACCCGGGGTAACTTGTACCGGTTCCGCTTTATGGCAGTCATGCGGGATTACTGCGGATCAGCAAAAGACGTAGAGTGTAATTAGGGCAATGAATTCGGCACAAGCGCCAGGAGGTCTCTATGAATGCTCTTCCCAAGCAGGCACCCCGTTCGCTCACTGTCGTACCCGTACAACCAACTTTGCGCCAACTGCCTACTTCTTATTCGAAGATGGCGAACAATGAACTGGTAGAACTCTGCAAACTACATGATGAACGCGCATTCGCAGAAATAGTGAAGAGAAATCAAAGAACTGTTAACGGCATGCTCTATCGTCTAGCACCAGACTGGGCTGATACATCAGACCTGGCTCAGGAAGTATTCATTCGCATGTGGCGTTGTATTGGACAATTGCAGAACCCTGCAAGATTTCGTTCGTGGCTCTATCGCATCGTCATGAACTTGTTCTACGATGAGCTGCGCAAGCGGTCACGCGAATTGCCGACATCATCATTAGATGAACCCCAGTATGATGAAGACCCCGGTGAGCATCCGGGACGCGATACTGCAGACAAATCTGCCGGTCCTGAAGAGCTTTGCCTCAACTCCGAGTTACAGACTGTAATTCACGAAGCGATGTCTCAGCTGCCCGATCAATTCCGTGAAGCAGTAGTGCTTCGTGAAGTACACGGATTGTCTTATCAAGAAATAGCACTTAAGACCAATGTCGGTATCGGCACAGTTAAGTCAAGAATTGCAAGAGCTCGTACGCAAGTACGACAAACGATCAGCCCGTTCGTTAACGCGTAACAGACGAAGCAGCGCAAAGGCTGGCACTGCTGCTTGTAACGACATCCGTTTAGCGAAGATCGCAACACCAAATCAACCTTGATGAGGTGCGGCGCTCAACGAGCTTGATCAGTTATCAAAACGCGGCTCCAGGTTTGGAGTCGCGTCTTTTTTAGCTTCAAGTACCAGGTATGAATCACCGGTTAGATTGCAAATTCGAAGCCGATGATTTATCTCAAAAAGTAGCAGATCTAACACAAGTTGCAAAAGCGTTGATGATGACCAGTATAGTAGCTGGTTGAAAGACGGTGAGCGGTGGAGGCACTGATGAAACAGTTAGGGGGAAAGATATGGCAGTGCATCCTGGTTGTATTACTTTCATCTGGATGCGGTCAGCAGAATTCATCCCCGCATTCCGAATCACTAGTGGGAAGTACCAATCCAGCAAGTAAAGCATCGAAGGCATATCAACTGACATACCTGGTTCCGGCCGGAAATATGATTAGTGAACAACGCCAATGCTCCGATGGGGCCGGACGCCTCCGCATCGAAGTAGGAGGCATCAGCAGCGTGCCTTTGATGATCAATGTTTACGACATGAATAGGAATCAGGTCACATCGTGGACAGATGGCACAGACCGGTTCACGAGACGCCCGCTCGGCACCGGCGAACAACAAATCTTCGCAACCACCCCACCCGCAGGAAAGGGCACAGAATCACTTGGAGAGAAGGAAATTGACGGTCACCCCTGCCATGGCTGGCGTTTTGTCAGCCCCAACGGCTTGCAGTCCGAGATGTGGGTTGACGACGTTTATGGCTGCATGGTGAAAACTATAAGGGGCGGTGCCACAATCGAAATCGAGAAGTTCTCGAATGAGCCGCCATCAGCTTCATTGTTCGACCCGCCTGCCGGCTACAAGGATGAAACGGCAGGACCTGGACACTAGTATTTTGCGAATTGCGAACAAAGAGTTGCCTCTGTTACTGCCACGATGAGGGCGACTGAACAGAAGACGTATGGTCCCTGCGTAGTTTCGTCGATGGACCTGGCTTTCGCACTGAATTTGGCAGCCGTCGATCCGGCAAATCCGATACGGTGCCACTTTTTGGGGGCGAGGTTACACCACCCTCGGTGCACGGTATGATAATGATAATTAGTCTGTTGATGATGATGATACGGCGGGGGCATACGAGTCAGACCTTCCCCGTAACTCGAGCGTGGGTGAGTAGAAATGTTTCACCTGTTTCTACTGAGCGCCACGGGAACTAGGTGCATATGAACAAGTGATAGCCACCCTCAACCCCGTCCGTACAGTAAGCACAAGGACTGTGACACCCCGGGGTCTGCAGCCCGGTTTCGCGGAACAAAGACCTCTCCAAAACGCGCTTGTCAAGCGGCTGTACGGCTTGTTAAGTGTTATTCATTATGTCCACGATAGATTGTTAAGGTATAGTTACACTCAAGCTTGGTAAGAGAACCGCTGGTATCGCACCGGCGGCAAGGGGTTACGGCGGCTACTGTAACAGGTGCAAGAGTGTTTCGCTAATTTGCGTAATGCTCGCTGCTGTCGTGTCAAAAACGTGTGCTGATACACCGCTTTTTAGGGGAGAGCCACCAATGTCAGATCTAACACTTCTTCAAAAGACTGAATCGTCTTCTATCTCCGATCATCTGAAGGACACATTGAGCAAACAATTCGCCGATACCGCATACACCAGAGAGGGCAATGCAACACTGCTGGCAGCTGGATTGGCATCGGAAAAATCCACTCTGCCATCGCTGCCACAGTTATCTATAGTCGAGGAACCACCGTCGCATCCCAAATACTTCGGATCGATTCCAGAAATCACCGCCTTTGGTGGTGCCCTGGCCATGCGCAGCAGCAGCCTCCTTGGCGCCGGTTTGATGGTCGGTGCAGGCGGCTATCAGGCTTACAAAGACTTCGGATACTTGAGCCAGAGTGACACATTATTGCAGCGATCGAAGTTCACTGGCGCTCTTCTGACCGATGCAAGCATGATTAGCGGAGGGGTTCTCACCGTGGCGAAGTACGGACCAAAATGGCTTGCACCGGCTCTAATGGTAGGTGGTTTTGCTGGACGAGTGCTGCTCGATCTCGTGCCGGATCATTTGAGCAGCAGCTGCAAGAAATAGTAATTTTGCCCTCACTTTGCTAGTGGCAAGCAAGTTCGTAAAGAATGCCGAATTGAGTTGGTATTCCATGGCAGGTAGAGTGATTGCGGTAATTTGTCGGGTAACTCGGCTGGTGTGTTGAATTAGTTTCCTTTGCCCATTTCTTTCATAGTGGAATATTTGCCGATCTGCAACGCACAGAACCTGCAAATATTCCGCTACCCCGGCATGGGCAGTTTCGGCGACGGATGTAACAGTGTTTCAGAGGTTGATTCATCAACACTCGTTCGAGCTATGCATCGCGTCCATGATAAATTTCGCAAATAGTACGCAGTGCACCAAGTATTGCATCAGCGGTCCGATTGCAAAGACACTCAGTCCAATCGCATTTTGGCTCTTCCACGGAAACAATAAAGGTCAACCCTTCGGCCTGCTGCGTCCACTTAATAGTCAACTCTAACCGAAGATCAACGGGACCTCCGGGCAATACCACTCTTTCTACCACCCACCCGGTGGCTTGGCATGTCGCAGGTTTCACACTTACCTGGGAGAACCTCATGTTCTCCAGCAACAGTGGCAACCATTTTTCCAACTCTGCCACGGGCCAGCCAAAGTAATCTTTACGCGTTGTTTTACTCAAGAGATCTCAACAGGGACACCCATACATTCGTAGATTAAAACACTCATTGGCAGCAAGCGCAATCCGACAACGCCACAGTTCATAGAGTAGATTGAAAGTAATGCGCTGGCCAAGAACGGACTCTCTGCGATGGCTTTCGCCAAGCGCTCCATTCAGGTCATCACGAGGAAAGGCGTAACGCCGAAATACTCGATGCACGCCTTTCCTCTCCCCACCTGATTTGCGGTCCCTGCTACTAATCACTTAGTGCCCGCAAATACTCTCACCGATGCTTTACTTCTTTGGAACTAAATCCATTGCGGGTAATTGCGGTGAAATTGCTCCCACTCGCCTGCGGATAGTCTCCATTGCAGCATGTGGATGAAGTGTTTCAGAAGGTTGGAGATGTCTGTGCTCCGCCGCTGAAGTTGTCACTTCACCTGCGGCATTGGAACTGAAGGTCAACTCAACCCAAGGACCGCTCTTTACTATCACACCGGCGGGCGAACCCGGTTGAGTCCAGATGTTAAACCGCGCAGTCTTATTGGAACCGTCACTGGAGATTGTGGCCTCCGCAGTAACCTGCACTCCATCACCTTCAGTCATTGAGTTAACGGCTCTGGCTATCCGCACCAGACTTTCCGCACTTACCTTTCCTACAAGTGCATTAACCGACTTTTCGACCTTGTCAAAGTCGCTTCTACCCAGAAGCAGGGACCGCAGTTCAAGCGCAGCGGTTTTCTCCGAGGGAGATAGCCCCGCAGTGGCACGGTCTTCAATAGACTCAACGCGATTGGCGTTATCCTTCTCTACCTGCTCGAAGCCAGCGGTGGATTGTTCCGCCCACACGGCGTCTGAATCGTTCTCTTCGTTTTCCTCATCAAATTCATCATTAAAATCAATATTGTTCTCAATCATTTCCTTCTCCTTGGTTCCAGTCTACCGACTCCTCGAACAGCCAAATTTTTTATAACATGACAATTCCGTCAAAACTCTGATCAATGGAAATCGCTCTGGGCTTCATCACCGGCGCTATCTGCGCTCAATTGAGATTGACTGCGCTGTCTGCGGCTACTGTTTAGCCATCAGATGCGCAGTCGCTTCAATATCCCATCAACGTACAACTCTTCCAACAACCCTGCCGTTGTGCCTGATAGTCATTGTCGGCACTGGTCCGTTGTTGTCCGTGACAGTGAAGCCCTCACCGAGTTGATCTTGAAGCCATCCGGCTCGCAGACCATACTGCAACGGGCCCAATCCTCGAACAAATAGGTAATCTCGCATCGATTCAATCGTCTGTGCGCTCAAATTTCCACCCCCCCGAACGTCATTTCTTGCTGCAGGTGAAATGATGTCTGTCAAGAACTCATGGTCACCCATACGTCGGACGGGGTTCCCGCTCAGGTCCGTATCACCAAGAGGAGCCGCACAATACAGTTCATCGGTATTAAAAGACAATTCGTCTTCAGACTGTTGCCTGGATGGTTGTTGGTCTGCAACCTTAGTTCCGCGAGGTGCGAATGTTGTATTGATAAAGTCATCAAATGAAGGTTGCTCAACACGATCAGCGGTAGAATTGAAGTCTTCGAATTCCGTATTCATGGCGTATCTCCTGCGATGTTTAGAAACGGAGGATCACTTTGCTCGAATCGGCATCGCTCACCTCACACGTTTGTTATAACGCGACAAAACCGTCAAAACTTTGAACAAAAATCCGCGGAGTCTCTATCGAAGATGGGAGACTCGTTTGACCTATCACAACCCGGGTGGCACCGAATTGCCGTGCGGTTTCTTCCCTGTCCGCAAAGCGCCTCTGGTCTCTTTGGCTGACTGTCTCCAGCAGTTATCGGACAAACTGATAGCCATATCAATCATCTTCGACAGATTCTTACTGGTGGGATAATGAACCTCTCCAAAGAAAGGTTTGATGGTTTGGAGGGATGAAATGACACGTCGTCTTGAGCAAGGTCAATATGACTATGTAATCAGTTGATCAGGTAGCCAAAAGCAAGAAAAGTCTTTCTACGAAGAGTGCCACCATACCTCATCGAGGTGCACCACTTGCGAAGGACTATTGGTCCCCAGCCCTGGAATACAGTTTTACAGTCAGGGCAACGCGAATAGTTCTAGAATCCCAATTGCCCCGATGCACCAGGGTATCCTAACTCTTTAGCCTTTGCTCGTGCTTTGTCAATGTCTTGCGCTGAGCCATGTAGACTGCTGAGTACATCACCATAAGTCTGGTGCGCATCTGCCAAAAACGGATCCATGTCTAACGCTTTCCGGCAATCAGCCAGGGCTGGTGTTGTCTCCCCGCGACGCAACATAAGCGCCGCTCGGTTTGCATAGCAAATGGCTGTGGGAT
Organism: Candidatus Obscuribacterales bacterium; assembly: GCA_021732565.1. GTDB lineage: Bacteria > Cyanobacteriota > Vampirovibrionia > Obscuribacterales > Obscuribacteraceae > JAKFUT01. The sequence goes on from JAKFUT010000337.1 coordinate 8,003, forward strand.
TTGCTGCAAACGCCATTAATATAGCCAAATCTGAGCCGGCCTTGTCTGCCAATTCGTACCGAACAATGGCGAGTTGTGACCAGGAAGAAGCGCTGTGGGGATTCAACCTCAGGCCTTCCTGCAGATCGGACAACGCATTTCGCCATTGACCGAGTTTCATGAATACCATGGCGCGGCGCTCATAGCAGGGGGCATAACCAGGGTCTTGTGCAATGGCGATTCCGTAATCTTCGATGGCCTTATCGTATGCACCGCGCCAGCGATTGACCTCGCCCCGATAGCGGTATCCGCGAGCCGGAAGTGGTTCAAGGGAGATAGCCCGAGTGGCATTAGCCTCAGCGCCGGACAAATCTCCACGAGAAACTTGCAGCAAGGCCATATAGCTATAGGGGGTGGCCCAATTTGCAATCATGGAGTGCGAAAGATCCTGCGTGGCGTTATCAAATTCTCTGGTGTGAATATAGAAGAGACCACGATCACAAAATTCGCGTGGACTGCTCCCGGCCAGTGTCATAGCTCGAGTTATAATTTCGATCGCTTTATGGTGAAGGCCAATGCGATCATAAACACACCCGAGTTCAGTAAGAGGAGCCGCTCGTTGAGAATTGAGTTGTGCCGCCTTTTGCAGATCGGTGATAGCTGCATCGTACATGCCTACCGCACTATAGATCTGACCACGGGTAATAAACGAGTTGTAGCCAGGAGACAGTTTAATTGCCTGATTAGCATCTTTAATCGCTTCGTCTGCTCTACCCAGATTTTGATTGGTGGATGCTCGTCCGCAAAGCGCTTCAACGAACTGAGGATTGAGTTCAAGTGCTTTGGTGAAATCAGTGAGAGCGTTAGCTTCTTCGTTGCGGAAATGATAGAGCGTTGCGCGTTCACAATAGAGTTCGGAATTGGTGGGATTCGCGTCAATCAGTTTGCTGAAATCAGCCAGCGTTTTGTGATGCCATTCCATCACGCGGGATGGCGACACCACCGCTGTTGAAACCGAAGCAGCCTGCGGTCCAATGACTTCCAGGGAAACCCGTTTCACTCCCCTTGTGAATTGAACTGTAATCACGCACAAGGCAACGAGAAGTGTCATCGTCACGAACAACGCAGATCGAACAGGCTGCGTTTTACTCGCAGGAGACTTCCTTGATATTTTTTCATGCCCTTCGATCTTCTTCAGGTCTATCTCCATCTCATCGATAGACTGGTACCGATCGCCAGGCTGTTTGGCGAGCGATCTGAGAATAACCCGTTCCAGATCCGTGCCGCACTTAAATTGCGAATTCACCTCCGGGAAACCTGAAGGAGAGGCGTTTATATGCTGATTCATGATTACGAAAGTACTATCACCAACAAACACACGTCTGCCCGTGGCCAGTTCATAGAGAACGCATCCTACTGAATAAATGTCTGATCGCACATCCAGTTTTTGCCCCTGGCATTGCTCTGGACTCATGTATGCGGGTGTACCTAAGATCATGCCGGTGCAAGTCAGTTGGGCGTGATCTTCTGCCAATCGCGTTGCTATTCCAAAATCAACCACTTTCGCTCGAGCGGGGTCAGCATGCTCCAGAATAATATTTGACGATTTTATGTCTCGGTGAATAACTCCCTTTCTGTGGGCTACGCCAAGCCCCTGGCAAATTTGGATTCCGATGCGAATAACATCAGCCATCGAAGCGGGTCCATTTTGAGCCAGCCATTGGTCAACGGACATTCCTTCAACCAGCTCCATGATCATGCAAGGCTGCCCGTCCGGTCCGATGATGAAGTCCGATACACGGGCGATATTGGGGTGATTAAGGGCGTGGAGCGTCTGTGCTTCTTGCCTGAAACGCAAGAGTTTTTCCTTGTCAAGGTTGAATGTAGTATGCAATACCTTCATCGCCATGCGCTGATGGAGCAGAAGGTGATGAACCTCGTAAACTCTTCCTGTGCCGCCAGCACCGATTAGTTTTGTGACCTGGTATCTCTCTGCGATGCACTTACCGATTAACGGGTCGACGGGAACCTCGTCCATCCCTGCAAAATTGACGCCTTCGTCAATGCCGTTCATGCAATCGTTGGATTCGACGAGCTGACTCACTAATTCGATTTTCTCGTTCTCTGCCATTTCTGACTTCGCATGCGGTTAGGTGTTTTCAAAGCAAACTGTATGATACATTCCCCGGCGGGAAGTGCTTACCGCGTAAATCGAGGTACCGATTTTCCAGATACATGGTAATTGCCAAAGGGCATCTTGATGATTTTCAGGTTCGCAGACATCTACCGGTGGTTATGACCGGGCGGTCACCGGGGCAGTAAACCCGTAGGCCGGAAGATTCCAGGCGCAGTGGACGGTTTTTTAATTCATTAACAACAAAGGAGAGTATCAGGAAATCCGATTAATTGATGTAAGAACTCAAATGCTGGTGTCGGGGAGGCGCGACCACCCATCGTATGGCTTGTCAAAAAATGTAATCGCTAATGACTTCGATTTATTTTTCGAGTGGTCGCCGTATTGGTTAGTACTGGAAACACACAAGCCATTGAGGGCAGCCGATGTCATTTCAAACTTTCCGCGCCGAAGATCAAACAGAGCAACATTCAATATCATCGAATTCAGACAATACGGAGAGTGCATTCAGGGAGTCGCAAACTGGAATGCGGGAAATGACCAACAAGGCAAACTATCTGATTTGAACTCCAAAGGCGGCGTTCCCGAAGAATTAGGAACCTTAGAACTCTTTGATAGCAAGTCTGATCTTTCCGGTGTGGTGGAATGCGGGGCCAGGGTAATTCCGGAAGAACCGAAAAAAGCAGAAGCCCCCAATCTTGCACCAGATGATTACAAAGGCGAAAAAGACATCAATCGAAATGCTCCGCTGGAGACACAAACTGTAAAAGCCGGGGACACCCTGGAAGGCATCGCCCGCAAACATCTCGGAAAAGACGCCAGCGATGCGGAAGTGGCCCGACATGCGGAAGAGATCGCCAAAGTCAATGGCATTGAGAATCCGCGCATGATTCATCCCGGCGACAAGCTCCAGGTTCCCGGACATACAACCGACGGCGGTTTCATCACTCGCGACGAACAGGGAAACACGCAGACGCAATACCAGGACGGCAGATACCAATTCGAGAGCAAGGACGGCAAGTGGGGCGTAGTTCGCCAGCCAGACGGCAAAGGCGGGTACTATGAAGAAGGTTGGGGCAAACAGTCTGAGGAGAACTACCGCATTCAAAAGACCAAGGATGGAGAATATCTGATCCTCGACCACCAGGGCGGCACACACTACCCGCACTTTCCTGAAGAAGAGGCACGGGTTAAGATGTCAGAGAACGAGACAACGAATCCCGTCGCTACCAGGAAAGCAAGCAGAATAAGGCCAAGCCGGTAGAAGCATAGCTTCTGCAGATAGGTTGCAGTATCATCGACCAAAACTCTGAGCTCTGTTCGACGAGAATTCAGGAATGATCAGATCCGGAAGGTCGGAACCTACTCTATCGACCTTCCGAATCTGATCACTTCCTCTTTTGCGCGGAGCGACCCGACTCTTGGATTCTGTACACAATTCACCAGGGCGTTTATTCTTCCTCACCGAATCAAAAACAAGATGATATCATTTGAGGAAAACGATTACGAAGAGAATCACGCCGCCATCTATGTGCCGTGAAGAGAATCGAGCGCAGACGGAGAAGTTTTTCGGGAATAGAGTTCATACCCCTTCAAAATGCCCCGGCTAAATTATGGGATTTCGTGTCTGGTTCACCGATAACGCAGAAACACCTTTTGAGGATTTTTGCGGTTTCTATGATTGTCCCAAGACCTTCTCGGGCAACTCGGAGCTTTTGACTGCCCACATAGCCCAGATGCTGGACCATCCGCCCGCCAACCTTTCTCATCCACTTTCTCGATTCTGGTGGAAGGTAAAGACGGTTGAACCTGAAGAAGGAACCGTCGATGCAGTACTGGAGTTTGTCGAGAAAGTAGATCGCCTC
>JAKFUT010000012.1 GCA_021732565.1 Candidatus Obscuribacterales bacterium
ATACAGAGATCGACCACCTTCGCGCTCAGGAAGCAAAGGAGCGGGCTGAGGCGCAGAAAACCCAGAAAGCCGAGAATCTGGATGTTTACGTGACAGAAATGGCGATAGGCCGAGCCATGGCCCGGCTCAAGACTCTGGAGTATCGTGAACAGCGAAGGAAGCGAAGAGGCTAATTTCTACGTTTTCACTGAGCAAATTCGACCAGGAAGTGGAATAAATCCCATACTTAAACGGAAGTTTGGATATGGATTCCATTGGTCTTGAGCGGAAGGTTGGGGTTGCTAGTCCAGAATTGATCGTTACTGACGAGGCTGATGCTGCTTCAGCTGAAATCAACGAGACTGTCAGCATCAGTGGTTCTCCGGACGAAGCTGGCGATACGATTCAAGAATTACAGGATGACGTGGTCGAGTTTAGACCACGAGGATGGCTCGGTCTGGCGCCTGAGTTGGTGCCGATGTATCTGCGCGCAATGGTGGTGCCGCTATGTTTTGCTGCGGTTGCCTCTTGCGCCATACTGATTGGATGCTGTGATTTCAAGGAAGCACCGTCAGGGTGGTCCTGGTTTGAATCCGAGTATTATCGGAGTGTGGATTGGAGTCACTTCCCCCCTGCATTGTTCACCTATGGTGGCATGCTTTTTCTTTTCCCCGTTCTTGCCGCGGGGTATGGCCTGCATAAGCGCTTCGTGCGAGCATCACGCATCCTTGACCAGCCGAGGAGTGCCCGGAAAACTGTTGAATTACGGGGTGAAACCGACCGCATGCACATGCGCATTGGCGATGATCTCCAAGAGCTACTGCTTGTGAGGAAGACGGGGCTGGCACTGAAGTCGGCGGAAAGCGGCGATCTTGTCAGCGGCAGTTCGCCCGATGATCCTGTTTTGGTGAAAACTCCGACAAGACTTCTGTGGCTGGAACGTCGATCTTCTTCACCCGAGGTAGGAGACGACGGTGAGGAGGAACCCTCTCCGTGCAGAGGCAAAGTGCTGGCTATTGCAGTCGTGCTACTGATTGCGTGCTTTGGACTTAGAGATTTCGGCCTTACGCTTAATCCGGGAGGAGCTGTTTCTCCATTTTTTATTCAAATAGCAGGTTGGCTGTTATTTTCGGGTGTCCTTCATAAGCTCTTGCGTGGTACAGGGGGACGAGCCGTTTTCGGAGATACACTTCGCGTGGTAACAATCTCGGTGGTTTTCTGCTTTGTTCTCAACTTCTTTAGTGGCTACATCGCCTTTCCGCTGGTGGCAATCTTTGGAGCGCTCCGGTTGAAGCGGGTGCACAAGGTGGGCATCTGGAGTGTGGTGGCGTGCTTGCTGGTCGTTTCATATCTTTGTGTACACTTCTTTCAAGACATGAGCGCATTGTGCTTGGCTCGTTACTACTATTAGGACAATGATGCACACCTGACCAAACTTTGCACCTGGCAGTCAAGGGTTATACTTAGGACAATGCACACTGTGGTTCGGGATCGGAGTTTGAGCACGAGACGCCACTCATTGCGCTTAGCCTGGCAGTCAACTAAATCGCGAATTTTTCCGTCCAAGCCTGTTGCTGTATACGCGGAGCGGAAGCCAAACTTCCCGTGCCCGTGCAAGGTTCCATAATCGCAAGCGTGTCCTTATCCATTAGGCATAACATCTAACATGCGCTACCGCGAATGTTAGATGTTTGAGCATCTCAGGCCACTGGTACTCTCGTCTTTGATCTGATCTAACCTGTTTTTCGAGGGTGAGGATTCGAAAAATGGCACAATTCGACCCGGACCCTGAGAAAAACTTCATGCGAAGTCGAAGAAAAGCCAGTTTGAGCGCTTTCCAAGAGTCCGGACAGTTGGGATAATATGCCAAATTACCCAAAGAGATAAATATGAAATTCACAAGCTTTTGGGTTTCCGCCGTGGTGGCCTTGTCGATACAACCATGTGCCCATAGCTCTCCGGCTGCCAGTGTAATGCCGGCAGGCAGCGGGTATCCACGCACTAATATTGATGCCACGTCATTGGTGGTTGAAGCAAGCTTAAACAATGTGAGTGAGGCGGCTGAGCAGTTGGAGAAACGATTGAAGGATCTCGACAAGGAAATGAACCGCCACGAAGAATTTGAAACATGGAATGGCATGTTCGGACCGACTGCTCCACTTTATGGTGAATACTCTCCTGCAGACATGATGTCTATCGGCCCGGGCTTATCAACTGATTTTAGAGAAGGACCGCCGCTGCCCCCCCGGCAGGACGTTGTGGATAAAGACAGCGGCGCTATTAAGGAGACCACGGCGCGTGTTACTGATGCGCTGCAGAGCACCCGGCTTCCTTCTGGAGTTCCCGATAACATAAAGGCTCGTTGGGAATCGCTTCAGTCGACGGCCGATTCGTTAAGGCGAGATTGGCAACAGCTGAATACGCTGCTTCAAGATGCTGATTATGATCAACGACAGGTTTCTAAGTTTGCCAAACAATATCGTGATGATGCAATTGGTTTGAGAGATCAGTGCAAGAAGATTTCTCAGATGCTGAAAAAAGAAGGATAACGGGGCATATGAAAACACTTCGATTTCTGGCGGCCGCAACGCTCCTGCTAAGTAATTGCAGTTTCTGTTCTGCGTCCGAACTGAGTTTTGTGCCGAACGGCGACTCCAATGCCGGAGTCGTGAAAGGGGAGGTTCCGCTCTCTTTTCTAGGGGCTGTTCCTCTAAGGGGCGGGAGCGTAGTGTTGAATGATAAAGTTGTTTCTGTCAAAGCAATCCCTGAATATGGCGATAGTCTCAGAACCGTACTGGCCGGATCAGTCTTGCGAGCGGAAGCCACCACCAGTGGTGCTAATACTTCAATTACGGGAATCGTGATTTTCTTAATGGGCGAGTGGATGCGACACATCGACGACGAGTCTCAGGTCGATGTAATTTTCAAGAGTGATGGTCAGATTCGCGGGCGGATAATAGGCCGGGAAGGCGATGCACTGGTTGTGCAGTTGGCCGATGGCACGAGGCGGCAGGTCCCACTGGCGACGATGCTGTATCTTCGTTCTCCGCGTGTGTTTGTCTTTACGATGAAAGGCAGTGGCAAGTCAACGATGGATAAAGATTCGGGCCTTATCGCAGACATATCCAGTGCGAATTTTAGAACAACCTCCACTCCCAGGGCTGTATCACTCAGTTCGGTGGTCCCTCGTCCCCAAGAAGCCTCATCGGGTAACGGTGGACTTTCTCCGTCCCAGCTCTTTGAACAGGATGAACTGCCAGGCCTCAAGCCCGCAGCGAAGCAGCCCTATGTGCCTTCCTGGATCCCTCAATAAGAAGAATGCTCCTGAGTTGGAAGAGCGTTTTCGCTCGACGCCAGGCCGATCATCTAACTTATTGTCGGCCGCGACCCGGGACATGGTCGGTCCACACCTGTGTCGGAAGCCTGGCATCAGAAAAAAACGATTCATGGGTTATCATTCGTTGTCAGAACCCTAGCACATGGTGGCGGTAATGGATCCTGAAAATAAAAACGCCGAAAGCAGATGGCTGCATCAAACAACTCGTGAGCACAAGATGTCGCTCATAGCCAATCTGCGTGAAGTCAAAGACTTCGCATATGCCTTCTTTGACGAGTTGGATAAAGATAAAGATGGCTTCCTTGATCGACGAGAACTTCTTGATGTTCTAGAGAATGGCGAATTGACCAACAGGCAAAAATCATTTGTGATGTTTTTGCTCAATAATCACTCGCAGATATCGGCCATGAAAGAAGAGATTGAAGGATCCGTATCCAGGGGAATATCGCGCTCTGATTTGAACGAATACTTTATTTTGGTCGCAGATCTACTTGCTTGAGGTTCCTATTGGCGTATCAGGGTTGTCGTAAAATAAAGGCCACCACATTCTTTGTCAGACCACCCCATTCCGCCATGTACCGAGTGCATGGCGGGATGGGGTGGCCTCATGGGGCATCCGCGAACGTCACATTACTAAGCGATTGCAAATAACTGGCGATCTACTTTCTCCGCTTGCACTATGAACTTATGACTTAGAGCCTCCTTGCGAGTGACTTCAGTGTGTATCGCTCAATTAGTTCGCGACAGTATTATGGGAGTGTTCCATTTACCACTTCGGCATGATGTTTTGTGGTTGTTCCGCAATCTATCGCTGCCACAGCATTGGAGTTTCGTGATGAAGACAAGCGACAGAGAATTCGACGCGCGTGTAGCTGAGCTGGAGAGAATGTTTCAGTCTCGAACTGACGATGCAGCTCAGCATGACCAAAAAAACATTAGTCGCGAGCCCATGGACAGGCGCTCGGGAGAATCGAGAAAACCGCGCTTAGTAAGCGTTCTCTGTGCTTTATCTGTTGGAGTATTCCTGGCATCCTTAGCTGGAATCAATTACGCTCCTCGTTCAAATCCAAATCCATGGATCCCGGCTCCTAGTCCCGAATATTCAAACTGGTTACCGGGTGTGGATCAACATACAATCGAAGGGACCGCCACGATCCACAAGAACATGCAATCAGGGACGGTGAATGTCTCGAAATCAACTATTACCGGGATAGTCGATAGCCAGTCGATGACAGCCTCGTTGTACTGGACATTCGTCCTGAAGAATAACAATTCCAGCGACAAGGAAGCGGCGATCACAATGGATCTACCGACTAACTCTGCGCTTTCACGTGCAACCTTGTGGATAAATGGCGTGGCGCAGGAGGCGGCATTCTCGTCAAATAGCCAGGTGCAAAACGCCTACGATTCCATTGTTGTCAGACATCGCGATCCTCTATTGGTGACGCAGATAGGCCCGAACAAAATAAAAATACTTGCGGCTCCAGTCACCGCCAACGGTGGCGAAATGCAATTTCGCATCGGACTGACAGTACCGGCGCAACGCGATACAGATGGCCGGAGCTTTGTCAGTTTGCCTCACATTACCGAGTCGAACCTGAAGTTCGATTCTAAGCAGGATGTTCATCTTACTTCAAGTACAGAGATTAGTGGAATCGGCACCACGGAACACTCGGGAATTTATGTGCTGAAAGCAAACACTCCAGTCAACGAGATGGAACAAGTAAAAATCAAAATGAGCAGTTTGCTCGCAACCAATTTCGCGACCAGGCTTACACACACAAGCCCGGCTGAGTATGTGCAAGCTAGCGTGGAAGGCGGCCAACTCGTGGTCTCCAGAGTAAAGGAAAAACCGGCCGGCAAATTCATAAATGAAGAGGACGTGGCCTCTCGTCTGTCAAATCTATGGGCTCATCAACAAATAGAAATCGCGGCCGCAAAAGGTAACATCAACGAGGCTTGCAATTTGGCAAATGTATATCGGATAGTTAGCAGTGTTTCCGGTGCGACGGTTCTTGAACAGAATTTCGACTATTCAAACAATGGTTTGAATCGCGACATGTACAGAACACTGGGGCGGTCTTCCTCCACCGGCGCCGATTTCACGCAGGTTAAGGGGTTTGTACCGTACTCAGCAACCGGAGCTCAAACTCAATTTGGCGGGGCGGCGGCACCAATGTTGCAGGGTGCAACAAATGGAACAATCGGACCACAAGGCGCTGATGCTACGGTTATACAGGGAGTAAATACAGCCGGCACTGTAAGAGTGAACAATCTAGCCAACCTCGAAGCACTCCTGAACATAATTTCCAACCTTCTTGAGTCAGTTGGAATAATGTTGGCTGTCTTCTTGCTGAGCGAGTCGGTATTCAACAAGGGATTGGGCGGACCCATTCGCCTATCTCCCCAAAAGACATGCCTGCTTGCTTTGATAATTGGTCTTGCCGGTCTTTATACCCCGAACGCAATTAATGCGGCGGTGGCGTGGATGAGAGACCTGAACCTGTTTTGCTGATCGCCTGCCTGCTAATTTGATCTAAGACAGAAGCTCCGCCCGCACTAGACACATAAGCATCGCCGAAGGACACGAGGATTGGCGATGCTTATGTTTGCGAACGCTTGCACGTTAAGCACGAAGATATTCAGCGCTCCGGTTAGCGCTGACCACCGAATGTCATCAGACGCCTTTTGCCGTAGTTCTTAATCCCCTTTCGATTGTCCATGGCAGTTTTGATTGGCAATTGACCGTTGGCATCTCTCATCTCTTCGTTCTTGTCATATTTTTGACGCCCGTAATCTGAGTAGGCCGCCACGTCAAATTTCTCGTAAGGAACAAACGGGCGCTGCGCCATCCGCTCGTGAAGGATTTCGTCAGTAGTCTTGAAGGCGTCACGTAACATTCGTGGATCATTTGTTTGAAGAGCCTGAATAGCAAGCTGCGGATTTTTTACAGTATCTGATTGATATACGCGGTGTTTTGCTTCGAATTTCTGGTCGAAGCTCTGCATTTTGCTGCGCATCACCATATCTGGCGGGTGCTCCTGCATATGAGCGAGCTGCATTTGCGAAAACAGCCGGTTCTTTTGTCCGCGCGACAATGACGGATTCTTCCAGACACGGTAAAGATCGCTTCCCAGATCTAGTTCATGAGCGAGGTCCTGGGGCGCCCAATAGCCCGGCAGACAATGCAACACCGTGCCGTCTGGAGCCAGCATGAATAACTGCAAGTTATGAGGACCCGCCCCATTGGAAGTTTTTATTGCCTTGCCCCCGGGCGCGTGTCTGCCAGAGACACCGCAGTAGGGTTCATTTGCTATATCTCTGGTGCCACAGACGAATTCAGACTGTAGCTTGGCGAGTATCGGTTCGCTGGAGAGGGACACGTCCCTCAGGCTATGGCCTGCGCTTCAAGTTTCGCCATTCATGGGGCCAAGCATATGGACCCAGAAAATCGGTTTGTCCTCCTGTTGAGCTTTCTTCTTTACGTAGTCCATTGATGTGTACCAGGAAACGTCAGTCATGAGCCTGGTAATGTTTTGAAGACCCTGATCACCGGAAACCATTCGGGCGCCTGGAGCTGCCGTAGAGGGAGCATAGAGGGAGCTCATCAGGACCACCGCCAGGGTGGTGCAAAGTGTACCTGTCTTTTTTGTCATTAATTACTCACCATTGAGACAACCTGAAAATTGCAAGCATCCTCTAAAACGTTTGAAAGGGCAAAAAAGTTCAATTTTTTCGGATTAAACTCTGTTAATTTTATTCTATCAATTTGGAAGTGGGTGGATTGCTTCGCCCGCTTCCCGGCGGGGGACGTAATATAATCTCGTGAGTTGTTGTCATGGTTTTCCTAAGTCGACAATGCCTGCTTTCGTACCTTGGAGAGAGCGGATGATCCGCCGCCATTAGCTCCGTGACAGTGGCCGCAGGATCTCGTCGAGGGGACCAGGGGGAGCCATACACCGAAAGTCGCCATTCCGGCCTTGGTTGTGGCCCGAAAGTCCCGCCGGTGACGTCCTTAACTGGAGCGGTGTAGCCTTCAGCTGATTAGCTTCTCTGCCCGGGCACGACGGGTTCGTTGACGACCATGCCAATGTCCATCGCGCTAAACTTTTCCCTTCTTTCGAGTTAATAACCGAGTGCGTTGTGCGCTGCTCGGCGAAGTAGTGGTGTCACCGTTACATCCTTAGCGCAAGATTATAAAAATAACTGTCGTTTCACAAGAAACTTGCAAGAATTGGCATGTTCGCGTTTCCGACGACAAGAAGGGCATTGGTTATTGAAAGTTCCTCAGTTGAGTAACCTCTGAAGCCCCGTGATTGATACCATTGTTCTTGTTGATCGAAAACTTCAAAGAAGGTCTTGTCGCTTCAAGAAGGAGCTGCCATGAGAGTTTGCTACGCAGTGGCTACAATTCTGATGATATGCACATACACGCTTCCCCTATCAGCTACGGTTGCAGCAGCGCCTCACGTGACAGAAATCACATCCTGGCGAGATCTAGAATGCCCACACGACGTCACGCCCGGTCAAGGCGCGATGTACTATACATTCCCTCTGGAAAACGGCACCAAAGCACATGTTGTTGTTATTGATCTCACAGCAAAAAATTGGCGAATTCTACCAGCCATCAGCGACAAGACAAGAGCCACTAGCGAAACTGCGGCCAGCAACAATGCCAGCGCAGCGATCAACGGTGGTTATTTCAATTTGAGTGACGGCGTGAGCGCATCGTACATTGTCTGCAGTGGAAAAGAACTTGCTAACCCTCGCACAAACAAAGCTCTTATAGGCAATCCCAAGTTGCAACCACATTTGCAAAAGATATTTGACCGATCAGAAATCCGCTTTCTCGTAAATAACGAAACAGCAAAGTCTTCCATCGAAATCGCAAGGCACAGTGTGCCAATTCCACCGAACGTCACACTGAGAGACGCCTTACAAGCGGGGCCCCAACTGCTTCCTATCCTCACCGCCGCCGAAGAAGCTTTTGTCAGAACGGAACCCGATGGAACAACGAGCGATTCCATAGGAACAAAGAAGCTGGCAGCGCGCACTGCGTTTGGTGTCACTGGCGACAATCACGCGATCATGTTGACGGTGGCAGGAAAAGGGCAGGAAGACGGCTCTTCCGGTCTTACATTGGCACAACTCGCGGATTTGATGAAGAAGCTTGGCTGCGTGCAAGCCATAAATTTAGACGGCGGTGCATCAACAACCATGTTTGTTAAAACTGCTTCGACGAAGGGCTCAGTCCAGCCACAATCCGGAGTTGCCACAGACCGCACCGTGTGTGGCAAACACCCTGAGACCAGAGTCAAATCAATACTGATGCTGCGGCCAGTTCAATAACGCACAGGGGCTAATTTTCCCCGACCAGGCAACTCTTGGACGGTTAGCCCCGGCTCCCGAACATTTGCGGAGCAGTTCTTTGAGGGTAACTCATTTCAAGTTCAATGCCTCCAGAATAGGGAAGTTCAACAGTGGCGGTATCCATGGTTCGTTTACCTCGGTGCGCGGGCGAAACTCATCGTGAAAAGTGAATAACGCTGTGCTCCTGGTCGATCGTAAACTTGCGATCGCCAAAGAAGGACTGCCCTACGAGAGGGTAGGGCACCGCTCCCAGTAAAACGCGAATGGGAAAATTGCTCTTTTGAATTGGACCCATTTTGACGTTACGAACGTTAAAGCATGCGGATAAGACTTCGCCACCAATACCGGCCGATTGACTCCAGCCTGCATCCGGCGGTATTGTTAAGCCAATGGCGGCAGCGTCGTTAGCTGAGAGTACAACGCTTGAGGCACCGGTATCGAAGCAGGCGTCGAGAGTCTTTCCCTCAATTTCAATCTGCACAATCATATTCTTGCCTGAAATAATGAACGGAATATCGATGGTATCGTAACCGATACTATTGGATGAGCAAGAAGAGCCTTTCTTGCTGAAGCGGATTATTCCTGCGTTGTTGTCAATTGCATACGTGTATCCAGCGAAGAACGACTGCCCCAATAAGGGCGGCACGTCAAGGCGGTGTTGCACCATTATTGGGATTCTGCGTTTCAAATTACCGACAGTGATTTCGGCCTTCAACTCAAAGATCGTTACTTGTTCGCCAACACCGTTTGCATATCCTGCAAATTCCCCTTTCTGTGAGATACCGGCTGCGTCTAGATGGTTCTGCCCAAAGGCGCAGCATTCTGCTCCGGTATCAAAAATCATGGGCATAGTTCGCCCGTTCAGTTGAGCGTCGACCATCATGTGTCCACCCGACCCGCGGCGAAAGGGAATTATCGCTTGGTCGGGCAGAGAATCAACGTCGTTCTGTCGATCGGATGCGCAAAGACCAATTTGTGTGGCGGTTGCATGGGCTGTTGAACGAGGAACGGTTGTAGCAATGCGCGTACAGTGGGTTCCTGCTGAAGAATTCGACAGGTAGTGCGTGGCGTTTGCAGCCTCGGCTGAACGCGGAAAATCAGATTGAACTTCGCGTAACAGTGTTGTCGCCCCTGCCGAATCAGTTAAGTAGAATTTGCTAAGAGCCGCATAGTAAAGATTGCCGGCGGTCCTTCCTTGCTTAATTGAGTCGGTCATGTAGCGAAGCGCTTCGGCGTATCGCTTCTGGTTGAACAGTTTGACACCGTTGTTGAAAGGGCTGTCGACTGCTATTGCTGGTGCAAAGGAAACTATGGAGAGGATTACGGCCGGTGAAATTCTCGCCATGTAGAGGGCACTGGCCCAAACGGAGTTCACGTACAAGTGACTCTGGCTGCCAAGTGCACCTGAGGACGACGATGACGTTCTGATTCTCGACGCATGTTTTCTGTCAATGAGTTCGAATATAGAGATACAAAACGCCAGCAATTTTGATACGTACATCATAGTCCCGGGTGTAGACTCAGCTCGTTGTCATCATAACTGCGGAAGGATGTGCTGCCCTGGTAATGTGCCAGTTTGTAGCAGGTGCGTAACCATAAACGTCTGCCGCGTGGCAAAAGGCGTCTGATGACATTCGGTGGTCAACGGTAACCGCATTTGATTCAGCCACTAGTGTTCAGTCAAACGTTACGCGAAGCCGTAGGCCCCGGGGAGGGCGAATTAGAGACCATTTGTCCGAATCTTGCGAGGCGGTGATAATGTATTCTATGTTGAACTCCATAACGAAGATGGCGTCGCTAACGCGACGCCATCTCTGTTATGGAACCGGCGGAATTACCTAAGTATTCACTCTGCAGCTTCCAGAGCCAATGCACGTCGTTTCTGTTTCATCATCGGTAGGGAAATGCCAGCTACTTCTCCGTTGGTCTGATACAGCCAGAAGGAGGCAATGAAACCAACAGAATAAGCCAGGGAAAGCGTGGCACTGGCCATTGCATAAGAACCGCCGTAAAAGGCTATTAACTGTGTTCCACAAAGTGCTAGTGCAACTGCAAATATTCTGCCTGCGCCAAAAATGATACCGGTGGCGGTGCCCAGTACAGGAGTTGCGAAGGCTTCTGGAATATAAATTTGCAGTGCGGTAAATTGCACATTCGTGAATATACCTACCACAAGACACCATGCCATCAGTTCCAGTCCGTAGCTTTTCACTGTAAGAAACATGAGAATAGTCGCTAAGAATCCCCCGCCGAACGCGATATTCATCGTCAGCTTTCGTCCCATGCGATCCAGCAGGAGGGGCGTAATGAAACAGCCAGCCAGGCCACCAACGCTGAAAACTGTTGTGGCCATGCTTCGTTCGTTGATGGCCTCAGAGGCGGTAAGCTGGTTGACCCATGCCGGTATCCACGCGACACATGCCCAATAGCCAATAACTGCAGAAGCGCCAAGCAAGGCTGTAACAAGGAGCCGTCCTTTGGCTTCGCCTTTAGCTAGTTCAATCAATGGATTTCGCAACAAACCCTTTTCGTGGTGGGTAAGTTCTGTAGTTTCTTTTTTGCGAAGATTGTCTCGCTGCGCTTTCACGGTTTCGAAGGAACTCGATTCCTTGATTTTAGAGCGAACATATAGCGTCATGAGCGCCGGAATTACACCGGCCAGAAATAACCAGCGCCATCCAAAAGGGCTGAGTAAAGCGTTGAATCCCGCAGCTAGCATTAAACCGGCATTGAAAGAAGATTCCAAACAGGCGGTCGCCCATAACCGAGGTCTACCTTTCCAGAATTCGGCTATTATTACTGTGCCCAGGCAAATTTCGCCGCCAATACCACAGCCAACTATGAACCTACACGCAGCTAACTGCATCCAGGTTGTGCACAGAGCGCATAGACCGGTGGCCACGGAATAAATCAAAATAGTCAAAATCATTGTCTTGCGCCGGCCGAGTTTGTCAGCAAGCACGCCGAATCCGATGGCGCCGAAGAACCACCCAAGCATGAATATAGCAAGAATTACCGAGCCGATCTGACCGATCATAATATCGTTGTGGCTGCCCAACAGTTCAGTTAGAGCGGGTACCATTGCGATGAAAAATATCGAAGCATCCATCGCGTCAAACGCTTCGCCCAGCCATGCTGCTGCAAGCGCATGCCAGTGGCCCGATTTACGAGTTCGCCCACTGGTTATTTCCGCGACAAATTCATTTGCTTCACTTGTTAGCATTGGCAG
>JAKFUT010000308.1 GCA_021732565.1 Candidatus Obscuribacterales bacterium
GTACAGCAGTAACCAATCAAAGAGAAATGTTGGAAGCCCTCGAGTCGCTCAAATTAGACGATTGAATTTCAAGAAATAACTCAATGCTGGAATGACTGGTGGATCGGGCTGTGAAAATTCAGCGTCGCCCCGACGTCGGTGTGAAACGCGGCAACTTCAGATGCGTAATGCGGGTTCAAATGCGGCGGACCAATCTTGAAACGTGAAGGAACTATGCAACGGCGAGTTGAGATACGGGTGACTCAAATACTGCGGGTGTTTCGCGGGCCGAATGTTGACTGTGACCAGACGGGCCATATTCGGATTTATCAGGTGGAATCACATGGGCTCAGTGCGGTAGGTTCAGCTGCGGATTCGTGGAACAAAATTCAGATGCGGCATATGCAGGTCAGGAACGTGGACTGAATTGGTGGACTCAATTCAATGGGCGGTGATGCGGGATTTGGAATCGGGAAGGTCTGCAGACTAAAGGCGAATTCAATTCACCCCTCTGGCAGGTGCCGGCTGTTCGTGACAATCAAGAACGCTCCGGCAACTGCTTAAAACTTGGACAGGAACAGTTCGTAGGCAGGTTCGCCCTTCTTGGCCATGTAAGCGGCATTGTCTTTCATCATCTGCTGGAATTCAGGAGGAAGGCTGGCCATTTTTCGTGCCATTGCTTCTATTGCATTGGAAACCTCTTGAATCTGCTTTTCGATCTCTGTCATCTTGCCTACACCAGCTTCGCTGTTGTCCTTCATAACTGAAAGAAGGTCCCAATCTCCGCCCTTTTCGGCTTCCGGCTTCTTGTTGTTTGCGTTGTCGTTAATCTCGTTCATTTCATTAACCCCTAAGTGGCTCCCTGATGATAAGTTCTACCCGGGCTTAAAAGAACTTTGACAGGGGCTCTACGTAATAACCCCATGCTTTCACGGATTATTTTTCCGGAATTGCTTCCCCTCACGCCCCGCATCCAAGCCAATAGGTACTCCGCTAGTTGAGTCCTCGCCTCGAACATCGGGCCCGTAGCGTCTTTCCGTCCGAACATATCGCACGGCTAAATGGTTCACGTGATCCTGTTATCTCTAATCGGATCACGATGGGCAGGTCAGGAGTATCGCCACCGGGCCGGGATGTCCAAACCGGATCCATTCTCTCGTCGGGAGCACCCGGTTAGCCCATCCGGTTCCCGCATTCGCAGCGCTCCGTTCCCACTTTTTGCGGGCAAGATGCCCGCCGGTCCCGGCAGCGCAAGCTTCGCTGCCCTGCGGTTCCGGAGCCGACGGACCCGGATCCAGTTCTCTGCGGTCGGGAGCCACCGATTAGCCCACCGGATCCCCCGCATTCGTTGGTTTCCACTTTTTGGGGGCAAGATGCCCGCCGGTCCCGGGCAGCGTAAGCTTCGCTGCCTGCGGTTCCGAAGCAATCCGACAGCCGCTCGGTAATCGTCCCTTGATGGACAAAGCTAGGTAAACGACACCAATTTCGCTGCCATATAGGGCTCCGTCTAATAATCGTTGCACGGGGCACAATGGATGTGTCAGCAAGGGAGAGTTCTCGATGATTTCCTTTACTCGCCATTATGTAGATCGTTCAACCAATACTTCCTTTCAATTTCAATTTCACTGCGATCGATACACTCGAGTTGGTGTTTTTCCATATCATTCATGCAGCAACGTCTATACCAGTGTTGTACGCCCGAATCCAATTGGAACAGCAGGAAACTTACTCGACGCGGCGAGTTGGCTACTGGGCAGAGGGTACGGGGTTGGTCGAGCTGGTCGTTTAGTAAATGAGGTCTACAAACCCCACGCATGGCAAGAAGCCTATGAGGAAGCTATCGAAGAAGCGAAGAGCTTCTTTTCCCAATGTGCTCGTTGTTCCGCACGGGTTTGCCGTGATCGCTGTTGGAACACGGAAGCACAGCTCTGTACCAGCTGCGCCCCGGACCTTCAGTGCGAGGCTGCCGCTGCCATAGCACAAGCAGCCAAAGATCAGATCAAGACCCGTGCATCTAACACTGATCAAATCGGAGACCTCGATCTCACTCACAGACAGACTGCAATTTGTCCTCATTGCCACCAACGTCATCACGGTGGAAAATTTTGTTCGTCTTGTGGAAAGGAAATTCTGAGAGTACAGTTCTGCTCCACTTGCGGACACAAGCTAGCGCCAGTTGAAGGAATGAGATTCTGTTCGCATTGCGGAGGCAATCTCGGCACTTGACCGGGTTTGGATGTTTGAAAGCACAGATGGAGCGATAGTGGCCGGATGCGGTGACAGCGCTAAGACTGCAATCAGATAGCACCCGATTTATTCATGAATAATCGGTGAATAATCCGGGAAGCAGACAAGCGGTAGCTAATTGTCTGTTGCTTCGTTGCGAGAGCACAGCTCGGACACGAGCCCGCCGCGATCAACACATTCCCGGATCTCAGCCTGTTTAATCATCGTGCGCTTCCATCGTTCTCCCAACAGTTTCAACTCGTCCATGAAAGGGCGCACATCGTGCCCCCTTTCAGTTAGCGCATACTCCACCCTGGGAGGAACCTCTGCGTAAACTGTTCGCGTTACCAGCCCCCACTCTTCCAGTTCCCGCAAACGTTCAGAAAGAGTTCGCGGGCTGATTCCAGTTAATGAGCGGATTAGTTGCGATGTACGCCTCGGGCCCTGAAAGAGATCACGTAAGATTGGAATTGACCATTTATTTCCGATGATGGAAATGACAAAGTCAATCGGACAGTTTGACTGAATTTCTAAGGATTCGCGCATAGGTAGTTCCACCGAAATTTTACCGGACCTCACTGCGACACGTGAGCGTGCGCCACTCCATATGAGATGATTTGAGAGTATGGTTCCCTCGACATTGGATTTGGTGCTACCGGCAACCATTTATTTAGTAGCGTAGTCAATTGGTCCAGAGTAAAGGGTTTGGCTAAATAATCGTCCATACCAGCGGTTAAACACCTTTCCCGATCGCCGATCATCGCTCTGGCTGTTACACAAATGACAGGAACGTTAGCTTGATGTTCGCTCAATGCTCGCCGGATTAGAGGTTGAGCTTCCAGCCCGTCACAGTCCGGCAAAATCCAGTCCATGACGACCAGGTCAAAGTCCATGCTTGCAATGGCCTGAAGAGCTTCTGCACAGTTTCGTACAAAGTGAGGTCTAATCTCAACACTTTTGGGTAGGAGATTGTACTTCAGTATTGCATCTGAATTATCCACGATAAGAACAAGTGCTTTTCGGCTGTTCATGCGCAACACACTCCGGCGCGACAGGTACTATTTTGGCTAAAGCCGATGCCTGGTATGATTCTACGCTTTCCTTGGAGTTATGTCCGCTTGCGAACACAAGCCGGCGGACCCCTTTTAGGCGGAACCGCAGACTGGCACTTCCGAAAGAACAACTTATTTATCTTGTATGATTTCTTTAATGTTCGGTTTTCTGTGCAATGATAGGAAGTGTCCGCCGTGTTTTGATGGAAGCGGACGAGTAGTTTACACAGCATTCCGAGCAACATGCTGAGCTGAAATCCACGGGGGTGCCCCAGGAGATATCATGCCGGCTACCGCTCACCCACACAACCAAATCTTAAGTAGACTGGAACAGCCAGAGCTAGTGCGAGTCTTAGCGACGATGGAGCTGGTTCCACTTGTTTTAAAACAAGTGCTGGTCATGCCCGACGAACCGATCGAATATGTCTATTTTCCGGAGAGCGGAATTATCTCAGTGGTTACCCTTGTCGATACAGGTGCAGCCCTTGAGACCGGCGCCGTGGGTTTCGAAGGTCTAGGCGGAACACCACTCATTCTGGGAGTCGGCTTTAGTCCCGCCAAAAGCATTTGCCAATTGGAAGGTTCCGCCTGGCGTTTGCCGGCGCACCTGTTTGCCGATGAGATGGGAAACAACGGAAAATTCGCCACGCTTGTGCGGCGATATTTTCAAATTTTTTTCAATCAGTGCGCTCAAAACTCGGCTTGTAACTGTGTACACACTGTGGAAGAACGTTGTGCACGTTGGTTGCTCATGACGAGAGATCGTTGTGAGGATGACACATTTTCAATGACGCAGGAATTTCTCGCGTCAATGCTGGGTGTGCGCAGAACCGGCGTTAACTTCATTGCCACTACCTTTCAAAAGGCGGGGCTCATCAAATATAAACGCGGCAAGGTCACCATTCTTGATAGAGAAGCGCTGGCAGAGATGAGCTGTGGTTGCTACGCGGCTATAAACAACGCTGCGGACAAAATCAACGCACTGGAGTAAAACCGTCTGTGAATGTGCGGTTCCATACGTATGGTATCCAACAATGACACCGGCTTCATCTTCTCGACAAAATGGGAAGTTTGAAGAAATACTTTAACAAACCTCTAGATCTGATCTGATCTGGCTTAAATGTACACAGAGTGTTTCAAATGTCTCGTATCGCACATTGATTCACCACGCTAATGATAATGATTGCCGGACAACAAATGTCTCTGCTTGCTGAGAAAGTGCAGACCTTCGCGTCCGATTGAATGCTAGATTGAACAAGACGATGGGTGAATAATACGCACCACTAGAAGCGTTATGGACGGGGAAGAGTTGCATTGGGCTCGGGGGGTTCTGCACCGATGAGAGGCCAATCGGCCCGAGTTGCCCGGTTAATGTATTGATCCAACAATTTTGTGAATCTTCTACGAACCTAAGAAAGCTCGTCGATTCGTTCGGCAGCTTCAACAGTGGCACGATAACAGCCACAGCAAAGTCTCTCTAATTGTTCGCGGTTTAAGATGGTGATCCTGCCTCGCGCATAAGTTATCAAGTTAGCCTTTTGAAAGTTGCCGGCGACGAGGTTCACGCCTGTTCGACGCACTCCCAACATAGTGGCAAGAAACTCCTGCGTCATCACGAAAGTATCCTCTTCGCATCTATCTCTGGTCATTAAGAGCCAACGGGCGCAACGTTCTTCTACCGTGTGTGATCCGTTGCAAGCAGAAGTCTGAGAAACTTGATTGAGAAATTTTTGAATGTAACGGTACACAAATTTCGCAAAGATTTTGTTGGTGCTCAATAGTTCAGAGAACCGATTTGCCGGTATTCGCCAGGCATTCCCCTCAACCTGGCAAATGGCCTTGGCGGGGCAAAATCCAACACCTAAAGCAATTGATAGTCCGGCAAATCCTTCCTTTCCTATAACGCCGCTCTCTAAGGCTGTGCCTTCACTCAAGGGTGTAATTATAGATACCAGCCCGCTTTCGGGAAAATAAACATGTCCAATTGGTTCGTTCGGTGCGTATATGATCTGCCTCAGTGACAGCTCAACCATTTCTGCTGAAGAAAGGAAAGCACTCAGTTGTATCTGGTCTAGTTGGCTCAATATTTGGTTGCGCGGCGCGGAAATGGATATCATAGGACCCCAAGGACACGGCAGTAATTGTCGGCAGATTACTCAAAGATTACTGTCTGGAACAACTCTTTTATCCCACCACAAAAACAGCACCCATGATTGCAGAAACGCCCTCGATATGCTACGTCCGAAACCGGACACAAACTGGCGCTGTGACTGGCTTTATGGGTTCCTGTCGACAACCCTTCACTAAAGCCTTCCATGAATGTCGTCATGAATTCGCGCTGGCAGGCAGAACGAATAGCCTCGCCATTCCCCTGGACGATGCGGCTATGTTGCAGACACGCGCATGAGTTCTGCGGCAGACAATTGCCTACAAGGCTGATGAGTTAAGAATTCTTGCTGCTTCTTCAATGTCTCGAATCAATGAAAAGCCGAGCCAGACTTGCACGTGCATAACATGCGATCCTGTGCAGATTACTATCTGCAGCGAAAATCGCAATATCGCGCTTTACTAGTGAAAGCAAACGATGAGCAAATCGGTCTTTCGCTCGTCAACGGCTGGTCCCAAACCCGTTCATGATGACGAACCTTCGCCACGGCACATGGAATCAAAGGAGACACGGCATGAGGGTATTTCTGCGTGGGCTAACGGGAGCCATTGTTGTTATGGAGTCCATCCTGGCACTATATTCGGCATCACCTTACTGCGCGCAGATCAGCGTTCCGAGGAGACATGTAGAGACGAAACAGACCACCGGTCTCGTATATGACAATTGGTGCCCGCGAGTCCATCGAAGTGCAGCACAACGAGAGAAATTCCACTTAACACAGAATTATTCCTCTTCTCGATCGAAGGAGAGCACCAGCTATGGAACAGGTGTTCAGACGAATGGTCATCGAATTCAAACCTATGGCAATGGCACTCAAACTAGCCGTTCTCCAATGCAATCAAACGTTTCCTCTTCTCGATCGAAGGAAACTACCTACCAGAACCAGCACCGAAAGCAGATTTTAGCAACGAGACCAGCGGCCGTTTCATCGCGCGGAGATTACATCTCTTGCCTAATGGCTGATGAAGGTGTTTCACGTTGGGCTTCCGAACGACTGCCTCTTCGCGTCTACATATCAACTGGAGGGGGTGTTCGTCGTTATCGCGCCTCTTTCCGTTATCAATTTATAGACGCGCTCAATGAGTGGGTGAAAGCTTCGGGAGGCAAATTGAGCTGGCGCCCCGTAAACACTCCGCAAGACGCCGATATAGTTTGTGGCTGGAGTGATCGTGCTCTCCCGGGGGGAAGCGACGAAGCCGGCTACACGGAAACTGTGCTCGACGAAGAAGCCACGTCGCGCCCCGGAGTAATGGGAAAGTCTAAGATTACGATACTCACTCAAGATAACGGCCACATTCTGACAGATACTCAAATTCGAAAAGTATGCCTTCACGAGCTGGGGCACGCACTCGGCTATCAGGGGCATTCGCCTTTTCCCACAGACATAATGTACGAGGCTGATTCACCTCAACAAGGGCAAAATCTTTCAGCACGAGACATACGGTCTATTTGCAATTTGTATTGGAATCATTAGTTCGAAATCGATTAGGTTTCAAAGGCTTGCACTTGGAAGTCAAAGAGTGGTGGGTTGAGCCGAAACAAATGCTGCTCAAAGTCGTAGACAGGAAGATTCGGTCAACTTAGTGTTTATGCGATCGACTCTTCATCGATTGACAATCATGCCAGTTCATCAGAATCAGAATCCTTCGCCCTACATTCAACTAATAACTCTGGCGGGAGTTCAGGCGGGTTTGGCAATGGTGGCGTTTCCGCGTTCAGAAATGTGTTCAATAAATCATCCGGAATTCAAAGAACAACCGCTCCAGAACAGTCTGTTCAGGGCGTCCGGGGTGGCAGCCGCCTTGTCCATGCTAGACTTGAGCAGTGGTGAAGCCGCTTAGCAAGAATCGATATCGCAGGCATATATGATAAAACGACGAATCAATCTTTTAGACTTCTCGCTTCTCGTGATCCTCCTGGTATCCGGTGCCGGTTATTGCCTGGCGCAAAAGGGCTATGCCGGAGTGGACAAGGTCATCACCGGCAAGGCGAAGATCAATATGCAAGTCTTCCTCTCGGGTTTCAAAACAACAAATCCCGATATCTTCAAGGTCGGCGAACCTATTTTTCTAACTATTCGAAACAGTCCGGTAGACTCTCCGATGACCATAGTCGACGTAAAACACACCCCCAAGCAAGTTTCATTTCTTGCACCCGATGGAAAGAAAGCGCTTTCTTTCACCGACCCCTCTCAACCGCTGGCGCATGATTACGTCATCACAATTAGAGACCAGGCAGAGCGCACTCTAGACGGTTACGTGTTGAAAGGCAATAAAATCAAGATTGGTAGTACCGTGGAATTGGAGTCTTTCAGTTACCGGGTCCAGGGTGTACTGGTGGGCCTGTCCGAGCAGCCGCAATAGCGCTGAATTGACAAAAATGAAACCGCTTATCTCTTATTTTGACAACACTCTGCTGCCGTGGCTGGCACTCACCAGACTCGATCTATTTTGGTCGGATACCTTAAATCGCTCGCTCCTCTTTTCTCCCTGGCAGCTTCTGAAGACGGGCTTGAACAAGGTGACAGCCGGGCTCAGCAGTGTGGGCTCCCTGGTTCACTGGCTGGCATACGCCATCGTTGTAGTACTCTTCTTCATAATTCCGGCCCCGCAATTTGCCAACGACAAGGAAGGTCTGGCCCTGATTGTGATGGGTGCAATCGGTTTACGATTGATAGGAACCTTGCTCGGAGGGAAGGAGACGTTTCGTCCTTGTGCCATAGACATGCTGGTGCTGGCTTTCTTCGGTATCAATGTCGTTGCAACAGCAGCATCGCACTATCTGATGCCCAGCGTAAAAGGTCTGGCGAAGCTTGCAGTGTATATTGCTTCGTATTTCCTTTTTGTGTCGGTGCTCCAGACTCAAACCAAACGCCGTAGTCTCACAGTAATAAGTAGCTTGTTGATTTCGGGTTTCCTGATTTCTCTTTACGGCGTTTATCAGTACAAAATTGGGGTCGCACCACTGGCAACGTGGGAAGACCCGACGGTCGAAGAGAAGACTACCCGCGTTTTTGCGACGCTGCGAAATCCAAACCTGCTGGCTGGATATTTGGTGCCACTGATTCCCCTTGCACTCAGCATGGCAATAATGATCGGAACATCCGTAAAAGGATGGCTTCGCTATAGTTTTGTCATACCTCTTGGCATAGCCGGAATTACAATGCTTTCGTGTATATTCACTGGCAGTCGTGGTGGCTATATCGGTATCACTGCAGGAGTAACCGAGCTGGCATTAATTTGTCTTACGTCACTATGGGTGGCATATCCCAAGCTGCGCACGTGGTTGCTATTGCTACTTGTCGGGGCTCCCATCGTGCTGGCAATTGGACTGCACCAGTTTCCCAGTTACGAGCACAGGGTTCTCTCAATGTTTGCGGGTCGCGAACACAGCTCCAACGCA
Organism: Candidatus Obscuribacterales bacterium; assembly: GCA_021732565.1. Lineage (GTDB taxonomy): Bacteria > Cyanobacteriota > Vampirovibrionia > Obscuribacterales > Obscuribacteraceae > JAKFUT01. The sequence continues at coordinate 8,827 of JAKFUT010000308.1, forward strand.
TACCGCATGAATGTCTATGCCTCTTCGCTCAAGATGTTTCTTGATAATTGGTGGCTAGGTGTAGGTCCGGGTAACCAGACGTTTCGATTGACTTATGGACTTTACATGCATACCGGCTTCGACGCTCTGGGTACTTACTGTGTGCCCCTGGAAGTTGCTGTCGAATCCGGCGTAGCAGGGTTAGCTGCATTCATTGCCATCATTGTTGCTCTTATGTCTCGTGCTCATCAAACTTTTTGGAAAATGCGCGGAGCGAGTGAGCGTTGGATCATAGCCGGAGCAGCCAGCTCACTGATAGCCATGATGCTTCATGGCTTAGTTGATACAGTATTTTATCGCCCCCAGGTACAATTGATTTTCTGGCTATTGGCAGCGATTATGGTAACGGTAGGAAGAACCGACAGCTCGACAAGTTCCAGAACGGATGATCGGGACCTCGCCACCGGCACATCGGATCATTTGCCGCAGATGGCTGTAGGCGAACACGACATCACCGATTCAAAAACATCTAATCAGGCTTCGGCAGTATCTACTCAAACTGAACACAGAGCCGACGCACAGCCTTGATTTTATGAAATTTCTCGCCAGACGCGGGGGTGGGTGTGCCGCTGCAACTATCTTTTTTGTGCTGTCTTTCAGCTGCTCGTGCGTCATTGGAACGCCGATAGACAAAGCTGCAGAACTCGCAGATTCGCATGGCGACGATCAAGGTGAAGCACTCAAGTCAAAGATTGATTGCATGGTGCAGAGGCGCCTTCAAGAACTCAACGTTCCTGGCTACTGTCTCACAATAGTGAGTGGCGGCAAAGTGTTTTTTCAAAAAGGTTATGGATTCTCAAATCAAAAATCCAGCACACCGGTGACACCAGATACGGTGTTTGGGCTGGCCTCGATTACAAAAACTTTTACTGCGCTCTGCCTCCTCGCCTTGGCGCAAGAGGGCAAAATTAAATTAGACGATACTATTGGGAAATATCTAAGCACTATTCCTTCTTCCTGGAAAAGAATTACCATTCGACAACTTGCCAGTATGTCTGCTGGTTTACCAGCCAGTCGCGCATCCGAAAAAGCGTGGACCGAAGAATTCAACCTGGTGAAACAAGCCGGGCTCGCCTGCGAACCAGGCACAAGGTGCCTTTATTCGAATCCTGGTTACAGAATCTTGGGCACCATCATCGAGCATGTTACAGGTAAAACGTATTTCGAGGCGCTTCAAGAACGAATCTGTAAGCCGCTCGGTATGAGACACACAGGCACTCAGGTCAGTTTAAACGGAAGCGCCGTGGTGGCGACCCCGTATGTGCCCGGTCCTAACAAGACAATCATTACCCGCTACCGATCACCGGAAGTTGGATTCGCTTCAGGCTCTCTCTTTGCCAGCAGTAGCGACTTGGTGCGATATTCCAGCGGACTGCTGGAAGGGAAAATATTATCCAGGGAAGGAATGCAAACGCTCTGGTACAGCAGACCGCCATTAGCCAGTGGTGCGCCGTGCCCGTGGGCTTTTGGATGGGGATCACAAAAAAGTGCGCGAGCCTTTGGCAATCGACAGTTGATTGCAATGAACGGCAGCTTACCCGGTATGGCTCCAACAATATTGATTTTCCCGGCATCGGAAACAGTTGTAATCGGACTGTCCAATATGAGAAAACCGGCCGTCTACGAAATCACCCGTACTGCTGCCAGGCTTTACTTTGGAGTTAGCGCGAAATCAATCGATGACACGGGAATCGCAAGAAGTGGTGCCTGGTAAACACTACTTTGAGAAAGCTGTAATTCTCTACCGTATTACAGCTTTCGATGCCGAGAGCAATTAGTGTGCCTCAAAATAGAGGAACTTTGCTAGACTGATTTCGTTTAACTCCCCGAGTGGCTGTGCTGGCGTTACTGGCCAAATGGCTAGCCAATTCTACTGACCGGCGACCTAACTTTCCTTCTCGGCCCATTAACTGTGCGCTTCCAATACCACGCCACCCGGAGAATTGATGTCAGAGCCAGAAAATATAACCGGTCCGGAGAACGCTGAACAAAAAGACATAGAGAAGAACACTGCAGGAACCTCGGCACCAGTCAATTCGCTAAGTGAAATGGAATCGGTGCAGCCAGTCGACCATGTCATCAAGGCAGAGGATGCGGCCGCGCCAGCATCAGAAACCGGTGGACTTGAAGAAAACGTCGACAAAAGGAGCGCTGAATTAAACTCAACACCACTTACATCCCCGATTCAAGCTGAATCTGTTCACACGGGCGACAATCTCACCACAACAGATGAAACCAGGCCGACAGACTCAGAAGCCAAAATAGAAGTGGAAAATCCTCAGCCCGAGAACTCCGAAAGAGACTTACCGCTAGTCACATCCCCGACCCGAACGGAATCGGATCACGCCAGCGACAATCTCATCAAGACAGATCAAACCACGCTGATAGAGCCGGCAGCCAGAATCTCAATGCCAGATTTGCCGGCAGAAAAAAGCAGAAAGGCAGTGAGCCTGTTCAGTGTCGCCCTTGTTATCGCCAGCCTTGTCGTTTTGGGCGTACCACTGTTCGCCACTGTTCTGGATTTAAGAAGTGCCATACCCTCCCTCGCTGCCGTAGTTGCCGTCACGATTCTCTCATTACCAACGACGATCGCAGTCATGCGAGGCTGCAAAACCGCGAAGGTAATTTTCGCCAACATTGGTATGTTTGTACTCATTTATGCTGTCGGTTTTGGAATATTGGTTTCGGGCGGCGAAGCAAACATTACCAAGACTTTTCCCCCTGTTGGAATTGCGTGTGGCGGTTTATTGGTTGTTTCCTGGATCACAGCCCTTGTTATGGCGATAATATCAAAAAGGGCCCGGGACCCTGTCCGAGCAAATCTCCGAACAGGGCTGCGATTATCACTCTTCACCGT
>JAKFUT010000415.1 GCA_021732565.1 Candidatus Obscuribacterales bacterium
ACGCATGCGGGAATATCCGAAATGGGCAGCACAAGCCATCTCCACAAAAAGATCCGGCAAGATTAGCACCGTTGCCCGTAAAAGGCCATCATGACAAGTCGCCGTGGCGACTTTTCCTTAAGTCGAGTTCATACACTACAACCAATTGCCAACGCCTCCATCAACGCATTCGGGATGTATGAGACTAACCCGCAGCAGTCCAACAACAACAACACACATATGAAACCAATCGCATCCGGCAAGACGAACGCGGATGGTTGTACCAATTTGTCATTGGGCGGCCGGGCAGATCCCGCATCTGTAGTCTTTACTGCTGAAGCCGGTGGACACTTCGCCATTACCCGCAATAGTCCCTGTGATTTTCCATCGGTCTGGAATTTCTCCAGTTCAATGGAGGCAGGTCGGCAACTGCCAAACCACCGTTTGCCATTGGATCTGCGGCGAACAAACGTGGTGACCGACCGCACAATATATCGACTCGGTCATACGATATTTTTTCGCGGTATAACTCGCACTATAAGCCAAAAGGGATTTGAGAACCCGGGTTCGGGTATACCGGTGGATGTGAAATTTATCTCTCCGGAACACAGCAACATCGCAGCATGCAAGCTACGCACTGGTGAATTTGGCGATTTTCACGGAAGCTTTGTTATTCCGGAGAATGGACGAACTGGTGACTACCAAATTGTGGCCACGTTTGTCGATGGCACCACGGTGGTGACAAATGCAGAGGTCGCGCAGTTCCGCAAACCGGAGTACAACGTTGAAATTTTGCCTGAGTCGAGGATCACTGTTGCCGGCTCAACGTTGAAATTCAAAATTAAAGCAAACTATTTTTTTGGTGCGCCGGTACCCAACGCCACGGTAAATTACAAGATTCGTTCGCAACCAGACTGGAGTATTCGTTCTGACCTTGCCGATACATCGCAGTATTCGTGTGTCTCATGCGGAGATCGCAACCGATCGAATTACTACAGCGATTCTCTTGACGAGAGCCGAGGCTCTGTTCAAACCGACGCCCGGGGCGAAGCAATAGTCGAAATTAAGACGCCTCCATCAACAGGCTTCTCGAACAAAGGTCCATTTGAAATCGATTACCTTGAAAAGAAATTCTCTGTGTCGGCAGAAGTGACCGATTTAAGTCACAAGACAGTTGAAGGATTCGGCACGGCCATAGTAGTCCCGGCACGATTTGCCCTGATGACAAATACAAACCACACTATGATTTCGGCAAACCAAAAAATGACCGTGAGTATAAGGGCAATAGGATATGATCGCCGCCCCGTCGCCGGGCTGCCTGTTAACATATCATTCGAACACCGGGACTACGACTGGCTCGCCGCCAGCTACGCAGAGAAGGGTACAGTGCTGGTCGAACAACATGCCATTACCGACAAAGATGGCTACGCTCAAATAATCATTACTGCAAATAAGATGTGGGCAGGTGGTCGATGCTTCATAAAGGCGCGTGCTACCGATGATGAAGGGCACGTCGCCGGAGATTCGGCGGCTTGCTGGTTCACCGGTGACGGACCGATGAACGAATGCGGGGATACCGCACAGCTCCAGATCGAGCTAGACAAATCTCGGTATATGCCCGGAGAAACGCTCCGCGCAATAATATTGCGGCCTCGCCGCTTTGCTAAGGCAACAGGTCTGCTAACAATTGAAGGATTCAACCTTGATCACCGTAATCTTCCGTTAGGAAAAGACAACTGGTCGCTGGAGTTGCCGATCAAGGAATCATATGCGATTGGTACACGTTTGGGTGTTTGTGCTGTGAATTCGCAAAGGGAAGTTATTGAGGCCGATCCAGTGGAGGTCAGCGTAACTCCAAAGACGCAACTCTTGTCACTGGACATCAAACCAACAAAACATAAATACCAACCGGGTGAAATGGCCGAATTCCAAATAGCTGCGCGGACCAGCACTGGACAACCTGCACCGGGAGCAAATTTGATGTTGGCGCTGGTTGATGAAAAAATCTTCGCCCTCAAAGCAGATACCAGTTGCGGTATTGCCAAAGCCCTTTTCGGCCATCCAGTAAATTTGTCAACCCATCTGCGCAAATCGTTTGACCGAGCAAGTAGTAACTTAACTCTCGATTTGGTTCCCCTCACCTTTGGCGACGTACTAAAAACGGCAATTTCCAGTGCCTTTTCAAAAGTGGTTTCGCAGCTCAATAGACTCAATTCATGCTCTGGCGGCAGCGAAGCAAGATACTCGAACTCACGTTCAGAAAATCTGCAAGTAAACACCGGGCAGTCTATTTCGCAAGTGGCGAAATCGGACTACGCGGTGCAAAATTCCGGAGTCATTCGCTCTGATTTTCGCGACACGGCATTCTGGTCGCCATCGCTTCAAACCGACAGAAAAGGCCTTGCCACTCTACAAGTAAAGTTGCCGGACAATTTGACCGCCTGGCGTCTTACTGCGGAGGCGATAACGAAAGACACCGCGGTTGGTTCCACGCGAACTAGCATAATAGCGACAAAACCGTTGGTAGCAAGACTCTCTATGCCGCGATTCTTTACTGAGGGTGATGCTGGTTTCGTAACAGGAATCGTCCACAACTACACAGACCACAAGCAGAACATCAAGCTGAACCTCTTTGCTTCGGTCCATTTCAAAATCGGCAAAGCCAGCCTTCAATCAATAATGATTCCACCGCACGAGGTTGGGAAGGTCACCTGGCCACTTCAGGCGGTGGCTAAAGGACAAGGGCGAATCATATTCAAGGCGGCGGGGCAGACAGGCAACGATGCCCTTGCGGAGGAAATTCCAGTTCGCCCGTTTAGCTATACAGTGTTCGCCGCAAAGAATGGCACTTTGAAGGATGACAATCGTGTCACCGAAATTCCGTTAAAGATGTCATCTGACGGACGGTCTGGCCACTTCAAGCTTGGCGTTGCTTCCTCTGCGATCGGACCGGTACTGGGGAGCTTTGACGAGTTAATTGATTATCCTTACGGGTGCACGGAACAGACAATGAGCCGGCTGATACCGTCTGTAGTAGCAATGCAGTTGCACCGGAAGCTGGGTGTTCCAATAAAGGAAGAGACAAAGAAGTTATTTGATCACGTGTACAAGAAAGCATTTATAAAACTCGTAGAGCATCAGAATGAAGATGGAGGCTGGGGTTGGTGGGCAAACGACAAGAGTTCTGCATACCTGACCGCCTATGTTATGGAAGGACTCCACTGGCTCACTCAGTGTGGCTATACGATCGACAAATCAATGATTGACTCCGGTCTGGAGCGTTTGCAAGAGTACTCTGGTAGCTTCGGCGATATTGGAAACCTTGAGACTGGCACTGATAATGCTTATGTAACTTATGCGCTTAGCCTTTACGGCAAGCAGCCGAATCAGATGGCACTGCGCAAGACATGCGCAACCATTCACACTCTAGGACCGGAATCTCTGTCGTATTTAGTGCTGGCCTTCAATCAATTCGGTGACAGGCCGGCTAGCAAGGCCGCTTACAAACAACTCATGGCACTTGCAAACAAGAACTGGGAATTTACGCAATGGGACCATACGCCTGCTCTTTATGAAAGACTCGGGATTCACGGGATACGGGACTATACGTATCGTTTCACCGGGGTAGAGACGACAGCGCTGGCTCTTCGAGCAGTATTGACAGTAGAGCCCGACAACGAGAAGTTGCTCAGTTCAATACGACGGTGGATATTGCTTCAGCATGACGAAAACGGATGGATTAATACCAAAACTACTGCGGCAGTATTTATAGCACTGTTGGAGGACGAGCTTGCAGCCTCGCGCGGTAAACCAACCAATTTTACGGTGACCACCCGGTCCGGGGGCAAAACATTATCATCATTTGTATTCGGTAGACCTAACCAGTATTGCGCGGAGCAGGTATCAACACTGGCGCTAACCGGCAATGAGAACGCACTGACAATAAGCAAATTCGGAAGCGGCAAACTCTATTATTCGAGTTTGCTAACATATGAACGGTCCGTTAAACCGGGGCAGAAGATCGTGTCTCAGTGTTCTCCTCCAGATCTGGTACTCGAGCGAGAATTTTTCAAGCTAAAAACCGTCAGGAATGCCGATGGCGCTCGGCATATTAGTGAGGTTCCTATTGAACAGTCAGCTGTTCGCGCCGGCGACACCATCTTAATGCGAATAACAGTGCGAACGCCTGAGCGATTCCCGTATATATCCATGGAAGCACCATTACCAAGCGGAGCAGAGGTTGTTAGCGACAAACGCATTGGCGGAAATTGGTATACCCACCGAGACATTTTGGACGATAAGATTGTGTTTTTCATAAGAGACATGAGCGCAGGGGAGGCAACGTTTGATACGCTCCTTCGCATGGAAATGCCTGGTAAATTCAATATCAGCCCGGCGAAATTCGAGGGAATGTACACGAAGTCAGTGCGGGGCAACTCATCATCGGATCGCATCGAGATTTATGCACCATGATTGCGAAAGAATCAAGATATCGCCCGTCAATTTCAGGCTAAAAGCAACAGATCGATTCTCCTGCCACCGTCTTTTAGTCAAAATCGCGGAAGGAGTCGTTTCCAGGTAAGGGAGCAGTTGGCTTTCACAATGGTAGAATTCTGCCTTGATGGTCTTGAACTCTAAAACTTAACTTCCAGGTGAGTGATGAAAAACGCCATTCGAATTATTCTTGCCGTGCTGTTACTAAGCATAATTCAATTGAATGCTTCTGCCGGACCCGCAAGTCCAACGAAGCCTGTCACTATCGCTCAGTTCGGGCATGTGTTTCTCTATATGCCACTTTATGTAGCGGTGAGAAAAGGCTACTTTAAAGAGGAAGGGCTAGACGTAAAATTGGTGAGCACCGGCGGCGACGAAAAGACCTTTACGGCCGTAGTTACCGGCAATGCACAGTTTGGTGTCGCTGACCCGACCTTCACCGCGATCGCAAGAGAACGCGGTCAGGGAGGCAAGGTGGTGGCAAGCATCGTGCGAGGTGTTCCCTTTTGGGTAGTGACCTTTCGCAAAGACATAAAGAAATTTGATGATGCATCGGCCTTCAAGGGTTTTCGCATAGCCACATACACAGCGCCGTCAACTAGCTATGCAGTGATGAAAAACATATTGCAGAATAATGGCAAGCCAGTAGATGCAAAAATAGTGCAGGGCGCATTTGGCACTTTGCTGGCACTGCTAAAAGCGAAGCAAGCCGACATGGCTCTCGAAATCGAGCCGATAGTGTCGCTCGCCACGCATGAGGGCGGTCAGGTTGTGTATACTCCAGCCAAGATTCTTGGTGATTTCGCTTTTACGGGATTGACAGTATCTGATGATTTCTTGAAAAAAAATCCCGAAGACGTTCAAAAAGCCGTCAATGCCCTGGCAAAATCGATGAGCTACATTCAAACCGATTACGAAGGGGCCGTGTCGGTGGCGAAAGCAGAATTTCCAGACGTCGCGGAACCTGTCGTTCGGGAAGCACTGAAGCGTCTGATCGCAGAAGGAACGATCCCCGCATCTCCCCTGCTGACGGAAAATGCCTGGAATCGGGCGATCGCGCTGCGCAAAGAAGTAGGAGATCTGAAAAGCGCCGGCAGCTTCGCTGATAACGTAGATATGAAGTTTGCCGACAAAGCTTCTAGCGCTCTCAGGAACGCTCAGCCCACCAAGAAAGCGAAGTGACGCAATGAATAAATCGGGACTCCTGCCCCGGGTACCCCTCTTGTTAGTTCGGCGAATTAATACTCGTCCTCGTTCACAAAAATAGAGAATGGCATTACATTCGTCTCGTACAATTACGAGCTGGACAAACGTTGGTGTCGCCGCACCAGACTCGCAGCGCCATGGATAACCAGCGTCAGCCGCACTCTTCAAAATCCCCGAAACTACATCGCAAAATTGTCAAACACAATTTTGATACCTGGCACAACCGTACATCGGTCTTGCGCTGGTGCCGAGTGAACCGCATTAAGCCCATCACCATCCTTCAATCCAATCGAATACAATAAACTACTCTGAACTATTTTGTAGCTTCATGGCTAAACGCACCACCACTACGGAATAACTATCTCAAAGGAGGAGTAGAGGCCATGAAGGACGCCCGACAGTTCGACGAAAACAAGGACCAGGCCGCGGCCGAATCCGACGATTCGCCCGCTGGGGCTCCAGCCGAAACAACGGACCGGGAGAACAAACTACGTTCCGGCGAACCCGTGCCAACCGATCACATCATAGAGCCTCAAGCCGATAACCACATTGCAGCAGACGGCGAAACGGGAAGAAAGCTGTCCAGATTAGTTCAAGAAGCCGCTGTCTCCAAACAGTCAACACCTGTATCGCTCCGCAGGGCTCAACAGCTGCTACAGATTGTGGCCATGGTGCTTGTGGTTATGGCGCTAGCAGCGTTATATGGAACAAATTCAAGTCAGCAATCTTCGGTCGAATTCTACAAATACGGCTACATTGACAAACAGGGGAAGGTTCGCATCAAACCTGTATTCGACGGTGCCTGCGAATTCAGTGAAGGGCTTGCTCAAGTAAGGCAAGGAGAGCGTTACGGGTTCATTAACAGCAGCGGAAGCAGTGCGATAGAGCCGCGATTTCAAGACGCCAAGCATTTTTCAGACGGCTGCGCTGCGGTCAAAATGCACGCCGAATGGGGATTCATAAACAAGAATGGAACACTATCCATACCAGCGAAATACTTCAAGGTCGGTGAGTTCTCCAATGGTCTGGCCCCGGCCCAATCACGGGGACAATGGCGAAGCATCGACAAGTCCGGAAAAACCATAGCCTTGCTTCCATGTGACTTAACAGGACGCTATGTCGAAGGATTGGCCCCGGCATGCTTGCAAGGTCGCCATGGATTTGTCGACACATCCGGTCGATTCGTCATTTCGCCTGATTACGATTCAACATCTACCTTTGAGGAAGGGTTGGCCAAAGTGGAACAGTGCGGTAAATTCGGTTTCGTTAACGCTCAAGGTAAGATCGTCTGTCCGCTCAAATTCGACGAAGCTCACCCTTTCAATGAAGGATTGGCTGCGGTAAAGGTGGGTAAAAAATGGGGCTTCATAGACAAGACCGGTAACATCGCAGTCGCTCCCGAGTTCCAGGACGCAGGCGATTATTCCTGCGGCTTAGCCCCGGTTTGTCGAGATGATTCGTGGGAATTTATCAATTCTCGTGGAGCAACAACAATTCGCAGCGGCGGGGAACGGCCAGGGAATTATCACGATGGCTTGGCAGCCGTGCTGAAGGGAGACAAGTACGGATTTATTGACCGACAACAGATTGTGATCGAGCCCACATACGAGAGAGTTGGTGATTTCTCCGATGGACTTGCATGGGTGAAACAAGATGGCAAATACGGGTTCATTAATACCGAAGGCGATACCGTAGTCGATCTGAAATATGATGATTGCCTCGGATTTTCACACGGGCTGGCAGCGGTGGAGTACAAAGGAAGATGGGGATTCATTGACAAAACAGGTGCTCTGGCAATCGCCCCGAAGTTTGACCGTGCCGGCGCGTTTTCAGAGAATGGTTATTCAGCGGTGGTCAATCAGGGCGAGCCCTGCATCGTTGATTCACGAGGGCAGACTGTCTGCAAGAACTGTACCGGCTTTGAAGATATGCTCGATGGTGGAATTGGCGTTCGCTCACCTGACTTATGGGGATATATCGACCACAAAGGTGCATGGATAATTGATCCACAATACGAAGATTGCCTAATCTTTTCCGGCAGTGTCGCACCCGTTCGACAGCGGGGGAAATGGGGAGTTATTGACAGATCAGGCAAACTACTGATAGAACCGGAATACGACACACTGGAACCGTTTCGCGAGGAACTCGCGTGCGTTAGCAAGCACGGAAGATATGGCTTCATTCACACTTCAGGAAAGTTGCTCGATTCGCTCAAATACGAGCAGGCAATGTCGTTTCACTCAGGGTTGGCAGCAGTAAAGATCAAAGGACTTTGGGGATATCTCAACACCTCCGGCGGTACCATGATGATCAAGCCCCAATTTTCAGCCGCCAGCGATTTTTTCAATGATCGAGCATTCGTTACGAGGTCGGGTATGAGCGGTATAATAGACGGTCACGGTTCCTTTGTTGTGGAGCCAAAGTATGTTGCCTATGCTCATTTCTCAGAAGGACTGGCTGCCGTAACCATCGACGGGCACCAGTGGGGATTCGTTGATAGCGCCGGTAATACTGCTATCCCGCCTGACATACACATTACTTCCGACTATGTCCTGTCGGCTTATCAGATGAATTTTCAGGGCGGTCTAGCGCCGGTGCCGCTGCCCATTGGTCATCAATAAGTTCATCTATTTTTTCCTGACAGCGCGTCGGCGAACACACCTATTTTCCAGATCGCAGCTCAATGGAGCTGAATGAAAGTGAAACTTGGAAGAATACTTACGAGCCCTCGCTAGCGAATTCCCACGGATTGTATCCCAGAGTAAGGACCAACCCGCTGCGAACCCGAAATACTTCTGCCTTACCGGAAATGGATGTATTGGTACCCTGCTGTTCCTCGCGACGAAGTTGATCATTGATCGACTTCAATCCTCTCAATAAGATACTTATTGAATTGCGTGCCCTGAGGGCTTCGCTAACCAGCTCGCGAATCCGTTCTCTGAACTGAGCATCGTTCATTTTCTCTGCCATTACCAGCCATGCCTCTCGATCGCCCGTGCACATAATTTGTTGAAAAACATCACAACCAGATTTTGTTTTCTTCTACATACTCTAAGGGGAGAATCTGGAGAATTCCTGTACTGAAGATGGATAAATTAGGGTTTTCAAAGAACCCGGGATCCGACGGGAACAGATTCGGAAGATTCAGCTTAATCGGGCCGAACTTGAGCCAACCGATTAGCAGCCTGCAAGCACCGCCTCAACCAGTGGCGGTCGTGAGCCTGCAAGTTAGACGTAGATCTATCGTTGAGCAAACAACGTTAAATTCCGGCGAAGAATCCAAGCCTGATTTCTTGCAGAAACTTTGCAGCGATTTAACGGGCTAATCGACAACTAGCAATTCGCCTATCCCTCATTTCGTACTGCTACTCCTGGATTGCGACGATGCAGCAAGAAGCTTGATGACGGTGTATCATGCGATTCAATGCATCGACGGGAAATTGAATATGAACGAACCGGGTGAATCGCCTGCTCCTCGAGAGCAACCACAATCCCCCCAAAAGCCAAAGCGGTTCAACCCCGCAACCGTTAAGGTAGTCTTAATTGCGTTTGTGTTCGGGTTGCTGCAGATACCGCTGTACTTGATTTTGGGAACCATCGAAGAGCGACAAACTTTCAACGTGCAATACCCTCAAGATTACCAGGGTCCCGGTCCCGGTCAGCAAACCATTGTCGGTCCGATACTCACAATTCCGTACCAATATCAGGTCATTGAAGAAAAGCAAATCGCCGATGACTCGACAGTCACGAAGAACGGCTTAGAGCCTGCCCAAACAGTGAAACTAACGAGAACCGAGACAAGCTTTATGCACCTCTTTCCTGATCACCTGGCGGTTAATGGAAACTTGATTCCCGAGATAAGAGATGGCGGTAAGTTCAAAAGCATTATTTATTCCAGCGAGATCGAATTCAAAGGAAAGTTTGATACTTCGGAAATCGCACAGCGGAAGATCAAAGACAGCGACGTGATGTGGCGGGAAGCCTTCATCACGCTCGGCGTGTCTGATTTACGAGGCATCCGGAAGGAAAGTACGCTGACATGGAACGGGCGGCACTTTAGGTTCACGCCGGGCACCAATGGACTCACGCTCCTTGAAGCCGGTCAGCACGCCATTTTGGATGATCTTCAAAAGAGCGGCACTTACCCGTTTTCCTTTACACTGCATCTAAACGGTAATCACCAATTCGACATCTTTCCTGCGGGCAAAGAGAATAAAATAGCTCTCACTTCAACTTGGAAAGATCCAACATTTACCGGCGGATATCTTCCGAGCCACAAAAATGTGGGAAAGAACGGGTTTAATGCGGAGTGGGAGGTATCATACTTTAATCGTAACTTTCCCCAACTTTGGACCGATCGCGATCCCGACTTAAAAAACTCGCTGGCACAGTACATGGTAGGAGTTACTCTCGCTACTCCCGTTGAGTTCTATCGAACTACTGTTCGCGCAGTGAAATATGGCTGCCTGTTCATCATCATGCCATTTCTGATGTTGTTCATTTTCGAAATAATAACGAAGGTGCGAATACATGAAATGCAGTATTTGCTGGTCGGATTGGCGTTGAGCCTTTTCTTTCTCATGCTAATTGCCATCTCGGAGTATATTCCGTTCGTGTGGGCTTACATAATTGCAAGCACGGCAACTATCGCTCAAATCACCTGGTACACAAGGGCATTCTCGAAAGCGCGCAGTCCGCTCTTGTGGAAGATCATGGCCGGCACGTTGTCCTTATTGTACGGCTACCTTTATGTATTGCTGCATCTGGAAGACATGTCATTACTGTTTGGCGCAATTGGACTCTTTATTGCACTAACGGTAGTTCTATACACCACTCGTAACATCGACTGGCATAATCAGACCGCGGATCAAAAACAAGCGGCGTGACCGCACACCACTGCCAAGAGTTTTGACGTCAGCGTTTCCCGGCGATGTCCCTGGCACGTGTACCGACCGAAATGTTGTACAATATTTCGGTCGGACTCACTAATTGTTGCCACAACGCATCGATTGCAACTTCCTCTAGCCCTCGCTCACAGTGACACGGCCGATTCTAATATGCATTTTCCACGATTTGAATCACCCTCTGATTGTTGGATATTCGGCGGCTGAAGTACATCTCAGACGCGATCCGTTAGTTGCGCAACGCTGTTCTCGTTATGGATTTCCCTAAATCGAGATCCGTAGGTCCTGCCAGTAAGGAGATTGATAATGAAAAGGAAGTCCAACTTAGTGGTCTTCTCCGCTGCGGCAATTCTAATTGCCGCACTGCCCTCTCCAGCCAACCCTGCTGAGAAAAGCGCCGTCACAATGACCAGAACAACCATTACGATGGATGCAGCATTGACGGTCGCGCAAGAGGCTTTGAAGTTTGGAGCGACAAAAGGAGCCAACATGGCTGTAGCAATTGTTGATGATGCGGGGATTCCCCTCGTGATGCTTCGCGCAAATGGTGCCACAGAACAGTTCGTTGAAGGAGCAACGCAAAAAGCCTGGACGTCAATAAATCTCAAAGACTCTACTCGTACGCTGCTTGACCAGGTCAAAGCAGGAAAGGAAGATAACACCTTCTTACCGTTTGTTCCGAAAACTCTGGTGCTAATGGGTGGTGTTCCGCTACGAGCAGGTGGAGCAATCGTAGGGGCTATTGGTGCGGCCGGCTCCCCCAGCGGCTTGATCGATGACGCCACCGCTCAGCACGGCGCTGAGGTATTTTCAGAGATGTTGAAGAAGTAGTTATGATACTACGTTGCCACCAGTAGCGGTGTCAGTTTTGGTCGGACGCAAGAAGCGATAGCCGGTGAATTGCCTGCTAGAACCCGGGCCCGCGAACGGCCACGAATCTCTTACACTCGCTCAGGCAGGACCCGGTCGGGGCGTCTGACGCCTTTACGACAATTTGTCAGTGGCCCACGAG
>JAKFUT010000359.1 GCA_021732565.1 Candidatus Obscuribacterales bacterium
CGGCTACTAATATCTCAGCCAACACCAGTGGTAACGTCTTCTTGTTTGCCGCCGCCGCAGCTAGCTCTCCGCAGGGCTTCCCTCCGTCAGTCATGCTCAATACATCGAGCGCCTCTGCCGGTATCTTCGATTATCTGGCTTGCGGAACCATCAACATCAGCGGTCCCATCACTACGCCCACTCTCTTCCTCGGTACCTTCAACGGCGATATCAATGCGTCGGCCTCTACTTTGGCTACCGTTACTTCACTCGGTATCACTGCTGCGAACAACGCGACGGTCTCGAGCAATAATGCACTCACGCTTCTACGCTCCGATGTCACTGGTAGTTTCAATGTGACTACCGGCGGCAACCTCACCGTCAGTGGTGTCAGCAGTGCCAACAAGATCAACTTCAGTTCCAATACCGGAATCATCCTTCAGAACAACATTACAGGCACCGGGGCTAGCAGCACCATCACCCTGGGTTCGAACGCTGGTGGCTCTATCACCCGGACGGGCGGCGTCATCACTGGCGATACTCTTACTTTCAACACAGGCGGTGCTGTGGGGGGCCCCGCTGCTGCACGTATCGTTACCGATGTTAACTTCCTCAACAGTAATGGCTTCGGGGCTGGTAACAACGTATTCGTACAGGAGAATAACGGTGTTCAGCTTAATCAAGTCAGCGTCGGAGGCAGCCTCGACGTGGTTGTTAACGCGGGAAACCTCACGTTCTCCAGTATCAATGCCGGCAACAGTATTTCTCTCACTAACGCAGGACCTGGTACCACCACACAAACTGGGGGGACCGTTTCCAGCCAGACCGGCGGTATTACCATCATTGGTGGAACTCCTCTTACGTTGAACGGAGCTATTAGCGCAAGTGGCACGGGCATTGTGTTCATCGTGAGTGGCGGCAATGTTGTCGTGAATAACGTGAGCACAATGAATGGCGGAATCACTCTCTCATCCAATGCCACTATTACGCAGAATGGTGGTTCCATTACGACAGGCACTGGCAACGTTCTCATTCAAGTAGCTGCGATAGCCGGAAACAATGTAGTGCTTAATGGCACCGTAAGAACAAACAGTTCCGGCAGCATTACGGTTACCGCACCAATGGGCTCAATCACGACCAACGGACTCTCCACCGCAGCGGGAGGCGCAATAACAACTAGTTCCCGCATTGGTTTCACCGGCCTCTCGAACGCAGCTATTACATCCGGCTCCAATGCCAATGTCTCAATAACCACTACTGCCTTTAACGGTATCGACGGAGACATAAATCTGACCAACGTCACCGTCTCGGCCATGGGAACCGGCTCTGTCAACATCAACTCTGGACATTCCCTGACCTTGGGGGCAATATCCACCGGGAAATTCGGTCCCGGAGCCGGTGGCGACATAGGGCTCATCGCAAGCAATGGCGGCACTCTCAATAGCGCCGGATTTAGCGCTAGCGTCAGAGCAGGCAGTGGAAACATTAGCTTGACTCAAACCGGCGCGGCTGGCGGAATCGTTCTTGGTTGCGACGTGGCAACGAACACTGGTGGAACAATCACTATGACGTCCGGCGGCATTCTGGGTATCAGCGTTCGCAACGTGTCGACTGGTGGTGCGGCGCCAAACGATATCACTATCACTGCCAACAACGGTGTAAATTCGCCCTTCACCCAGCAAGCCAGCACGTCGATTTCCTCCGGCACCAATGGCAATGTCAGCATCACTGCCGCCGGTCAGGTAAGCCTCCTGAGCGTCACGGCCAATGGTACCGGCACCTTGTCCGCCACTTCTACCCAGTTGGGACTGTCTGTGGGCAACTTCTCCAATGTAACTGGTAACTCAGTATCGTTGACGGCCCCGACTGCTGCCACTGGTGTGATCTCTCTCAACGGTGCTGTCCGCTCCAATAACGGAACTTTGACGGTAACAGCGGGTGGCAGCCTGACGAGCACCTCTAGCGGAACACTCACTGCCAACAATGGCGATTTGAATGTCTCCACTCTCAATTCGGCTACGGGGGCGATCAACCTGGCGGGAACCGTCTCGGTCTCCGGCTTCGGCACACCGCGGCTCCTCAATATCTCCTCGCTTCGAAGTCTCACCGTGGGCTCCATTTCCAACGGCAGTACCAGTGCTACCGTCGGCGGCAACACCACGCTGAGCGCTAATATCGGGCTTCTGAATCTCACTTCATTCGTGAGTGTCGCAGGCGATTTCATTGTTAAGCACAACATGACCACTACTTCTGCGTCGGACATGATTGTTCTCAATTCTGGCATCGGTATTAATGCAAATGCCTTTAGCGTGCCCCAGGGCAACGTACGTATCGCAATAACGCAAGGAGCGATACCGGCAGCCGGGCCAGGTCAAACCGGAGCCTTGATCATAGGGGGTACTGTCAATCAGACGACCAGCGGTACCGGCGCCATCTTCTTGGGACCTGGAGGGGGTAACAATAATTTCGTTAATACAGGCACCACCAACCTCAGCGCGACGAACGCTCAACTGCAATTCTTCCGAGACAGTACTGCTGCGGCTGGTAACAATGCAATTCAGTTGAATGGCAACAGCATTACTGCTGACCCGCCGGGCGCAGGAAACGTTACACTCGTTCCGGTTTCTGTTCCAGTTGCCAGCCCGGTCTTCGCTCCGGTAGCCATGCCCGCTGCTGCGGCAGTGATTCCGGCTACGACCTCAGCACCCGCTTCCAGCCTGCCTGCGCAACATTCGGTTCAACCATTGCAGATGCCACCAGCGGTGCAAGGAATCATTGATGTCGTCGCTCCGTTCTTCGGAGTCACAACTACCACTTCATCGGCACCAATCAATAATGCTCCCGCTCCACCAGCCATTGCACCAACTTCGGTACCGGCAAGTTCTCCCGTCGATGTGGTATCGATGGCGAAAGACGCCGGGTCCATGGTTCAGTCCGCTGTAGCCAATGCAAGCACCGTGCTTACTGGGTTTGTAGCCAAGAAAGCCGGCCTCTTTGGTGGACAGGCAGCATACATGCGACCCTCCGCTCAAGCCGTTGTCACCACCCTCGGTGACTCCTCATTCGACCTCAAGCACGGTGAAGTGATAGTCAGCGCCTCTCGACGTTCTACTATCACCGCCGGTCTTCATACCGTTGATGCAGCCGCCGGCTCGATTGTTCACGTAACCAAAGAAGGCGATTTGCTCAAAGTACGCAACTTGTGCGATACCGTTGGCAAAACGGTACGTGTGTTGGTCGCTGGCAAGTCGGTAAACATCGGTGTGGGCGAAGAACTCGTTATCGGTGCCAACGACGGTTCGGTGGACGCTGCGGTGAAGGGCGACAACATCGGGCGCCGCAAAGTCACCAGATTCATTGTTGACGGACAACATTCGTTGATTAAGAGCGAACTCTCGATCATCGCCTTGATTCAAAAGAGCAACCTCCTCACCACCATGTACACCAAGGGTTCCAGCGCGGATAGGAACGTAATGGAACGCATCATGAAGATGGCTGCCGCTCTCTTCCAGGTCACTGGCAGACGCGGAGCTTACTCCGCTTACGATCCTTCCAAAGCAGAACCGGCAGTACCGCTTCGCTCCTCACTGGGACCGGTTGATGAGCCCGTAAAGGTCGCTCAATCGAACTAGTCAGTCAACATTCAACCCATAAAATCTCAGTAGCGGTAGATAATTCTGAACGTGGAATGAGGGAGAGTCGAAAGCCTCTCCCTCTTACGTTTTTGCTGAGTTTGATTGATTAGATAGACCCACTAAAGACAGCAGGGCAGTCGCTACGTCTAAGGATAGAAACACTTTTCTCTTGGCTTTCTGTACATTGGCGAGTCTTCTTCCTGACATTGCCGAAACGTTATACCTTCTTGAGGAATTTCAACTGGGCTTTTCGTTTCCTATAGGATCGAAGGTTCCCGACTGACAAGGCAGGATGTATAAGTTATGCTTTTGAAACGCGATTACAAAACCGTGAATTTTCTGGGAACCGAGATTCCCGAACCGACCCTTTTGTTGGATTTTCTTGGTTTCGAAAAACATATCGTGCAGATAAGAGACAAGCGTGGTGCCAGTGTGTGGCCTGGCTGGTATGACCATGCAGCGTACTACATTGCTGACCTGCCGCCAGAAAAAGTATTTGGACCCAATGACGAAGTGATCGTGCCAAGTTGCGTCAAGGCTCCAGACTATGAGTTCGAGTTGGCCTGCTTCATAACAAAGACGGCGCTGATTAGTGATGAGAATGAGGCCTTGAAGTTCTTTCGCGAGAATTGCTATCTGACTATCATGAATGACTGGTCCGCTCGGGATATTCAAAAGAAAGATATAGAGGGGCTTGGACCAGCCAACAGCAAATCGATAATGGGCAAGACGTTTGGACCGAAATTAGTGAGAGCTTCAGAATTTCAGATGGATGAAAACGGCGTTCTCGATCTCGAAATGATCTTGAGAATTAACGGCAAAGAACGTAGCCGATCAAATTACAAGACGCTTTATCATACTCATCCCACGTCAGGGAAGCAGGCGGCCTGGTCTTTCCCTCGTATAATCGCCTGGCTTGGGCAGCAGAACATAACTGTTCATGCCGGTTATGTGTTGGGATCCGGCACCGTTGGTAATGGCTGCATTGCTGAGTTTATGGCAAAAATGGATCCGCAGACAAACCAGGAACTCTCGCCAGCAGTCTATCCTTGGTTAGCAGATGGCGATGTCGTAACGATGGAAGTCCAGCAGATAGGAACACTGGAAAGCAAGGTCCGGCTACAAGCCGCAACACTTGCAGGAACGAGGTAGAAGAGTCGAGCACCCACCGGTGATTAGCCGTCATGTGTATCCTCATTTGACGCGCCGCTCGACAGACAAACTGGCCGCGCTATCGGGCGACTCACCCGTCAAGGATTGTTTGGCTGGTGTTCTAGTCGATCGACCTTCGGCTTGAGAACTCGATAACGGCATGCTAATTGCACTTCGTGGATTGTCGGGGCTATAGAGTATCGAGATTAGATCGCCCGCGTTCAGCTGATTATAGTGATCCGGTAGCAGCGTAGGGCCACGTCGCGATTTTTGCATCGCAGACGGTAAACCGAAGCAAAGGCCCCGGTCAGTGGTCGAGGAAGCCCCAACGCATCAATATAGACCAGCCCGGCTTGCCGCTCAGAATCTGTCAAGGCGAGATGCGGGTTCTGAATTGCTTCGTTGTAGTCTTGGGGCGGCCACCACGTTATTCTTGGTTTGGTTTTCGATTGATAATACAAGGCGGACTATCCTTTGTAGCAGTTCTATACCCGGCTGCCACAGTTCTTGCCTTTCCGCAGGAACGGATCGACCTTGAGTAAGGGTCTGCTAGTTGCTGGTGATCTTCTTGCCTGTTAGTAGTGAATACACTGTTCATTCGTTCCGGCTCCGCCAAAGGTGTGGAGTCTGTCCTTACCGGGACTGACGCAAAAAGTGGACGCATGAATGCGCAGAATGCGCTCCGGTCCGCCTTGAAGCTGCTTGTCTCCCTGAAGGGCTCCGCCAAAATGTGGAGCCCATGCGCTGTTGAAAAGCTGAGCCTCACGGATTCATGGAATCAATAACGATGACGCGAGTTGCCTAAGCTGAACTGGCGCTCATGGCGAGAAAAGGAAGACGGTGCCTTCGTTTCAATTTGCAATAAATAATGGAAGGCACCGCTATATTGATTACGCCAGAAATTCTCCGAATCGTCAAGAGGTTAGAAGGTGTGGAGAAAAATATTTTTTCTATGCCCTTGGAGGGATTCGGACCCTCAATCCCTTACGGGCACCGCATTTTAAGTGCGGTTCGTATACCAGTTCCGACACAAGGGCGATTGGTGTATTTTACAACGCCACAGCGGTGTTATAGACAAGACTGTTAACAGCTCATTCGTCATTGAGCAATAAGATCAGACCTAATTAGGCTGCCTATGCCGTTCTTTCCATCTTTTTGTTGTCGATACAGCAACAGAGCAAGGTGCCCGGAGTAGGACCGCAGTGGCAATACCGATCGGTTAAGGATTTTTCGATATGCGCACTAGTCGGCTACCGATCAATCCCTCACCGGCTATCGCCTGGAGATCCACTAGACATACCGATATTGCTTAACCGAACAGTATTGGACCGCAGTGGATATTTCCGCTTGTGATCCATTGGTAGGCTCATCGAAGAAATGGTTCGAACTAACCGACTCAGATCACTTGCCAAAACTGAGCAGATTCCGTCCTTGGATTGTTTTCGAAATGACTGAAATTGCCGTCAAAGGACCGATACCAGAACACTTCCATGAAAACGAATCGGAAACGAATCTTGGACAAAGGACTGGTAAGTTTGATTTGAAGATCCGGCGGGACAGAGACTCTCCTTGCGGGATATCAAGCGGTATTCTAATGTGTGAACGCTTGCAATGTAACGGAGTTGGGTATAAAAATGTAGTAAGGATTCCCGCAATCCGGAAAGCCTCTCATGACAAGCTTTAAGAGCTGTTCCTTAAAAATTTTCAACTATGTAAGCACCTTAGCCGTGTCGTTCTTGTTGCTCGCTTCCGTCGGTTTTGCGGCGGAGCCTTCGCGTTTTTACGCTTTGTCCGGGCATCCCACCAGTAAAGCCGACTATCATTTAGCCACGGAATATGCTGCTAAGTCGTTGTGTGATCAGGCTTGCTACTTTATTACGCAAGAACAATACGATCAGGCAATTGAAAAACTGGAAGGAGCGTTGGTTTTAGCTCCCAATGTTGCCTGTGTTCATGCAAATCTAGGACTGGTACTCAACAGACTGGGTCAAGCAGAAGAAGCCATCACCCACCTCAGAACCGCGGTTCGGCTAGCGCCACACGAGCCAGCACCACTACTGACCCTCGCATCTGCCTATCAACGCATCGGTAGACTGCAAGAAGCTTGCAGCGTATATGCAAAATTTCTCGGCTGCTTTCCCCGAGATCCAGAGGTTCCTGTGGTCAGGGGATTAATGACCGGTTTGAAGCAGGAGATGATTCGTTTTGGAAATGTTCATCAATCTGTGAAAACTAACTACGCTGAGTATGCCGTATCGGACACGGATATTCGCTGGGACAGACCGGAACGTGTGCTCAAGATTTGTATTTCGGACGGACTGACCGTTAGCGGGACAAAGCCATCAGACGTGTTGCGCATTGCATTTCAGAAGTGGCAAGAGATTGGTTGTTTCTCGTTTGAATACACGAACATCGTCAATGAGGCTGACATTTTGTGTAATTGGGTTGATGATCCACAGATGCTGTCTAATCCTGCGGAAGGAGGAGAGGCTCGATTAACTTATAAGGCAGGCACCATTCGTAGAGCCACACTCACTCTGTTAACTACGAGGGGGGCTCGCGCTGCCGATGTCCGTGAAGTCGCGGCGGTGGCACTGCACGAAGTTGGACACTGTCTTGGCATTGTTGGACACAGTCCGAGTCCCGATGATGTTATGTATTTTTCGATCCATCCGGATGTGAAAGGTTCTGCAGTTCTTTCTGCGCGTGATGTGGAGACACTCAGGACTCTTTATCCTGCCACCAGCGGTACGATGACTGACAGCACGGCAAGAAACACAGCTCAACCACAAGAAGCATGTCACATGGGTTGCCTGCGCAACTGATCGATGATCCGGTGCCGGTCAGAATCCAAGTTTGATACTCGCTATTTCGATGTCGCTGGCAATTTGTTCGCCAAGAAAGGTATCGAAGATCGACGTCAGCGGTACGAGTTTTTCTTTGATCGAACCAAGTAGAGAGGATGCCCAACCGTCAAATTCGTCCGATTTGTCTCCAACTACTTCATTACTCATCCATAAATTTCCCGGATTGACCACACCGTCGGTCACGAAACTTCTGGAAAACTTGATGACGGGCGATTCAACGATGTTGACGCAGTTCCCTTCATTGGTCTGTGTGAATTCCAATTGATCAAGAAATTCTTTTGACGTCAGCAAAATAGGGTCTAGGTCAAGAGGCGATGAAACAATACGATCGGCTTCATCCTGGCACGTGGTGCGCAGAAAGACTACATCTTGTCCTTGCAGGTATTCGAATAGGACGGCTTCGTCCTTTGGAGAAAGAAATACTCGAAAACAAAACTCCGGGCCCGGATAATACCAATTAGGGCTAATGCATATCGACACTCCAAGTCTCGAGCATTCTCTAAACAACTGATGCGGAATGACGAAAACAGATGTGCCGGCAGCTTGTTCTTCACTTGGTACATAAGCGAATACTCGACAACAAAATTTGAAGCCGTGTTCTTGTATATTCTTGAAAGTGTCTTGTGACTGTCTACTCAACCATTGCGCAGCCGCCATCATCATGCCTTCAGTATCGGCTAAGAACAATGACTCGATGCGGCGTTCGGAAAGCGGTCGACAGCAATAATCCAATCTCCAGATTTCGTTTTTAAAAAGAAAGTTTGTGCGATCGGGAGCGCTCTCGTGCGAGGCAAGACTCTGCACCGAATGGACAATTCCGGCAAACAACTCCTCAGGCATGCTCTCCCCATAGGTTGGCGGGGTATACGAAACCTGAATGTGCATTCCTTGCAAACTCATTTGTGCTCCTCCTTCACTAAAATTCGCATACCACCTTCAGTGGAATAGACAGCCTGGCTAGCTGACTCATCAACGCTTCTGGTATTGCCAAATCCACATAGGGATCGTCAACGATAAAAAAGGTAAGGACACACTCAAATGAATTTCCTGACTCCTGGCTGCTAACAATAGCCGACGATTCGATCGATGCAAGCTTTGCTGCATAGTTTGCCAGCAATCGATAAATCGGTAGGCTATTGGGGGATCCATCATGTTCTGTATCTGCATCTTCGCCTTCGCCTACATCGTCTTCAGAATCATCTTCTGTGTTTAGCTCAAATTGATCGACCGTTTGAACCACCACATCTCGCTTTACAAGAGCTTTAGCACAAGAATCATCTGGAAAAACGATTGCGAATTCTTCTAAGTCGACTTTAGTGCTGTCGGTGCGATACATCCTCATGCCTAGACTTGCCCGTTCAACTGTCGCCATCCGCTACTCCTAACTTATCGTTGACCCAAATGATGTTGCGGCAAATAGCTCTCGTTTATAACATCCATGACATCTTTGAGCGAATCATGCTTTTAGGTCTTTCCCTTGAGACCTTTTGAGCTCCGTGCGCGAACGCTCATCTCACTAATCGTGCGGTCTTGTCTAGTTCGGCTTGCTATCCGCAGACTCGCGGATATCCTTTGAAGATTTGAGACCTGACCAACGAGCTAAATCCTCTATTTCGCCGCATTTATTGCCCACCTAATACCTTTACAGAGCAATTGAGATGGGAATTTCACCATGGTGTCGGAGCCTCTTACAACGTAAATTCGACTCAGGCTGGCGTGCGTTAGAAAAGGTATTTGTCGAGATCTAATCGTGAAATCATTCCTCTGCTCCTTTCTGTCCTTTGTGATTCTACAACTTAACTTTTGTACTTTGGTTCTTGCTTCCGAAGAAGAGGCACCGAGTCTCAATTCAGCCAGCGCATTGCCTGGCGCTTCCGCACTATTTGGCGGAGTCGAAGTAAAGACCAAAAACGGTGCTCGTATTGTCCGCAAAGTAAAACGAGTCCGCTATTACAAGAAAGACAGCGCTCAGACTGTTCGACGCTATCACATCGTCAAGCGCCATCTCAGTCAGAGTCAAAATCTACCGCCTACGAGCCGAGTGGGTGACAAGGTGCTGAGTCGTGTTTCTTCAAACACTGAGGTATCAAAGTCACCGGACCCGTTGGAACTGGTTGGAGATAGCATTCTCCCCGATTCCATAATTAAGGGAGTCGATAAACTCGAGCCAGGCAAGCGCTATATAGAGATTCTGGAAAAAGACGGCAAATTTATCATAAAGGAGTCGGGCGAAGTAGATCCTGACGGCATGTTCTTGGAAGTTACCGAAGACAATGGGGTTTGGTATGTTCGTGGTACCAATATTGTTGTTCAGTATGGGCGCACTTTAGGTGTAAGCAAGGTACCTGAGGGCGTGGGGAAATACTTAAACCCGTCCACTGACTTTGTTTCTAAATCAGGTAATTTTGTTCAGTATGCTGCCCGGCCAGGTAGAGAAGTTATTCCCATCAATGACTCAACGATTCCAAAAACAGGTTCAGGTGAATCTGTAGAGGTCTGCGAGGTTCCTGTGGACCACTCTGCCGACAAGCCAGGAGTAGTTGAAAATATTGATGTGCGAAGTCAGTCCCCGACTTCTGGAAGCAATCCAGGAGCCAAAGGTAAACCAAAGACTGCGGCGGCGGGTAACAGTGAAGACCAGAAGCCTACGCAGGAAAGAACATCAGAAGTCGGTGGCGCTGCTCCCGTTGCGGCTGCCTCCGCCGATAATCGCGGAAGGGGTACAACAGCCTCGTCAATGTCACAAGGATCCGATTCTTTCTCTCCCGGCGGAGTCGTTGCCCCTGATCGGGTATTGTCCTCAGGGGGGGCAAATGGTTCATCGCGCGCCTCCATTGGCACTGCAACCAGTGGACCTGGCAATAGCAATAACCTTATGCCGGGCGCATTGGCACTACCTCTGGATGAACCCGGTGCCAGTAGTACTTCAGCACTAACTTCTCCCAATATGGCAGCAGCGACTGCTCAAGCCCCAGAGCTGTCCTCGGCAGTTCCCGCCTCAGAACAAACTCCAGAATCTTCTTTGCCTGCAACTCCGGCAACTGGTGCCGAAACTCCGCAAGATGAGCAAACTCCCGCTGTGGGCGGGGTTATTCCGGTTGATCGGGCACTTCCTTCAAATTCGTCTACCTCTGCTTTTGACAATCGTCAACGACGTTATTTCCCTCCCTCAGATGTTTCACCCCCGTCAAATGGTAAGAGTGGTGGCGGCGGCGGTGGTGGCGGCTTCAATTTCCCCAGCCTTCGCATGCCGAATTTGCCGAACGTGTTACCTTTTTTGGGTGCGGCTGCAGCCGTTGCCGGGTTGGGAACACTCGTTTATTTTGGACTGAGACGAAATTCCAATAATGGATATTACGGCCATAACGGGTCATATTATGGTGGCAGTGGACAATATTATGGAGGTGGTGTATTACCTCCAGCTGGAGTTCCAATCGTTGGTCCTGTATCTGCGCTTCCCGGTTCTGTACTACCGCCGGGAGTGCCAGTGCCTCCCATACCGCCTATCACCAGTCCACCTATTACTTCTCCTCCCAGCATTCCCACTCCTCCCACTCCTCCCATTTCCAGTCCCCCAGTCGGTCAGCCGACTACTCCTCCAGTTGGGGGTTCACCCGGTTATCCACGTCCTGGTTATCCAGGCACGCCTGGAGGCGGTTATGATGGTGGTAGTGGATGTAGTGGCGGCTATGGCAGCGGCGGCGGCAGCTCTGGCAACGGCAACGGTGGCGGCTCTGGCAACGGCGGTGGTCATCACGGGAACGGTAGCGGCTCTGGCAACGGCGGTGGTCATCACGGGAACGGTAGCGGCTCCGGCAACGGAGGTGGTCATCACGGGAACGGTGGTCATCACGGCAACGGTGGCGGTTCTGGCAACACTGGCAACGGTGCCGGCTGTGGGAACGGTGGAGGGTCTGGCAATGGTGGCGGTTCCGGCAACGGTGGTGGCTCCGGCA
>JAKFUT010000349.1 GCA_021732565.1 Candidatus Obscuribacterales bacterium
CTGCGAATCATAGCTACCTATCCCTTTCCAGATGACTTGTTGAACTACGAATCCGAGGGATTGATCTTTTCCAGGGAAGACTTCATCGCTCCGGAGAGATCACCTGCCTTTCGTTTTTTGGAACATCACGAAAGACAGGAGGTTGGCAACGCTCCGGTAGATTTCGGAAGCTGCGTCATTGAATAACCGCCAGGCGGGAGGTGAACGGTGAGAGACATATTGATACTAGGCATTGCAGGCTATGGCTTGCTGCCATGCTTTGCGATATATTGGCACAACACAAGATTATCCCAAGGGGCTGGCTCCAGGGGCAGCCAGAGACTTATTCTTTTCTCGATTTGGACTTTGGTGCCACACTGTCTTGCCCGCTTATTTGGCAGCTGTCGCCCTGATGTGGCTATTACTACGATTGGTATTGCCGGACGACATTCAAACTCTGCGAAATATTTATACTACCGCCGGGCCGGTTTCATTATTGATCATGGCTTTGGCATTCCTCGGCTACAAGAAATCTACATTTATCGATGATGAGAAAGCCAGGAAATCTGGAGAAATACTCGGTATCAAAAGTGGTGCTCAAAAAGTACGAAAAGGGCTGGAAGATTGCTGGAGGAGAAAACCAAAATGAATCCAAATTTCGGAGAATTGTATTTTGATCATTTCTCCAAATTTCTTGGTGAGCCAGCCTATGTCGCAGGTAGATTTGAGGAAAATCAGTTAGCACCTGTTATTCAATTCCTTGCCTATGATGGTGTCTTACAAGGTTGTGCAACCTTCTGTTCTCTAGGCCTGACTCACTTTCATGACAGACTCGACGGGGTGGCCGAGATAGTCTCATTTGTTGATGTCCATCATCCGCAGCCATTGAAGCAGTACTTTGACACCATTCCATATGTGCTGGCCAATACGCTATTTTTCATGGTACAAAAGAGAATGAAGCTTGGCAGAGGTATGGTGGTTTCAGGAATCGATAATATTTCGTCTGCGTTTGTGGTAGAGACAGGCAAGGATTCCATCTACTTTACGACTCCATTCGATCTTCCAACAGATTTTTCGCATGTAGGTGATAAAACTGGCAGCGTCCTGCTGGCAATGTTCATAACAAAGTCCGAACATGACTACTTTAAGGATCGGGGAACAGAGGAATTCGAATCGTTGCTTGAAAAGAAAAAGGTCGATCCCTATGATTTGGAAAGAGCATCGTGCGTATGAGTCTTTGAATACAGAAGCCGCTCAATCGTCCCTGTGTCGATACTCTCAAAGACTGCTCTATTCAAAATGCATCGTGTATGTATGCCCACTGACCGAGCTTTTCAATGGTTCCCTCGGAAATTTTGCCGGGATAATTACCGCCTGGCCAAAAGACCAGAGCATCTGCATTGGGAAGTTCGGACCGATGAAGGCTTAGTTCCCATCGCGGCTCGCGGCCCCCTTCACCATAAACATGGTAATCAAAATGTGGTGTGGTGGCAAACCCGGTTTCCGGTATTTGATCAATGTACCTTGGCACCAGCGCAGACAAAGTGCTCGGCGGAGAGCTGTGCTCCACTTCGTAATCGAGAATTGCCCCGGTAAGTGGAGTACCTCGAACCGCGGCCCCGATGTAGATGGCTCGCCGAACCATGAAACTGTAATAGCCGGCCAAATAATATGTTGTAATAAAAATGAGGCAGCAGCACATTGTCACCATAGCCTCGTGCCTGAATCGCGACAGTAGACCGATAAATGCACTAATAACAGTCATCACCCCTGCCAACGCCGCAGGCAACAACAACAACGGGGAGAGGAACAGCAAGCCACCGGCAATATAGCCGTTCCAGCACAAAGCCCACTCGCCGAAGACTCTGGCTCCATTGACCACCAATGAAACTGTTGTGAAACCGATGAGAATAGCTGTCGAGCGATTCATGTAATCATTTTGAGACGTTTGACCGGCTCTAGCAAGAAGGTGTTGCACAAAAGATCACCTTGCAGCTTATAAAAGTGTGCCCCGCAAGATTATGCTGGCAACATTGAAGTAGATCACCAGCCCCGTCACATCGACCAGAGTTGCAACAAACGGGGTCGACGCACTTGCCGGGTCGAAACCGACCCGTCTTAAGATGAACGGAAGCAACGAACCGGCTACTGTTCCCCAGAGCACTATTCCAACTAACGAGAGAGCAACAGTTAGGGCAATTAGCTGGTAATGAGGACCATACGTGTGAAAGAAGTGCTCCCAGATGAGGATTCGGGCCAGACCAATTGTTCCAAGAATGCCCCCCAGAACAATTCCGATCGCCAGTTCGCGGCGCATGACACGCCACCAGTCTGTTAGCCGCACTTCCTGGAGCGCCATAGCACGTATGATTATGGTCGAAGCTTGAGAACCCGCATTGCCGCCGCTGCTGATGATCAATGGTACAAAGAGTGCCAATACAACAGCTTTGGCAATCTCTCCTTCAAAATGTCCCATCGCATTGGCTGTTAACATCTCGCCGAGGAACAGTACTGTCAACCAGCCTGCACGTTTTTGAATCATTCGCGCGAATGAAATTTGCATGTAGGGTGCACCTAAAGCTTCACTGCCCCCTATCTTCTGTATGTCTTCGGTGGCTTCTTCTTCCACAACATCGACAATGTCGTCTATGGTGACAATGCCTTTCATTCGATTTTCCGCATCGACAATCGGGATTGCGATCAAATCGTGCTCAGCAAACAAACGGCTTAACATCTCTTGATCGTCATTATCGGAAGCAGCGACCACATTACTTCGCATAATGTCGCGGATCAACTGCTGCGGTTCTGCTCCAAAAAGCGTTCGTAGCGATATAACCCCCAGCAAATGTTGGTGGAAATCTAATACATAAACCGCGTAGACGGTTTCGGTTGCACCCGATGCCTGCTTGCGCACGTAGGAAAGAGCTTCGGAAACAGTCATCTCCGGACGGACCCTGGCGAACCGCGGGCTCATTAAGCCACCAGCTACATCTTCTCGATATTTCAGAAGAGCCTGCACTTCGTTCCTGGTTGCCACATCAAGCAAACTGAGGAGTCGTTCGCGTTCCTCCTCCGAAACTTCCTGTAGCAAGTCAGCCGCGTCATCGGGATCTAAGATTCGCAACCACACCATTTGCTCGCGATGAGAGAGATTGGTAATAACTTCGCATTGGTTTCTCGTGCTAAGTTCTTGAAAAAACTCCTGAGCGTCTGCCAACGGCAGCGCCTTAAAGTAGGAGACTCTTTCGGGAACAGAAGCCTCTACCCACTGGACATGTAAATCGTTATACAAATGGTCTGCTAGCACTTTGCGATTTCCTCCTCATTATGTGACTGAGTTAGTTCGTATACGTTCCTTCCCGGGAACCGAGTTGGAACGTCTCAGCCACGCTACAACTTAATGATTGGCAGATTTGATACGGAGGCTGGATTTGTCACATATTCAAGAACTGCCTCGCTCGCTTGGCGAGAATAATAGGAGCTAGTTCTATCGGTTTCCATCAGTAAGATTCTGTTCGCGAAGAAACGGGCGCCCGTCCGCAACGACATCCATTGTATATACACACGGTCATAACACCTTTCTCAATTGCACCTGCTTGACTGTGCGAATTTCAATTACAGTGCGATAATCTTCCACAGTGATAAATATCGAATAGTCTTCACTTGCGGACGAACTCTTCGTGCCGTATTGCGTTGTCAGTATCGATTTGCAGTTGCAAACTCGATCATTAAACACGTGGATATTTTTGAACTTTTTTGCCGTGATGAACGTATACAGGATGGAACCACAATTGCAGATGTGCTCACCGAACCTCTTGTTTGCTCGTTCGGTGCTAACAGCCGGCAGGGCACCGCGTATGGTGCCCTGCGTGGGGGCGGCTAAAGCACGCCGAGAGTAGCAATCCTAATTCTCTAGCAGAGGAAGCAGTCATGGCAGAAAGATCGCGTCGAAAAGAAGAATCGGGTCCAAGACCCGAAATGACACTGTCGGAGTCTACTCTAGAACGTTTACCACCGCAGTCGATAGAAGCGGAACAAGCCGTACTCGGTTCCCTATTGGTCAACCCTGAGTCAATTACAAAAGTCGTCGACGCGGTTCACGTTGAGCAATTCTACAGAAAAGCTCACCAGGTCATTTACGCAGCCATCTGCGACTTATTCGAGAAAAACGAACCAATCGACATCGTCACGGTCTCGCAAGTTCTCAAAGACCTGGGAAAGCTTGATGGTGTTGGTGGCCGGCAATACCTCTCCGATCTTGCCATGTCGGTGGCCACCACCGCCAACATTGAGTATTACGCGAAGACCGTCTCGGAAAAGGCTCTCATGCGCGCTCTGATTCAAGCCGGAACAGAGATTGTGCAGACCTGTTATGAGGAAATCGATGCCGACCTGGCTGTTGATAAAGCAGAACGGCTCATTTTCGGAATTGCTCAAAACCGAGATCTTGGATCACTCACTGCCGTTGGAGACATCGTAAACGACTCTTTCGCAAGAATCGAAAAGCGGTATGAACAGAGAGATTCATTATCAGGATTGTCCACCGGATTTTATGACCTGGATGAAATGACATCAGGTTGGAATCGCTCAGACCTGGTAATACTGGCTGCGCGTCCATCAATGGGTAAAACAGCTTTCGTACTCAATCTGGCGCAACACGCCGGAGTCCAAGAAGGCGCGCCAGTGGCCGTGTTCAGCCTTGAAATGTCTAAGGAACAGCTTGTGCAGAGATTACTTTGCAGCGAAGCTCGACTCGACATGAACAAGCTCCGCACTGGTTTGCTTCACACCAACGACTGGAGTTCGCTGGCCGATGCCATGGGTCGACTGGGCGAGGCCCCCATCTACATCGATGATACGCCAGCGGTCACAGTGCTAGATATTCGGGCGAAATGTCGTCGGTTGAAAACAGAATTAAAAGATCTCGGGTTAATTGTAATCGACTACATTCAGCTGATGCAGGGACGAAAAGGCGGGTCGGACAATAGAGTGCAGGAAGTTGCGGAGATCTCGCGCGGTCTGAAAACGATGGCCCGCGAATTGAATGTACCGGTAATCGCTCTATCGCAGCTTTCTCGTGCGGTTGAATCACGGCCGAACAAGCGCCCCATGCTTTCAGACTTGAGAGAGTCGGGCTCCATCGAGCAAGACGCGGATATTGTGATGTTTATCTATCGCGACGAATACTACAATCCGGAAAGCGAACACAAGGGCGAAGCGGAGATCATCATCGCGAAACAGCGAAACGGTCCTGTGGGTACCGTTGAACTCCTCTATCAGGCCAGCATTACGCGCTTCCTCAATAAAGCAAATGTTCAGACTTATGCGTAAATAAGCAAGTGTTGTGAGGTCGCATCGCTCCACAGCTCCGCCCCACACCCAGCGAGGGTTCGGAGGAAGATCCGATGGATTCGGGATGCTAAGTTTGAGCTCCTCCCGGACGCTTAAGTGTGATAGATTCCCCGAACGAGCACTTTGAGGATCGCATTGTGTCCGCGACGCGGAGATATTCTGAGCTAACGCTAATTCTTTGCGATCTCTTGAGCGCAGGCTTCTCTCATCAGACCGATGAGCACCAGATGCAACTGATTGAGGATTCGGTGGCCTCTTATAACCTTGATCTCAATCCTGCCCCCGCCTGGATGGTGGATTTTCTAACGCGGCAACTGCGCCGCTCTCCGGCACAGTTCGAGATTCCCGCCAAAGTGGATGACTTAGTCAATGTCCTACTCGACATAGATCATCAAATCTGCAGGATCGGTTTACATGACTATGGAGAGGGAATCGACTGGCCAATTCTTTTGCTTGGCACACGGACGACAATCTGCCGCAAATTTGAAAAGCCCGGCTTCTACGGAACGAACGTTCATCTGGTTTCGTACTTTGAAATCGCACTTGACCTTGATCCATATTTGCCCGAAGGTGAGTCGGTGCATTTGTTGAAAAATTCACGGCAGCTGCCCTATCGCCTTATCACTCTCGAGACACAAAGAGCAACAAGCCCTCCTCCTATAGCATTGATCAATAGAGAAAACGACATCTTTGCCATTGCTCGCTGTGGGTTTGGTTGGTGGTGCACGCTCTCATCCATTTCAGAAATTCACGTGATATGGACTTTGCCCACACGAACCCACCAGGGATCTGTTTCCCTCGAAGTGGAACTGCTAGAGGACGAACCAATGGTGCAGCGCCTGTCAAAACCGAGCCCACCGCCGCATACTCCACCCTCACGTTCGAGGAGAACCCGGGTTTGTATTCTAACAAGCTACCGCTATTCGAAGCGAGTTCTTGCCTGGTTTAAAGCTCAAGCAAATCACCTGACTGCTGTGCTCAGGTTGCCCTGCACAGTCCAATTACGAGATTGTGGTCGATGACAGGAGCCACCCTTGTGCGTCACAGTATAAGAGTCAGCCAAGGGTAGTTTGTAGACATAATTCATACGATGGCGCGGTTAGCGCGCCCGGGTATAACGCTTGCCGCAGAAGCAACAAGCCGAGCTTCCTCAAGCACTAGTGAGCCGGAAGCACAGGCCCCTCACGCTTCCTTGAGGTGAGGCGTTGGCGCGCAACTTTCAAGTTCCGGTTTGCCTGAACGCCGAGCTAGTACCACCGTGACGGGTCGAAATCGGTATACATTTTGTCGTCGCCTTCCGGTAACGGAAGTTCCTGGTCAAGCACAGGGTCGCCGCATTTGACAGATGGATTGGTACCGGAAAGAACTCGCGACAGGAGGCGGCTGTTGCCAATCAACCAATCTTTCGAGCTTGACTGCCCGTTAACTCCCGTTTTCTGATTCCTGTGCATCATTGTCCCCTCACCGTGAAGCCCCATCAGGATATATCCGCAGATATTCTAATTTGGACAACATTTTCCTTCAATGGGAAGTTCCCCCTGGAACTAAAAAGACGGGATAAACCATGATTGTGGTCGGATTCAGACGCCAAAGACAGAATATAATGCTGACCGACAACCGGGTCGCTTGATGGAGTCAGAGTTAGTGCAGGACAAGCCCGCCAATAAATCGAAGGACGATTTTCAGTCCCTTAGTGTTGAAGAAGTAGAAAAGCTGTTATTTCCCCAAGGCACGGAGTTCAACGAAGACGGGCAGAAAATGCTCTTTGAGCACTATAAGATTCTCGCCCAGTCTTCAGAGCAACTGGCGAGCAGAAGACAAACCGTCAACGGATTTTTCCTATCCCTCAACACTTTCATGTTGGCGGGAATGGGATTCATCTTTAAAGAATCATTCGAGCTGTATTATCACGAACACCACAGAATTATGAAACTGATGTTCCTCGCCATCGCTCTGTCAATTACAGGGTTGGTGATCGACCTGAACTGGTCGCGACTAATAGAGAGCTACGGCAAGTTGTTACAAGCACAAGTGCACGTTATGGAGGCACTGGAAAGACATTGTCGTGCCGCAGTCATGACGGCTCAAACAGCTTTCCATCGAAAAGATTTTCATTCTCTAAGTGCCCTGGAAAAGAACATTGCTCATACGTTTCAGGCAATTTATATTCTCAGCGCGATTGGCGCGTTGCTGCTGATACTGTTCCGCCCGCCCTCACTTCCACATCCGTAGGCGAAACGCAGCATTCCCATAATTTGGCCTATACCGGACACCTACATTTAGTTCACAGTTGATTTGCTCGTACCGGAAGATCCTGCCGTCATGTGCGAGGAGCGGATCCAAGATACCTCGCACGATTCATATCTCGCCTTACAAGCAGTGACATGAGAGCAACGTAGATCCCCGGCGGATCGATCTGAAATACTCATAGAAGACAGCAAGGCACCCGGTTATCCTTAACCTGCTACCAGGGATGATGTCGTCATGTGCGAAAAAACATTCCCCCGGTGGGATGTTGCCTACTTGACCATATCGCCGGTGATGCTCTTTCTCGAAAAAGATACCATTCCCGGTATCGTCAAGTACGTTTGGAGAGCGGAGAGGGAACGTTCAAGTTTGTATCACGCGAGGAAATCAGGCGCCTATCAAATAACGACCGAGTTCTTCATCAATGGACACTCCACTTCTCGTTTGAAAACCAATGAACGCAGGAGATGGACTGCACTCCAACACGAAATATTCATTGCTGTCGGTGCGTTTCACATCTATGCTGGCAAAAGCCATATCGCAAACCGCCGCTGCACGAATGCACATCTGTTCGACACTCTCGGGAATATCAACAGTTTGTCCAGCACCTTCATTGCCTCGATCGTCGAGATTTCCCGTCTCCATTTCGAACGCAGAAAGGACGCGGCCATCTAGAACGAAGACTCTAATGAGGGCGCCTGCATGCAACTTCTGAAAAATCACCGGCGCTGAGCAAAGTAACTCAAGGCGTTCGGGTCTCAGGTCTTCATCCTTCAATAGCTTACCGGTTGCACCACCCGCGACTGGTTTGTATAGCACGTCTCCGACTTCCTCTCTAAAGGCGAGAAGTTCAGGAGGGCTATTAGTAACCAGGGTCGGCGGAACAGTGACGCCTGCTCTTTTCAGCACACTAAGCTGGTGTGGCTTCAAGATATGCAAATGAAAACACTCAACCCGATTGGCCACACGCTTGGCACCGAAAGCAACAGCGCGCACCCAGGACCCGAGCAGTGCCTGCCGTTCCCTTTGGGCAGCGTAGCTTGCATACCAACCATCGAATGCCTTCAGTTGACCGGATTGAATCTGTTCGTAGAGGTCATATGGCGGGTCACTGTAGAAAACTATCGGATTATAGAAGGCTTCAATCTCGCTCAATTCACGGCCCTCGTACACAGGCCGTTCATCGCGCAGGGAGAACGAAACTGTCTCAGGAAACCGAAAAGTGTCGATGATGACAGGCTCGGCACCTAACTTTTCGAGCACTGATTTCATGTGCATCGTGTACTTCTCGCCTTCTCCTCCAACAATTCCGATCTTTTTCGAGTTCATTTGAGAGTCCTTACTGTTTTCGTCATCGGCTTACGGTCCAAACCCTTCTCCGCGGCTCAGTTCCGCTCCGCTCGGTAAGTGTCCTTTAGTATAGTCGATTAATTTCGGTACTGAACCCTCCGCCCGAACTTTGCTGATCGATGATTAGTTACTCCAAGAGTGGCTCAACCTAAAGCAATAACTAGACCGCGTCTATCGCTATTAGCAATGTCTGCCAAAATCGTGAGACGGATAATTCTAAAGCGGATCAATCGGGGCCAGGAGGACAGCGAGATCTGCTTCTGTAAAAGACAGGCTCACGTTACCACGCTTATCATAAATAGTTTCAGCGATCTCTCGTTTGCGTTGCTGCAAGTCAAGCATGCGCTCTTCAATGGTTCCGCGCGCTATTAGCCTATACACAAAGACCTGCTTCGTTTGACCAATTCTATGTGCGCGATCGGTTGCCTGATCTTCCACCGCTGGATTCCACCATGGATCATAGTGAATCACCACATCGGCAGAGGTCAGATTTAGCCCGGTCCCACCGGCTTTGAGGCTGATCAAGAAGATGGACACCTCCCGGTTTTGAAACTTTCGAATCGGTGTGACACGGTCCTTCGTATCTCCTCGAAGCTCCACGTAAGAAAACTTGCATTTATCCAGCTCGGTCTTGATCAGATCGAGCATGCTTGTGAATTGAGAAAACAGCAAGATACGGCGCCCATCTGCAACGAGCTGGCTTAGCATAGATCTGAGGGCTTCCAGCTTCGCACTATCCTTGGTCTTTCTGATTCCAGGTATCTTAATCAGCTGTGGATCACAGCATACCTGCCTTAATCGAAGCAACGCCTCCAGCACCACAAATTGACTTTGCATAAAACCGCGCTTGGCGATTTCGTCTTTGATGCGCTTAGTGACAGCAGCGCGAACAGATTCATACATATCTTTCTGCGCGCCTTCCAGCTCAACCTTATGAACAATCAGGGTCTTCTCCGGCAGCTCGGCAGCAACCAAGTGCTTTGTTCTGCGCAACACGAAAGGACGCACTCTTGCAGCAAGTAGAGCCTGCCGCGCAGGATCGTTGGATTTCTCTATCGGGTCGCGAAAGGTCCTTTTGAACGTGGCGTTGTCGCTGAGCAGGCCAGGTAACACAAAGTCAAACTGCGACCAAAGTTCGCCTAGATGGTTCTGCACCGGGGTTCCAGTCAAACAAAGGCGAAACCCTGCTTTCAGGTGCTTAACTGCAGAGGCAATGTTCGTTCTGGCATTTTTGATCACCTGCGCTTCATCAAGGACCACGCCGTGCCACTGAAACAGAGCAAGCTTTTCGACATCGCGACCAACTATGGGATATGTCGAAACCACAATGTCGCTATCGCCAAATTGGGGAATTACAGCATCTCGATCTACCCCGTGATACGCAACCACTTTTAACTCCGGGCAGAATCTTCGAGCTTCGGAGATCCAATTTGGCAGCACGCTGGTAGGGCAAACAATCAGTATGGGCTGGTTGAGTCGACCGGTTTCCTTTTCCAGGCAAACCAGCGCCAACAGTTGAACCGTTTTGCCTAATCCCATGTCGTCAGCAAGAATTCCACCTAGCTGTTCGGTGGCAAGAAATTGCAGCCAATCGAGACCAGCCCTTTGATATGGCCTTAACTCGGTTCTCAAACTTGCGGGCACTGGCGCCGGTTGTATGGATTGCATTCTGCGCATTTTCTCAGCAAACGTGCGCAGGCGGGCCTCTCCCTCCCAACGGGCCTTGGACAACGATGCGTCTTCAAGCAGATGCTCTAAGTCGGGAGCCGAGGCTCCCAGTGCTGCAGCGCTGTGGTCGCGTTGCAAAATGTGTTGAAGCGCGACGATAAAGCCTCTCATTCGACCGAAAGGCAAACTTATAAGAGTGCCATCGCCGAGAATTGTATAAAATTTACCGTCGCGATTAAGATCGTCGAATGCGTCAACTAGATAGTCTGTCGCGGGAAGTTGACGAATTGCACTCATCAACAAAGGCAACAAGGGCACAGACGCTCCGTTAATATCAACATTCAGTGAGAGTGAGAACCACAGACTCGCTCCCTCGCTGACTTTGATATTGATATTTGCCTCACTTAATTCAACCGGAGACAGACGGCGCTCTGCATCGGCTTCTATTTGCCACCCCTCCTGGCGCAACAAGTGAATATCAGTAGACGCAAAATCTACCCAACGCGAATGATCAGGAAACCAGAAGCATCTCTCGTTCTCTTTGGACTGTGTTTCTCCGAAGTAAGATTCAAAACCGATTTGGCTCAGGCGTTTCGCCAATCGAGCGGGAGCTCTAGTATCCAGCCGCTGCAAAGACACGCCATTATTGCAAATGATTGGAACATTGGAAACGACAGGAAATGTACAAGAAAAGACCGCCACCCGATCAGATTCGTCAGCGTCAGCCAAATCTTTTTTCGCCAACTCAAATCTGAGCCCGGGCACCGGTGCTACAACTTCGACTTGAACGAAATTCGAGACTGGCGGAGGAACGATTTCACTGAGCCCCAACTCAGCCAACAGATAAGGAAGAGACTTGGCTTCCTCGGCGGTAATTACAGGCAAACTGAGCGCTGCGATCAAAGCGGCGTCTGTTATCTCCATTTCAACGGGCCCGCAGGTCCAGTTTCCCCTGTCCACATACCA
>JAKFUT010000299.1 GCA_021732565.1 Candidatus Obscuribacterales bacterium
ATCACCCGAACAAATCCGACAAGAAAAATGAAGGCACCACCAGTAAGGACGACACCGCGGATAAGCACGAGCACAAACCGGGAAAAGACAAAAGCGAAAAGGCTGATCGCCAGGACAAATCCGACAAGAAAAATGAAGGCACCACCAGTAAGGACGACACCGCGGATAAGCACGAGCACAAACCGGGAAAAGACAAAAGCGAAAAGGCCGATCGCCAGGACAAATCCGACAACAAGAATGAATGCACCACCAAGGACGACACCTCGGGTAAGCCAGAGAAATCCGAAAAGAAGAACGACACTAAAATCGGCAAGGAAGACACCAAAGACGATACCGCCACCAAGGGCGACAAAGGTGAAAAACCAGACACGGTAGTAAAGCCTGAAACTAAGCCCGTTTTTGTTGGCACTCCGCCTTCATCGAAGCCGCAATTCGCCGGCAATGCATCATGGTACGGAATTCCCTTTCATGGCAGGAAAACGGCTTCCGGTGAAATCTTCAACATGTATCGCTGCAGCGCCGCACATAAGACATTGCCCCTCGTCACGAAGGTACTTGTGGAAGATCCTCGCACCGGCAACACAGTTATGGTTCGAGTGAATGATCGAGGTCCGTATGTCGGTACGCGTGTAATGGATCTTTCCAGGGAAGCCGCGCGTGAACTCGGTACCATGGGTCGGGGTGTGTATTACATTGAGGTAACTGTTCTGGGTAAGGACGAGAAGAAGTAGTTCTGTGGCGTCTATTGCGCACCGATTCCAGTGTTCCCTCGATCTCGCTTGGTGGCATACAACGACGGCTTATACGATAATATGCGCGATTTGCATATCTTCCCTTAGCAACCGAGTCCGGAAACGCCGTGAATTTGGGGGTCCCGCCGAAAACGAATGTAAAATATTATGCATGATACGCATAAATTTATAAGGGCGTCGCAGACCACTACCAACCCAACCTTGCACCATCCCGGGAATCTCCCGGTCGACTAAGTCGTGCAACTTATAACGCTACCGGAGCGCCAGGATTGGCTCATGTGAAGTTTCGCGAGGTATAGCGGATTGACCGCTATTGCGGCGGTTTGTCCGGTGATGGCGGAAGAGCTGTCGGCGGCTCGCTATCTTCTATCTTTGGCCCTGTATCTTCCGGTGCAATCTTATTTTCGATTTGCTTTGAACGTGTTTCGATGGTCTCGGCATCCTTGCTGCGGCCCATGTCTCGCAAGAGAACGGCATAGTTTCGAAGGCTAGCATCTAAACGAAGATCATTTGGACCAAATAGTTTCTCGCGCATGTCGATGGTCTTCTTATACAAGTCTTCCGCTTCAGGAAATTTACCCTCACTGGCCAATTGACGAGCAAGATTTTGCATGCTGTTTGCCACCTCGGCCGGGCTGGCTTGAGACGAA
Organism: Candidatus Obscuribacterales bacterium; assembly: GCA_021732565.1. Taxonomy (GTDB): domain Bacteria; phylum Cyanobacteriota; class Vampirovibrionia; order Obscuribacterales; family Obscuribacteraceae; genus JAKFUT01. The sequence goes on from JAKFUT010000299.1 coordinate 1,403, forward strand.
GTTTGGCGAGCTGCGAGCGCTTGCTTGAAAAATTGTTCGGCCTGATTTGGTTTGCCTTGCTGGCGATAAATCAACCCCATGTCGTTCAGCGTTTCCATAGTGATCGGATCGTCTGGACCAAGAGTTTTGATTCGTATATTGAGCACTTGTTGCAGAAGCTGTGCCGATTCATCATAACGACCTTGAAGCCTGTAGAGTTCCTCAAGGTTATTCATTGCCTTAGCTGCTTCGGCCGACTCTGCTCCTTCGCTCTTTTGCATTACCGCTATCGCCTGATTCAATAGAGGTTCTGCTTGCTGATAATTTCCCTGATCCACCATGAGCGACGCCATGTCGGTCAGTGTTTCGGCAACTTCACGACTGTCGGGACCAAAAACTTTTTTCCGCATATCCAGCAGTTGTTGCAAGAGCTCCTGCGCTTCCGTATATTTTGCTTCTTCGCGATATAACGTAGCTAAGTTGCTAATAGCAATACTAGTGGCACGATCATCCTTTGGTGTAGCATTTTGAATTATGGAAAGGGCCTGCTTAAGCAAAGGTTCCGCGTCTTCGAATTTACCCAATTCACGATAGACTCGAGCAAGGTTCGTGAGAGTCACTCCTACACTTTGGTGATTAGGCCCGAGGGCCTTCTCGCGGATAGCGAGGGATTGTTTGTAAAGCGGTATCGCGTCGTCGAATTTCTGTTCCTGGCGGTAAACTACGGCCAGATTCTCCAGGGGAACTGTTAATTCGGGATTGTCTGGACTGAGGGTTTTCTGAGCGATGGTCAAAACGCGCTCCAAAACTTCTTCAGCTTCCGGTAATTTCTTTTGATCGTTTAGCGCAACTACCAGGTTATTGAGACAGACTGCAACAGCACCACTTTCTGGACCGGAATCTTTTTCTGCATTGGCTACCGTTTGCCGGTATATGCCTTCTGCATCAGAAAACTTCCGTTGTTTTCGGTAGAGTTGAGCTAAATTGTTCAGAGTGGTGTTTATGGATTTGTAATCGGGCTTTTCAGCCTTTTGCTTCAGGTCCAGTGCCTGTTTGAAGGCGCTTTCGGCCTCTCCATTTTTATTTAGCCCGTCGTACGCAAGCCCAAGATTATTAAAAGCAGTTGCTTGGCGCGGGTCGTTGGGCGCGAAAGTCTCAGCCAATTTTGCCGCTGCTGAAAAATTTTGTTCGGCGATATTGAAGTCGCCGCTTTGCCAGGCCGCCGTTCCTTCTTTAGTAAGTTGATCCCAAGACTGATCTTGACTGAACGCCGGACTGAGAGTGGCGACACAAAAAGCCAAGAGGCAGCAAGAAACGATGTAGGAGAATCTGATTTTCATAGGTACACGAATATAGCATTTTGAGGTGCACCTGACCTTAGTTGATCCATTAACACAGCTGTTATTGTCGCGATTAACCCTCCGCCCGAATTGCATGGTTCAGCCGCTCGCTGAACAGTGGTTGCACCCCGTGTATCTTGACTTGACTGGAATCAAGGCCGCCCGGGGCTTCTGCTGCTGCCTTGAACATCTAATGCACGTGCAGAGCACTTGTTACTGCTGAGGGAACTGAGATCGCGATTCCTGAGAGGGTCATGCAGCATGTCATGTGACAATTTAACCGGGACTCAAAATCGTCGCAGGCGATTATTATCCAGCCCGGATTAAGGAAACTTCTTCGGATTAAACGGCAATCGTTTCTTCTGCAGTCTCAGCGATAGCTTCCGTGCAGATACTTCTGTTGGTTTTCATCAGTTCGTCTGCATGTTCTCTGGCCCACTCTTCAAATTTGTCGAGCAGAGGAATCAGAGTGGTACCAAGTTCGGTGAGTGCATATTCGACACGAGGGGGTACTTCGGGATAGACATGTCTGCTGACTAGTCCATCTTCTTCAAGGGCTCTCAACTGGTGCGTGAGCACTCTTTGAGTTACGCCTTGAAGCGATCGTCTGATCTCGCTGAACCTTTTCTTTCCATCACGCAAATGGTACAGAATGAGTACCTTCCACTTGTCCGAAATCATAGCGATGGTTTGAAGAATAGGGCAAACAATTTTCTTGTTCATAATAGATCTCCTGCTTCTGCCATGTTCGCGTGGCCTGAATGGCGGGCTGTTCAGATGTGATCGCGAGAGTGCATTTTTGTTTTGGTGGTATCCGGCCCGGGGCGGTGTTTTATTGCAAGTTGTTTTATTTGCGGTATGTTTCTTCGTGCGAACTTGCAAAGGCAAAACTTGATGGTCTGCTGATTGTGAAATCTCGGTAGCCGATTGAAGAGAGAACCCCAAATGGAACCCCTGCGCATCCAACGACGGCAGCCAAGTTCTTCAGGGGATATGAGTTGAGCCAATCGCTGTCACCGGGAACTCAAGTGAATCTTGCTGATGACATCCATCTTGAGTTGCCATACCTGTTATCATTGGCGCAATTCCCTTCTCTATTGATTTTGTTAGAGACGCCTCCCGCGGCTCTAGCAGCGTTTTGGAGACTTTCGAGTTGAATCACGGATTCGTGGTATCCAAACCGATACTACACCACTATTAAGTACCTGGTTGCTAAAAGATACCAGGTTCTTTTAGGATCTTACTCGAAAGGACCACTTTCACAACCACTTTTTTCAAGGAGTTACATCATGGCTGTAGAAACTAAACCAGCGCTGGATGCCGTCGCTTACTTCGAACACAAGCTCGCCTTCGAGATTGGCCCCGTCGAGTTAAAGATGGGACTTGAGAAAGGCGAGAAGTATCAAATACTGGATCTTCGCACGGCAGAACTATTCAGCAAAGGACACATTCCAACCTCGCACAATGTGTTGTACGATCAGTTGGAAGAGAAGTTGTCCAAACTAGATCAAGCAGTCACCACGGTAGTCTATTGTTATGACGAGCTGTGCTATCTTTCTGCCAAAGCTGCCGTCGTATTGGCGAAGAAAGGCTATAAGGTGAGAGAACTTGCTGGCGGTTGGGACGGCTGGGTATCGCGCGAATTTGCGGTTGAAGGCGAGTCTACCAAGTCCTCGTGTTCGTCTTCCTGCGGTTAACTTCCAAGAAGCTAACGTGCCTGGTCTAATTGAGGCCAACATGCCGGATCTTGCCTTCAATAACTAGAGCGCATATGAAGGAGGCTGTTGATTGCAGCCTCCTTCTATCGCAAAGGTCCTGGAAAGCGTTCTACGCCTTTTCCGGGACTTACAGTTTGTTAGAGATTATCAAAGTAGTCTTGGGTTGCCTGAGGATACTGCGCAGAGTTCCAATGGCTATTTCACGATGATTGGGCACAATGGCGCAGTAGATTTCATCGTCTATGCGCTTCACGAACTTGACGTGACTCCCCCTCTGACTTTCCTCCTTAAAGCCAGCCGCTTCCAATTTGCGCTCACTTCTCGGTACGAAAGCGGCCTAAGCGGCACTTACTTCAATCTCAATGGTGGCGACGGTTGGCAGTGCTGTTGCGATGGGTTCGTGGAAGTGAAGTTGCAGCGCTTCCACGAGATTAGTCAGGGACTCATATCATCGGCCAACAACAATAAGGGGCTGATCAGGGATGGTCATCTGTATCGGTTTAAGTCGCGGTCCCTGAAATATTGATACTTACGTTCTAGTGAACGAACTTAAAGAACGATGCCAGATTGGCAAAGTCGTCGGTCCATTCTTTTACGGACGTCGGTGGAATGTCTTTGAGCGTAAGGTGTTCTTCAAGACTCTTCTTATTTTCTTCCAGACAATCTTTCAGAGAGACGATGTCTTTCTCCGTGTGAGTAAGCAAGACATAGTAAGAGAAGTGATCGTCCATCGCCAGGGGGTGCATACCCAATTTCCGGGCGGTGGCAGACACCGGCGGAGCCAGGTTTATGTAGCGATTGCTTACATGGAATAGCAAAAGTCCGTCCGGCTTCAGGTGTGTGAGGTATTCTTTCATCGCCTCTATAGTTATGAGGTGCAAAGGTATTGCATCTCCGTTAAAAGCATCAACTACGATTAAATCGTACAGCTTGGAGCTATCCAGTTTCTGGAACGATGCCCGGGCGTCTCCCATCAATACGTTGACGTTGCCTTTCGATTTCGACAGGTAAGTGAAATATTTCAGTGCAAGCTTTTTGATTTTCGGATCGATTTCAAAAAAGTCTATATTATCGCCCTTGCGTCCATATGCTGCTACGGTGCCGACACCGAGGCCAATCACAGCATAGTTTTGATGTGCTCCATGACTTCGCCAGCGCAGGTATGTATCCACAAAAGCGATGCAGAGTTGGTAGTAACTCAGAGGCACCATCTCGTACCTTGGCCTTAGATCCTGTTCTCCATGCAGGATCTGCCCGTTCACTAAGCTACGTGTGGGCTCCCCTCTGGTTTGATGTACTTGAACGCAGCCATAGAAATTTCGCTCGCGATGTAGATATTCATCGGTCATGAGGGTGTCACCAATCAATAGAATCAACAGCGCAGTTGAACTCCAGCCTACCCAGCCGTAGCTAACCGGTTTATATCCAAAGATAAATAATTGTCGTTTCACCACCGCTAGATAGCTGACCCCCACCATTAGTGCATAAGTGATGAGTCGCTCCAGGTCAAAATCAAAGACCAGGGGAGCCACCACGCTAACGAGCAGCCCCCCGAGCACACCTCCGATAGATGTGCATAACCAATACGTTGGTAACCGACTTGCAGGCGGCTTCGCAGCTGCCATTTCGCCGTGGCAAATCATACAAAGTATGAAAACGCTTGCTAGATTTATACCAAGTCTGATCGCAATATTTTGTTGGCCGAGTGCTATCTCAACAATGGTTAGTACCGGCCAGCAGTAAATAAAAAGCATTGGTCGATAGAAAATCGGCGATGCGAACACCAATATGAACGTTATCAGGTAGAGAGCGAGCGGTGCGATCCACAGCAATGGTACCGGAGCAATATCTGAAGTGAGGTAGGCGGTATGTGTGAGAAGCACAAGCGAGCCGATCATGCTCAATCCCACCCAAACGACCACTTCTTTGACACTGGTTTTGTCGGTTGACCGAAGTGGTGAGGACGGGGGGAGTACCGGCTCTCGTTCTGGCTTGCCCTCCGGCTTCTCCGGATCTTTCTCCTTTGGTGGGGGCGGAAGCAAGAGTCCGCTGGATGGCTTAGCTCGATCTTCGTTCTCATTTAAGGAGTCGCCCGCTTTCGGCGCAATAGCTGAAGTTAGATCGGTAACAGTGGCGGTCGGCGCACCGGCTCTGTCTTCCGTATCTGCGCTCGGCCCGACAATGGTGTCACTACCGGTAGTGGCGCCGCTGTCAGGCGCGAGGGTTCCACTACGGGCATTTGATTCAGCCGGGGAAAGCTGACCCGCCGCAGCATGTCCTTTGTTCTTCTTTCTCTTTCCTTTCTTTTGTGCTCTGATTTCGCTGTTATCTATATGGCGCGGATCTGCGTTGAATGTCGATGCGGATTCGTGAAGATCAGCTCCACCGGACGAAATTTCTATGTCTTGCTCTTTGTCAAGTTGATTCTCATCCAGATTAGATTGTTCCTGCTGTCCTGCTGCTAGCGGCTCTGGTATTTCTTTTGAAGGACTTGCCGGATCTAATAGTGAGTTCAACTCAATTATCGTTGACTCAGTTTTTTCCGTGATGGAACACACCGGGGCCTGGCTGGTTGCAGGAACCGGGGATGGAGTGCTCGGCGCGCTGCCCTGGAGAGATGGCTGCCGTTGAGAGGGGAGCGAATTGTCTTCTAAATGTGGAGCAAAAATTGCCTTCTCGCGGGCTATCCAAGCGCTAGCTAAAATCCCTGCGATCAATAAGAAATATCCGCCGCCCCACCACCACATCGTCCCGGTGACAGTTAAGGCCGGTTCCATTAATAGTGGATATGCCAGCAGCGCTGCCAGTGATCCTAAATTCGAAACGCTGTAGAGCGGGTAGGGATTTCCCAGATTCATATTACGGTACCATACCTGCATGGTGCCGCTGATGGAGCATAACAGTACGGAAGGAATTCCGACGTGTACAATCAACATGTACAACAATTGCCAGACCGGATCGCCACTGCCGGATGGTCGCCATTGATCGGGCACTGGCAGACGCATCCACAATAATGAGCAGAGTACTATTAGCGCATAGCAGGAAAGATATTGCTTAAAAGACAGCTTCGAGAGAAAGTATGTAAGCGAATATCCACACAATACGGCAAGCTGAAAAAATGTAAGACAAGTGCTCCATACCGCCGCTGTGCCACCAAAGCGCGGAGTGACAATCTTTCCTGTTAAGGGCTCCAGTACGAACATCAAGAAACTGCCTAATAGCACCACTGTGGGCAGCAGTATGTGAAGAATCGTCGGTTTATTCTTCGCTGTGTTTACGACTTGATCCTGAGTTTCTGTCACAAATACTCTTGTCTTCCGCGCAGCTGTGCCGCGTAATATTTCTAGCGTGCTCCAAAGCAATCATCAAGCCGTGTTGTCAGTAGTGATGATTCCATGCCATCAATCTAGGGTCGCAGCAGACACACATGATAGCGCAATCATAGAGTATGTGGAGGCTGCCCGTATCAGCCTCCATTGGTCATTTGAGTTGGCTGCAGTCCTGCTCCACCTGGCAAGCGGAGCGAGCTGGATGGAATTTATGCCAGCGCCAGGATTTTCGGATCATCCCCCGGTCCCAACGGTTCGTAACATACAGGACTTTTAAATTAACTCAGCAGACAGTGTTTTGTGTGGCAACCAAGCAGGGAACAATCAACACATCGAGAGGATGAATTAGATCAATGAATGTGTCACAAGCGTCCAGGCTGACGCCCGCACGTAATTTAGCGGTAAAATCACAACTGCTGGAAGACGGCTTTGTATCGCTATACAATTCACAGACAAGTATGGCATTCACGCTGCCACCACTAGGTGGTATTGTCTGGGAGTTATGTGACGGCACTTTGAGTCTCGATGAAATCATACAGCGCGTGTACGAACTCATAGAAGCTGCCGTGTCTCTCGAAGATCTGGAAGCGCAAGTTTGCCCCTTGATTGAAGAGCTGCAGGGAGAGAATTTCTTTCAGTGAATCTGTGTCGTGACACGCGTTCAGTGGTGGCCGATCTGCTTCTTCTGTGCACAAATCCTGCACTGGATAAACCTTCCCGGCAAGCCAGGCTTGCTCTGCTTCTTGAGCAGCCGATGCCCTGGGACGAAATTCTCGCCGCCGCACAACTTCACAGGGTGCAGCAACATCTGCATGGAGTTCTGTGCCGAAGCAGGCCAACGGTGGTTCCGGAGGCTGTTTCCCTCAAGCTGGAGGCGGAATTTACAAATATTTTGTGGCACAGTCGTCATCTTGTAGATGAGCTGGTGCGATTGACGAATGCATTCAACCACGCCTCCATTCCGGTCATCACCTTTAAAGGTCCAGCGATGTCAACGGTGCTGCTCAACGATCCGCTACCTCGCCATTCAGATGACATCGATTTACTAATACCAAAAGACCAGTTGCATACCGCAAATAGATTGTTGACACAATTTGGTTACAGTATGAAAGTACCGGCGGGAGCTCCACCCGACATGTTTCTCTCCCCCAGTTATCTTGAGTTTGGTACGCAGATACCCTACTTCAACGAAAAAAATCAGCTTTGGGTTGATCTCCATTGGAGTACTTTCGGTACTTACTTTTCAAGTTTTGATTGGCAGCACTTGAACCAGCGATCACGGAGCATTTCAGTTGATGATCATCAACTGCGCTTTCCCGGCGATGCTGAACTGGTGCTACTCTTGTGCATTCATGGGACCATACACGGATGGGACAGGCTATCCTGGATCTTAGATATTGCCCACCTGGTCAATCGAACATCTGATTGGGAGGACCAGCTAAATGTCGCCACACAGCTCCAAGCAGAGAGAACACTGGTTCTCGGCATTCTTCTTGCGTGCACTTTGTTCGAGATGGAGCTTCCCGTTGCTATCGAGAAACGGTTGAGTGCCACACCTGAGCTGACGCGGGCGGCAGAGGTGTTTTCACTGCGATTTCTAAGAAATCCACTCCTTTCAACTCCTTTTAAACGACTGGAACTATGGAGGATTCAGCTATGCCTTCGCGATACCCTCCAGGCAAAGCTCAAACTGTGGTTAGTCATGGCCTGTTACCCGACGATGACTGAGCTGGCTCGTTTACAGCTGCCGCGATGGCTTTTCTTTTCTTACTTTCTCATTCGGCCGCTGCTGCTTGTCGGTCTAGCTCCCCGGTTCTGCTGGAAATGGCTTTCGGGGGCTTATTTTAACCAAAACGGCCGATGAGCTCCAGTTTGTACGCGAGGTTGAACCTGTGGAACATCCAAAGTCTATATCTATGGGATGCTGCCGATTTGTTCTTAAATCCGAGAACCCTGCGTTTAGTGACATGGCCGTCGCACTCTATCCGCACTTCAGCAACGGTGAGCATGGGGGCAAACTTATAGAACTAACAGCGGAATCTGTACTGGTAAACGGCGAACTCTTTACCCCGGCAACGGGCTCCGAGGCGGTCCAGCTGCTCATTGCCCTGGCACGGGAACAGCATGACTCGTTGCTGCATTTCCACGGGCTGGTGGTACGGCGAGACGACGGACACCTAATCGGTTTTTTGGGCAACTCAGAATGTGGCAAGACCACACTGGCTGTGGCACTTGCCCTCGGTCTGAACTGGCAGATCGTCGTGGAAGACTTGGTTTTCATTGACGAGCAAGATTCATTCGTGCGAGTCGGGGCGCCATTCTCTTTGCGAGAAGGCGCCTCCGGCCTTATTGCCGAACATACGGGAGTGGTGCCGGCACCGATATATGCGCGACAATGGCTGCTTCGTCCCGATCTCTATTCGTCGTCGGCTGAGGGCGCACTTTGCCACTCGTTCGTTTGGTTGCCAGCTCTTGCACATGTGGCGAAGGCGTTGAGGTTCGCCAGATGTAGCGCCGGGCAAATCGTGCGAGCGGCACTTCCGCTTTCCAATGCATTACTGGTGGCAGATGGAGTTGAGCGGCTCGAGGACTTCGTCGCGCGGGCTGATTGCTGGATACTGGAGGGAGGAAATCTTCGAGAACGAATGGAAGTACTCTGCGGGCTTGGCAGGTGATTGATGACGGTTGATGCATGGCAAGTATGCAAGGTCCGAAATTCAGAATATCCATTTTCCCTGCTGCTGAAGGTTCCACCAGACCCGATCGGCGTAGTTATCATTGCACCGGGGCTGGGAAGTGGTCATGAGAGTCCGCGTAACGCATATCTCTCCACTATCCTTCACGCCGGGAGAATCGCCACTGTAGGCTTGCAGATAGATGATAATGGATCTTCGCCAAGTTCTGAAACCGCCCGGCTGCTGGCGACCTTCCTTGAGGCAGCTATAGACTATTTGATCGGACACAGTCAGGTTTGCGATCTCGGGATTGGAATCTTAGGATCGAGTCTGGGCGGGGCTGCGGCGGTTATCGCCGCTGCCAATTCGAGATTTGCCGTACGAGCTGTTGTGCTGCGAGGCGCACGTCTGGATTTGGCTGAATATGCCCTGGCTGCGGTACGGGCACCGGCATTATTGATGGCTGGCGGAAAAGACTTCCAAGTGAAGCGTATGAATGAGGCTATTTGTGTTCAATTCGGGGGGCTAACCCAACTCAAGGTAATTGAGGAAGCATCGCATCTCTTTGAGGAACCTGGCGCTATAGAGGCAGTAGCGCAGGCCTCGCTCGATTGGTTTAAGCGTCACTTGCCAGTACGGAAGGCTGTCCTTAGCGATGGTCCGGATGCGGTGCGCCGGAGTTGTACCGCGAAGCCTGGATCCGGTCCGTTACTCTTCAAAGATCGGACCCATGCGGGGCGATTACTTGGGGAAAAACTACGCTGTGAAACCAATGGAGCGAATGCTTTTGACTGCGTCGTCGGCATCGCACGGGGCGGACTTGTGGTGGCGCATGCAGTGGCAGCAGTACTCAATTTACCCCTGGATCTTCTGGTTGTGAGAAAGCTTGGAATACCAGGAATGGAAGAGCATGCCATGGGAGCCGTTACGTCGTCTGGCAATATCATGATCGACAACGAAATCGCAGTCGCCATCACTCAACGCCTGCTTGATTCCAGGGTCGGGATCGCCATTAAGGAGTGTCGGCGGCTCGAAGGCATTTTCAGAGACGTGCAAATTAAGAAGGATTTGCAGGCGAA
>JAKFUT010000064.1 GCA_021732565.1 Candidatus Obscuribacterales bacterium
GTGGTGGAAGGTCGGGCTTGAGCGTAGGTGGAAGGTCGGGCTTGAGCGGTGGTGGAAGGTCGGGCTTGAGCGTAGGCGGAAGGTCGGGTTTGAGCGGTGGTGGAACGTCGGGTTTCCGGACTGGCGAAGCTTCCGCAGCGACGGAAGGAACTTCATTGTCCTCGTCATCATCATCTTCTTCAGCATCATCTTCCCCGTCGTCTTCAGCGGGTGGTGCTTCCCTCAGCGCACTTTGTAGGAGAATGTTTGAAAATGAAACGGTGAGCTGGTCGGCCAGGGTTCTTGCACCGCCTCCGACTGCCGGTTCCGGTTCCGTTCTGGCGGTCAAAAGAGCCGATAAGGGCAATGGCAAGCCGAAAGTGTTCGAAACGCTTGCTACTGCGTCACCCATATTTCGAGCAACGGTGCGCAAACGGTCCGGTTCTATTATTCTGCGACCATCTTCCAATATCCTGGCTGAGTCACTCTCGCGCACGAATTCGATCGTTTTGGAGGGAGATCTTGCTGTCAGTGCTGTAACATTTCCGTCTGATCCAAACCTGATCAACTGGGTTGAGCCAGATCTCGCGTCGACACATGTAATCGACAGTTCTTGTGTTGCTCGATCATGATTTACCAGAATGCTCGCCATAGGACGATTGTTTGGACCAAGCAGTTCTCGTCTTTCGCCTTCACCACGGTCAGGGTGATGGATCAAGGAACATATGGGCGGTTCATGGTGACGAGAATACCCGTCAGCGCGCAAAGCCAGTGTGCGGGATCCGTCGGGGCTTGTGGTCACCTCAACCAGCCACCCGGACTGATTGGGATTGGCGCGCCTACCATCAAGAGAATAGAAGGATGAGGATTCACCCACAGCCTGAGGATCTGCCTGGTGCTCACGTAAGACGGCGTCAAACTGCAGCTGAATGTCCCTATTCTCGCCGCTCTCAGGGACTGACTCACTCTGCGGTGATTGACTGTCCGGTGATATTCCCACCAGTGCCTTGGACAAGAAGTCGTTCTCGTCTGCCACAAGCATCTCCGGTAACCGCCAAGGAGGGTTATACCCTTGCCCCTGTCCTGTTACGTCCCTAACTTAACATCAGCCCCATTCCGGCTGACGATAGAAGACTGTCTGCAATGCGGTCTAGAATCTCGCTGCGTTTGTTTGCGGACGAGACTATGTTTCCAAGATTCTGCATGAGAACGTTAACCATTGGATCGGGAGTGTCAAAAATGCTCCGCTCAGGTTGAGATGAATACTCTTCACTGCCCGATAAAATCAAATCCGGAAGTACACTATTTCTGACGGCCATCATCGTTCCTCCAGCGCATGGCAGAGATGCTAATGCTGGAGAGTGGACGAGCACTGGACCAGATTATGACATTGGCTGTTTTGGAGCTTCCGATTTTGCGTCTAACCATGACTGCCAGCGTTCTGCTCGCTGAAGTCGAATTTCGATGGTTTGCATCAATGCTGCTAATGAATTAGCTGAGTCTGGCTGTGGCATGTCCAGCAATAGTTTTGCGAGGATAGCGCCCTTTCCCTTGCCGGTGACTGATCTGAGATACGTGCATGTGTTTGGCTGCAGAACGATTGCAGCATCACCGGTAGCGAGGTCATGCAACACTTCGAGCAGCGGTACGTTGGGCTGACCGCCCTTCTCAGGCAGCGGCATTCCCTGAAAACAGCCTTCTATTGCGTGATGTGCGAACCGTGCGTGAAGCGCTGAAATGCTTGAAACCTCTCGCAGAGCTGTAGCCCAACGTCCCGGACTAATGTTCTCGCTCAGAACTAGTTTTCCCAGCACCTCACCAAACGCATCCCCGTCGATACGACCGTCTGCGACGGCAGATATAACCGCATCAATGGCTAATCGATGTACTTCCTGCTGTTTCGAACTCAAAGCAATGGCTATTACATAGCGGGCATTGAGATTGACCGGTACATCAGGATCGAATAGTACATCCCATAATCCAACGTAAGCACCGGCTCTGTTCATTCCACTGGCGACTAAACGTGATTGATAGGCAAAGTATGATTCTCTGTTTGCAGGAAGAATATTTTCGATTGAAAAGAAACTGGTAGTTGTTTTATCCAGCGCCGGAGTCCATGATGATTCGTTGGATTCATGAATTAAGATCGTGGGGCAATTTGCCAATTCATTGTTACCGTCCGGTTTGGGCGGCTGTGTTAGCAATATATTCGTGAGTCTCTGATGTCGCGATGGTTCTTGCTTGAATGCTTCTATATTTTCAAGATAGGTAGCAGGCTCAATTGCATCTGGTCCAAGAACCCCGAATTTTTTCATAAGAACAGCACTAGATGCTACCGGATCGCGGCTTCGTAAAGCTGCGATCCAGAGTTCGGGTTGTACCGCCGGTTCGCACAGATCGCCGCCGAGTGCGAAACGGCAAGCTCTGGCGAACTCGCTGGCGCTAAACGAAAGGCTTTGAATCGCCTCACTGCGGAAATCTGGAGCGAGTCTCAACAAACACTGCACCTGATCGGGAAGATCCGGCTGCGCTCCGCTCTCTTCCCATGTCCGCAGTCGCCCTCCTAGTACACGAGGGTCAATCCACCCTCCGGCATGAGTAGGAGCCGCCAATAGTGGTGCCGGTCGTTTCTCTGCTGCACGTAATGCCAGTTTTTCAAGACGTGCAGAGAAGAATCTGGCAATGGTGATCTGTGCATCGGCAGGAGTCTGCCCGTATAAACCGGGAGCACGGATCTCTCCTTCCAACCATGCATCGAGTAGCGCTGCGATATCCACATTTTGAAATATGCCGGCAAAGGGAGAATATTGACTAAAGGCAAACTCATTCTCAAGATTAATGACCTTACGAATTTCTTTGCGCAACGCGGATGTGGTACTTGCAAAATCACGTGGACGAAGGTGGCACAGGCGTGAAACCCCGTCTAGTGTTCGCTCGACATTATCCGGGTTCGGTTTTGACTGCAGGACTTGGATGCTCAAATAAATCAGCTCATCGAGATCCGAAACGGCTTGCAATGCACGTTCTGGATTCAATCGGGGAATCATGCGTGAATCGAGCCGTAGCCCTTTGTAGAAGTTATTATCGGTATCTAGCGCACCATTCTGTAATGCACGAAGAGTTTCACGAACCTGAGCCGCTTCCACAAGTGCCGGGTTTAGTTGCCGAATTCGCGACAAAATATCTGTTTCGAGCACGTCGACGTCTACATGTGCATCGAGGTTCACAACTGTATGTCCATCGAGACGAGTCTCTTGTGAGCGGGGTGGGGCTTGTTCGCTGAGGATCAATAGTCCGTCAGCTCGCTTCTTGAGTATTCCCTTCAACGCTGAGACTCGGAAATTCATTGCATTAGCAATAGACTGCAATTTGTAAGCACCACTTTCCTCTAGTAGGTCAAGTCCCTTTTCTTGAACCTCACTGCTGGGGTGCTCCAGCGCAGCAACCACAACAGATGCAATTGCCTCCAGCTCGGTGGGCTGTGCCCGCACAATGGTTCTTAGCAAGATTATGGCCTGCAGTGAAGGCAACTTGTGCTTAACGAAAAATACATTGCCGACGTTGGTGTAGAAATCCCGCAGATGCAGATCGGGCACCCCACATTCCGAGAGTTTGGCCAATGCCCAGCTGAGGGTCTCGTGATTTCTGGTGGATAGCAATCGTAAGTATTCAACTTCAAATGAACCAGGTCGTTGGTCACTCGGAAGCGAATCGATTAAAGTTGTCCACCAGCTTACGAGCGACTGATCCTTCTCAAGTCGAACCATTGCTTCTTTCTGCAACGTCTTGCTAGCCCTGTCATCCGACAACCTGTACAATGATTGGAAACCGAGTTCACGCAATTTGTTAAGGTCAATCGATCCCTCCTTGACCAGCATCACCAGGGTTGTAATCAAGGTACGTGACAGCGATTCCTTTGATGGATCAACATCTTTCCAGGCAAGAATACGCACCATTGCAATATCGTCGGCAAGCAATTCCCAAATCTGTTCAGCGAGCAAGTGTGCATCAGCTCTGAAGAATTCAGTGCCGCGCCGTTCCGCGGCCGATAGCACCAACCCGACGAAGTATGAACTATTATGTGAAACCTTCGCCAGTCCCTCCTTCTCAAATCGTCGTAGAACGGGCCAATACAATGGCACCAGACATTGGCCGGCAAATGAGAGCCATTTGTCCAGCCAGTTGGGATTGCGATCAACCAAGATGGTGTATGCGTGTTCCGGCGTCGAAGGTAGACCATTCAAATCAAACTGCGTTAACTGAGCGAAAGAACAAGTGGCTAATGCTGCAAGCTTGCATACTTCCAACCTTTTCTCGAACTGGTTCAACGTTTGCTCATCATCGGCTGAAAATTTCTGTGGCGGTAGCATAAGGCTTGTTAGCGTCTCACCTTTGAAGGCATAGAATCCATAATGAGATCTATGAATGCGCGCTTCTTCCAGCAACGCTGCTAGCGCCTCTGTAGCAGAAGAGGCTAGTTGTTTTCGCTCGGCTTCCCTTCTGCCACTGTAATGGCTGATACAAGTGGGAACACTGTCGGGCAACGACGCGAGCAGCTTGTCCAAATCATTCGCATTCATGGTTGTCCTCAAGGTGGTCATCTTTGTCGGAAATTTGAGATACAGCTATAGTATCGATCAATTTTTGTCAAACCGGCGAATTGAATGTTACTACCACAAACAGAAGCAAATGGTTATTTCCTATTTCGTATTGAAAGACCTTTTTTTGGATGGAGCTTCCCATTCGAATCCGCTATGATGGTTGTGATTACACCATGGATTTCGCAATGTCAAATGCGCCTCTAGACGATTCTAATTCATCATTCGATGTTCCCGAGCTTCATAACGGCGATCGAATGACTCAGCGGGAATTTCACAGTATCTATGAACGGATGCCAGCGAATTTCAGGGCTGAGTTGATAGGAGGAACTGTCTTTGTGTCTTCTCCGCTGAGGCAACCTCACGGGCAAAAGCATTTGCGCCTAGGCTCAATATTTGACGCGTATCAGGCTTTCACTCCAGGGGTGGAGGCTTGTGACAACACAACTGTGATTCTTGGAGACGCTGATGAGGTGCAGCCGGATCTCTTCCTGAGGATATTGCCTGAGTGCAATGGTCAATCTGCCAACACTTATGAGGAGTATGTGACTGGTGCGCCTGAGCTTGTTGCTGAAATAGCACATAGCAGCAAAGCGATTGATCTTCATCAAAAGCGAAAACGCTATGCTAAAGCAGGTGTACTCGAGTACATTGTCGTGTGCCTTCAACCACCGCAGATTTTTTTGTACAACATGAAGACGGCACAATTGCTTAAGACCGATGATAATGGCGTATTGAAATCAGTGATCTTTCCTGGTCTCTGGTTACATGTTGATGCTTTGCTGCAGATGAATTATCAGCTTTCTATGGATGTGCTGAAACAGGGAATTGCATCCACTGAACATGAGATTTTTGTCTGCGAGTTAGCCGAATCACGTCGTTAGAATGGCTCGCTGGGTGGCACCTTCGCCATCTATTGGATGCAACCCGGCGAGGACTGATTGCAAGTCGGGAGAATCGAACCGGCAAGGAAGCTAAAGCCATTGGAGAAAGTAACATGCTCGCAGCAGGCTGCTGTCGCCGGCAGGGGCAGGCCAACTGATGCAACCAAGCCGATTCCCGGCATTGAGCTAGATCGTAAGCCGACAGCCGAGGAAGCAGGTATAATCCCCGCAAAGAAGTTATAAGGTTGTAACAGTTGTGCGTGTCCGTTCCACGTAGCGGAGCGGGCTGCCATTTAGTTGGCTGGGACTGGAGTCACTATCGGTTTGCTGCCCTTGCTTGACTCTACCGTATACTCTCCGTGATTTTGCGTGTTTAAATCGGTGCTGGCTCCCTGGCCCTTTGTATAGGAAGTTGATTGCGAGTAGCCATATTGATCGCCGGACTTCGTCTGCATATTTTTTGCACCATTCCATGCGCCCTGACCAGTCTGAGCATTATAATGACCATTGCTGTATCCGGACATCAAACCGCCTTTTGGTCCCTGTCCATTGAAAGAGGTTTTATGAAAGCCACCGACGCCTTTTGCAAAACCGCCAACTCCCTGACCGTTTAATGTGCCACCATTAGCGCCGGCAGCGTTGAATTTGCCAGCAAAGCCGCCGCCGTGACCTGGTACGAAGGCAGCTCCGCCTGCCCCACGGAAGGTGCCACCGTTTGCGCTACTGAGGTTTGCCGCCCCGGCACCGGCGAAACCACCGTTGTTCCCCCTGAAGCCTGCTCCGGCAGCTCTTCCGTAGTTGCCCGAAGTAGCGAAACCGCCAGCGGCGCCTCTCTTGCCACGAGCTGCACCACCACGTGCATGCGCCGAAGGTTCCACCACCACGGTAGTAAGTAGAAGACCAATGATTGATATGAACAAAAACACCGCTTTGCTGAACCTCATCTGCAATCCTCCTGAGAATCGGGGAGATGAATACACACACCGAAGGCTTATTAACTGTTAGCCCGCAGGTTGGCATGGTCGCCATGACGGCAGTAGAAACCGTCATTAGCTCTTACCCGGGCGACGCGGAAAAGTTTCGAAAGCGTTATTAAAAGGAGTTAAGGTTCCGGTGGCGTCAGGCGTATATCGCCCAGAATCTCGTCCGCGCTGCTAATCTGCGTCAAAAGCCATAGGTTAGTACACCGGCGGGTTGTCGGAGGCTTGCCGGATTTTGTAGCTGTCACTGGGGGAGGGAGCAAAATGAATTTATGGTTGGTTGCTTGACACCCGCGAAGGAGTTATGTCATCCAGAATTTGGGTCACGCTCGAATAACGCAGGCCTGGATTAATCGCTATGCACCTTTCGATGACAGTTTTAAGCCATGAAGGGAACCTATTATCGAACATTGTGTTGCCCCATTCACCATCTCCTGCTGCAAGGTTATCCGCGCAGACTGCACGCTTTCCAGTCATCGTTTCATACATAATGCAACCGAGTGAGTAGATGTCTGCCTTGAAATCGACACGATGGGGAAGAAATTGCTCTGGAGAAGTGTAGGGTGCCTCGATCATTTTCTGGCGGAGGTGCTCAGCCTCCTCGCCGATCAGAAAAGCATCGCCGAAGTCTATGATCGTGACACACTGCTTGGAGGAGTCATGTTGCAGAATTGGTAAATCTATGAAGATATCGTCGAGATTAAGTCTCGCGTGTATGACTCCACGTTGATGACAGTGGTGCAGCGCGTGGCATAGTTGCTGGAAAATCACCAGGGATGCGTCAAGTGACAAAGCACCATTGTCGGCCAAGACAGCTGAGAGCGCTTTGCCAGTAGCAATCCGAGTCATCATGCGCGGCCAACCAGTGCTCGTGTAGCCAAAATCTACAGTGTGTTGCAGACCGCTGTGCTCCACTATGCAAGAAATTTTTGCCTCCATTTCGAACCGGCTCACTGCGTGGTAGTTCATGAGGTGACTTCTAGTTGGCACCTTAATTGCAACCGTTTTTTGCGCTACGGTATGCTTGCCGAGATAAACAGTGCTGGTTCGCCCCCGACCAAGTATCTTGAGGTATTGATATTGCTCTATACACGTGCCGCTTAAGTCTTCCGCTTCTTCATCATTGAAGCTGTGCATGGCTGTTACTCCTTGCCTTTAGGTAAATGTCGATTACCATCTCTCGCTCTGCATGTGACATTACCAGTGTTGAGATGGCGATTCCGGGGCGGTACGTTGAGACGGGCGAGTGCCGTTCGTTATCGTTGGCATCACGTCTGATTGTCTTCGTCATTATGATCGCAAGTCTGGCAGGTTAGTCTCTCAAGTCGCAGCTATATCAGATTTCAATAAAAAGATGTTGTCGTGCAGTTCATATTGTTCCGCCTCACCAACATAGCGAGAGAACAACTCACGCGCTTCGTCATCTTCGTCGATATCAAAGGAGACTTCGATGAGACTCAATTCCGCGCGCGATATATTTGCCACAAAGGTATATTCGAAGTCTTTACGGCCCGCATAAGTAAGTGCGATTTTTCCCGTCCACTCAACACTGTACTGCAGGGGGCCGTGTTGTTGTCCAAACGTAATGGCATGATCAGCGACGGAATCATGACCTAACAGGTAAACATTGAATGCGGGCTTGATTTCTGCGTTTCGAGGAAGCGCGTCTGCGGTCAGCGTTGTGCCTGATAGCTGAGTGAGGTGCAATGGTCCATCGGGTGTAATACGTATTCCCTGTGCCGCGTCATCCCAGAAATTCGAGGATATACGGCAGCGGTGGTAATTGCCCCAAACTATTTTTGATGTCCAATCGGTAGCTCCGTCCTCGTCGTCGTCGTCCTCCTCCTGGTCGTCCTCTGCTTTATAATCCGCAGTTTCGAGGGTGAAGTCAAAGAACAAGCCCTCGCGTTCAATTCGAGCGGTCCATTCAAACGATTCAATGACATGTCCATTGGTCCAGGGGTTGCCAGGGAAGAAGATTCGATCCTCCTGCTGAATATCGGTAAGGACTCCATCGTTTTTGTTCATTCGGTTTCTCACTCCGTTGCTGCGTTTTCCATTGACTGTGCTTATAGTGGTTTTGTACTGCCATTGTCATTCCCTGATTGAATATCATCAAGCCACACAAAGTTTTCTTTCATTAATCTGCGGCGGCACTCGTGTCTCCAAAGGATGGTGAGGGGAGACTCGAAATTGAGGTGGATACCAAACATTCGGTGGCAGAGTCCGTAGAAGTTGAACCTCCACTGTAGGTGCGAGAGCTTAAGGGTGGTTCTCAGCATTGTCGGTAGTTCGATATCTGGCTGGAGGAGATAGATGCAGGATTGTCACATTGGCGACACAAGTTTTGTTGATTGGGCGTCAACAGTTGTGTCGGACCAAGGTTCGACTTGTCGATTGCAATGATGGCGTGTGGAATGTGCCAAGTGAATTCCAACTGCACACTCAAATCGAAAGCTGTGGTTGCAAAATGGACTTCAGAATGCCAACGAGCCAGTGCTGACTGCGTCGATCCCGTGAGTGGTGACGCTGGGATGCTCAACGACCGAGCGAGTAATAAAATAGATGTCCATTTTTGCGAACCTGCGGATATAACGATGTAGTAAGCGTGAGTGACATGCTCGATAATTTTTCAGAATTTGAAAAACTGAACGAAGAGGAAGAGCTATCCTCGTGGGTCGAGAGTTGCGCCGATTGCTTTACTCCTAAGAGCCGAGCGGAGAAAGCGGTCCGGAACGAGGACACGAACTTTGTCTTTACTTCAGCAGTGCTGGCTGACGATCCCGTGCAAGCTGCTCTGGCGATTCTAGGCAAGGCGACAATAAAGCAAGATGGAACTAAGATTACGGCCACCTTGCGGGAAAAAACTTATCTGACGATCAGCCAACCAGGTCTAAAGCAACTTTTCTTTGCCAAAGACATAAAAATGACAGTGGACATTGGCGACGATACAATCAAGATAAGTGCAATCAAGGGAATCCAGGGCCGGCCCCCATTCTCACCGAAAATTGGCGGATGGATCTCACTTCATGAGATTAACGTGGACCGCGACACAGCCCGGATTACTTGCGGGAAATTAGGTGCCCGATTTACCGTAAAGATCCCTTTGGAAGCCGGGGCTTTTGCCGAAATAAAGGCGAAACTGAAGGAATACAACATTCGATAGTTACCTTTGGCTGCCCAGATACTGGAAAGCGTTTTGACCATGGGTAACCGGAAGCACACCGTGCCAGCAGGAATTGTGCTGATTATTAATGAACCCGGTCGTGTTTTGTTGTGGTAAAACGAGGTAATCGTTTACGTGGAATTTCCGCTCGAAATGCCCTGTGAGACAGAGAACTCTGGATTCTTATAGAGGTCAAGCGAAAGTTCCAGGTTGCCGAGGTGTTTACCCGGCGGGCGACCGTGGTAATATGACTATTGTCGCACTGATCCCGAGTAGCGCAGCGGTAGCGCAGGTGACTGTTAATCACTTGGTCGCTGGTTCGAATCCAGCCTCGGGAGATATAGACCCCGCAAGCAATTGCGGGCTTTTTCATTTGTAGATTTTCGAGGGAAAATTCACGTTTGGATAGACCCTGGATAGGTTAGAGCGCACCGGATTTAGTATTAGCAACCAAGAGCATTCTCTCGGAACGTTTGGTGCTGGTTAGTAACATCAGTTGCTATTCTAGTCCGAGGGTTCGTGTTCCAGAGATGGATTGATAGAATTACAGTAGAACTTCTATGGAAAACTATAACTGTTTCCAGAAACTATTGTCAGAGCAGAGTTAGGGAAGGAAGTTTTCGTTTTTGTTTTATGCCTCAGTTACTGAGAAAAGATGCAATCCGCTTGTTTGAAGCTTCGAAAGAGGCCTTCTTCCTGGCACTTGTTGGCTTCGCTATTCCACGACAATGCGAGTATCGTGATCCCATTTCGCGTGGAGCTGCGGAGATTGGATTATTAGGTGTCTCCGTTGAGCAAGCAATGTCTGCCTGTCTTGTTCAGACATTCGGTAAGGATGCCTTACTACTGCCAAGCGGTCAATATAAGTCTGCAAAACGAGCATTGGAAGACTTTCGCGAGCTGTTGAAAAGTCCTGCTCCCAGAGCGGCCTTCTTGACAGACGACATCCCTGATCCCATTGCGCATCGCAAGGAACTTCGTCATGCCACTGAGAAGCTCGCCATTTTAATTGCTGCCAGGGCCGGCGGTCTGCACGCCGGGCGTGGTGTGACACGCGATGTTTTTGCAGTGAAAGCACGTGATGTGTATGAGTTCCTGCACCTCCTCGGTACATCGGGACGAATAAAAAGCTATCTTCAAGATCTTGCACGCCCAACAACAGAGATAAAAGAAAGGGCTGTGTTGATTGAAGATCTCGTTCGCGGCATGACGGGCGCGACGGATATTCAAGAGCAGGCAGCACTTATTGCAAATGTTTTCCTGGTATTGCCGGATGTTCCAACAGAAAAACCAGAATGGCTAGATGTACTACGAAGGGTCACCGTAGCTCCGAAAGAAAAGGATGTTGTTTTTCTACTCGATATTTTGCATAGTGCGCAGCCAACCGTGCTCAGAAAACAGGCCAGCACTGGTCAATTCTATGCAGTGAAAGTCGACCCATCAAATCCAAGTGCAATACCGATTGATTTGCGGCATATAAAGAAGGCCTACACGCAGCTGAAAGATCAATGGATTAATGATATCTCCAACGCCAATGGTCGCATTCAAGCCAATATCCTGCATTTGTCTCCAGATGATTTTGTATTGAAACTCTTTGCGACGGGTTTAGAGCAATCAGGAATAATTGATGGTGTAGAAGGCGATAAGATATCGCACGTGGACACGTGGTGCTTTATCGCTTCAAGCTTGTCTGTTCCAGGCACATCGAGGCCATTCTGGTTCCTCGTCAGGCGCACGGAGAATCTTGCTCAACTTGAATCACATCTAAAGAACGCTGCCAAAATTGGCAATGCTCACCTGAAAAAAGCGT
>JAKFUT010000057.1 GCA_021732565.1 Candidatus Obscuribacterales bacterium
GGCGGTACGGATTCTCATCGTCAAGCTTCTTAAGTTTTTCCTCTCGTTCTTTACGCCACTTCGTGTTCTTTGACCGAAGATCAAGAGGCTCTTGGGTCATCTGCTGACCACCGGAGATGACCTTATGAATCCCTTCGTCGAGGGAGAACTTTCCGTCCATACGTTTGGTGTTGATAGAACCGTCGTCGTTGAATGAGCTGACGTTGGCAAAATTATTGTTCTCAACTTTCGCAATTTTTACCGGTGGTTCGCCTTCTGCAGGCGCAGGAATTATGGGCGCACGCCAGATTCCGTCTGGACCTTTTACCGGTTGATAGCGTTTATCGACAATGATTCCGTCGGCATCTACGTTGTCGGGAACGCGTTCCCCCGGCTGAAGAACATAGATATACGGTTTGCCCTTTGCTGTTCGCACCTCGTAATCGTCTTTGGGATCAACGTGTCCGTTGATCAGGATCGCAATTGGTCGATCACTTTGATTGTAGACTTTTCCACCGGCAGTAAGCTTGTCCTGCAGCAGTCCCTTAATACCGCCCGATTCGGTGTCGGTCGGAAAGCCTTCAACAGGCTTCTCTTGCGCAATGCGCATTGTATTTCCTTTCACATGATCCGTAACGACAATCTGCTTCTTTTCGTCGTCGTAATCGTAAGAAGAATGTTCTGAATTACCTTCTCTAAATCGCTTGTGTTCTGTCAATCTCCCTTTCTCATCCCATTTGTCGTCGTCAACTCCAATGGCGTTTACATGCTTACGGTATATCGGTTTCCCGTTGCTGTCGGATCTTTCGTCAATGGTCTCGTTTTTTGTCTGGTGAAAGTAATCGAGCTTCTTGCCGTCAGCGTCATAACGCACGCGCTCTGTTCGGTCCGGCGTAATCTTCCATTCCGAACGCTCAGTTAGTTTTCCTTCTGCGTTATAGGTCTTGCTCGATCCTTCGCCGCTTCCCTGGAATTCACTAACCGTCTTGCTTCCTGTCTCACTATTTATTCTTATAGATTTCGAAGGATAATCGGAGCCGGGAGGAGAGTAGAAACTTTCGGTGGTTTCCTTACCTTTTTGTTCTGTTTCCTTCTTGATTTTGCCGTTATCGTCGTAGTCGTAGCTTGTTTTCGTGCCACCCTTCGTTCGCTCTACTATCCGACCGTCTTTCCAAAGTTCGCGAACTGTGTCGCCGTTATATCCCCTCCAACTTCGAGAAAGACCCTTCTCGCTTTGTCCGTAGAGGTATCCGTCGGCGACCCATTTTGTTTCTGTTTTGCCCTGAGTGGTAGATTGCTCAACATCAAATGTTTGTGTGCCGAATTTGCTCTCAGTGTAATGCTTGGTCTGACTACTGCCGTTCTTGTCTGTCGTGGTGATTGTTCCCTGGAAACTACCGTCAGTATTCTCGACTCGTTTTTCCACCATGGTGCCTTTTTCCGAAACGTGTGTTACCTCGCAAGACGACAATCCCTCTTCGTCTTTATAGTGCTTAGCTGTAGAGATACACTCTCCAAGCCCTGGAACGTTAGTAGAAAACTCTTTGGGTGGAAGACTCTCGGTCTGACCGAGACCCGGAACTTGCAACGTTGGAATCTGCGGTACGCGAACCTCATGCTCGCTGTTTCTGTCCACGACGATTCTTTCTTTCTCCTGCTGCTGAGGTACAGCATCCCCACGATTACTCATCAGATGTGGAGTATCTTTCTTGTGATCGTCGCCAGTTTTTATTTTGTCTTCATTGGCTCGCCATCCCAATGTGCTGCGTTTATCATCCCTTCCTTTTTTTAAGTCTAAGGTTGTCGCCAGCTCTTTATCTTTAATCGGAGCGACCAGACGTGAGCCGTCCGACAGTTCCGTAACGTGAACTGTCTTTCCGGCTGTCTGAACGTCATAATTAAGTTTGCCTTCTTTCACCTCTACGTTGCTCACGGATGTGGACTTGTCCTGACCGCCGGCACGATATTTCATTGTCCAGTTTTCATCTTCGATCCTCACGAACGATCGGCCGTCACTGGTCTTAAGAGAGGATAGGGCTCCTCTGTCATTGGTGATTTGCTCGAAGGTTAGCTTAGGGGCCTCAGTCTTCGGCAGATCGCGAGTCTCCGTCATGAGGCTGACAGCTAACCTTTCCTGAGACTCGACATTCTCGTTCGACTTTTCGTGCTTTTGGTCAACCCGGTTTAATATTTCCAGATCATCAGCCATTGAACATCCCCGACCAACATACAAGTCATACCCGAGGCCGCATAATTTTTTTCAACAACAGCTCTTGAACATGCTTTGGTGCTGTCGCCATTTCGGGTCAGAGCACCACGGCGAATTTTATTGGTTACGCCTCATCATTATTCCTGCTTCATGGGACGGCGCTTTGACGCCTTGCTGAGGAACAGAAAAAGTATGATTCATACATCAGTTGCGTATCTGGAGAGTAGCGCCCTTGATGATTTCTGTATGCAATTCCGCTTAGTAAGTAGACTTTGTCCAACTATCTAGCGCAGTGTGTTAGATTCCTGATCGCTTTGTTGCTGTCAAGCCCGCCTAAGACCCACAAATGTGCCCGTAGGGATAGAATGTGTACCAAGGGGCGGGGCAAGATAAGGACTCTCTAAAATCCAACACCTGCCGCCAAACTAGGAGCTACCATTAGCTAACTCGGTTTTGTGCAGGGTCGGCACCCCCGAAACCGTTTTAGCAGGAGAAGAGGCGATGAGACTGCGCAAAATAGCTGCACTCCTTTCAATACTATCGCTCATTGCGATTTCCATCTGTCAGTTGCCGGCGCACGCCGATGCCAAGAGAAGGGTGGCAATTCTGCCCTTTGAATATGGCGCGGTGACGTCTGAGGTAGGCACTGTTGACGTAGGCAAGGGCATCACCGCTCTGATGATTAGTAAGTTGGTAAATGACGGTACTTACCGGGTGGTAGACCGCCAGATGCTCGACAATATCCTGAAGGAGCAGAACCTTTCGGTCAGCGATCGCGCTGATCCGGCCACTGCCATCAAAATTGGTAAAATCCTGGCTTGCGATGCCATTATCGTTGGCACGGTTACCCATTTCGGCTTTGAAAATAAGAGCGTGAATGTAGGCGCTGCTGCAAGTGCTGCCGCCTCTT
The DNA here is from genome assembly GCA_021732565.1 of Candidatus Obscuribacterales bacterium. Classification (GTDB taxonomy): domain Bacteria; phylum Cyanobacteriota; class Vampirovibrionia; order Obscuribacterales; family Obscuribacteraceae; genus JAKFUT01. The sequence continues at coordinate 3,099 of JAKFUT010000057.1, forward strand.
ATGTTCCGTATGTGGGCAGCGCTTTTGGCTTCGGCAACTTCGGAGTAAAGAAGAGCAAAGTTAAAGTTGCAGTTAATGCCCGCATTATTGATACAGCGACCACCGAAATTCTCGGTGTAGCTGAAGGTCAAGGTGAATCTAAACGTACAGGCGCCTCCTTGTGGGGCGGCGGTGGCAGTGGCTGGAGCGGTGGTTCCGGCGGTTTTGATTTCGGTGGGGACGGATTTGCATCTACCATCGCCGGCGAAGCAACCTATGCTGCCGTGGAGCAACTGGCCACTCAATGCGTGGGGCTGGCGGCGAAGATTCCCGATAACCAGTCTATAGCCAGCCTTGATGTGAAAGGCAAAATTGCTGATGTTACAGGCGATCAAGTCATTATAACCGTCGGCAAAGCCAATGGTTTGAATGTTGGAGACAGCATGCAGGTTGATCGGCCATATAAAACCATCAAAAATCCTGAAACGGGAGCCGTGATCAAGGAGTTAACTGCCACTGTCGGCGTGATCACCCTCAAGCAGGTTGAAGGCGATAACTCCACCGGCACTGTTGTCCGGGGTTCAGGACTGCGCGTGGGTGATTCTGTACGTAAAGTGACTACCGATGTTTCTGCTGTTGTGCTCACTCCGCTCACTGAATCCACCGCCGCATCGACTACTGCCGGCACGAAGAAACCGGCGACCAAGTAGGATCATATGAAATGAAGCGTCTGAACAAATTGATACCGGTTGTGGCGCTCTTTGCTCTGCTCCCCCTCACTACACCAGCACTGGCAAAGAAAGACATTGATTGGGACAAACGCCTGGAGAAGGGATATCACCAGATGTCTATCGGCAATTACGCCGAGGCGGTCAAAGCGTTCGGCTCAGAAGTAGACAAGCACCCGGAATCGGGGGCTGCACGGACGGCTCTCGGCATGGCACTCAAGCGTCAGGGAAAGATGGGAGAAGCAAAGTCTTCATTTCGTCGCGCCACTGAAGTTGAGCCGGGCTTTGCCGAGGGTCACTATGAGCTCGGGGCGATGCTTGAGAACGATAAGGAATTTCCCGAAGCATTGAAATGCTTTGAGCGTTATCTGCAACTTGCACCACTGTCAAGCAAGAAGCAGTCTGTTGAGGACCGAGTCCGGTTCTGTAAGCAGAAGAACTAAGACATACAACGAGGGGGAGCACAGCGGTGGAGCAGAAGAAACAATTCGCTTATTTTGAAGGTAAGTTCGTTCCGCTGGAAGAAGCCAACATAAGCATAATGACGTCGGGCTTCTTATATGGAACCGCCATATTTGAGGGCTTGCGAGGTTATTGGAACGAGCGAAGGGAAGAGATGTATATCTTTCGGCTTCGCGAGCACTATGAGCGTTTGGCAGACAGCATGAAGATCATGCACATGGTGGACCTCAAGTATTCGATAGACGAACTTTGCAAACTAACCATCGAATTGACCCGAAGAAATGCCCCTCGTGGCGATACTTATATCAGACCGACGATTTACAAAGCGGCTAAGCAGATCGGACCAAGTTTGTTAAACAATCCGACTGAAATGTGCATGTTTACGGTGCCTTTCGGAGACTACTTTCACGGTGTTGATGGATTAAATGTCCAGATATCTGCCTGGCGCCGTGTTGAAGACAACGCAATTCCTGCGCGCTCTAAGATCGTAGGGGCATATGCCAATACTGCTCTGGCAAAGACTGACGCCCTTGCTGCCGGATTTGATGAATGCATAGTACTCTCCGAGAACGGACATGTCTCTGAAGGCAGTGCAATGAATGTGTTTATGGTGAAGCGCGGCAGATTAATCACGACCCCCTCTACCGAGAACATATTGGAAGGCATTACACGCGGCACCATTGCTGAAATGGCTGAAGCCGAGCTTGGGCTGAAAGTTGAATGTCGACAAATCGACCGCAGTGAGCTCTACATCGCTGATGAGCTGTTCTTTTGCGGAACAGGAGCACAGATAGCACCAATTATTTCCGTGGACCGTCGCCCGGTGGGCGATGGAAAGGTCGGACCGATCTCGGATAAGGTGCGATCTTTGTATGTGTCGATATGCCGCGGTGAAATACCGAAGTATTCGAAATGGCTGACGCCCGTTTTCAACAGAGAAGCCGAGTCGTTGGGCAAGACCGCCGGCAAACCCGCTGGCACTTCCTGTTCTTAGCCATCGCTTGCGCAGAGAGTTTCCCTCGCCCGATGTAGATGCTGTCAACCTGCTCTTTGCGCCTCAGCGCTGGTTGCCTGCGCGAAAAGCGCTGGAGGATAAGTCTGTAATTGGCTTATTCATCATCCAACTTTCCGTTGCGCGTTAAAAAACTCAACCACTTATCATCCGTAAGTCCAGATCCAACTAGATTGGTTACATCCGGGAATACCGGTAGGGGCTCATCGGCTGTTGCAGAAGCTGTGTCCGCATACCATGTGTCTGTGTCGCAAGTGGATCAACCCGGCTGAAAGAAGTCTTCGAGTTGGCACTCGGTGGTGATGACGCGATATGATTGATTGACCCCGATTTATTCATGAATAATCCGTGAATAATCCATGTGACGCGATTTGGGTAACTTTAACGAGCTTCGATCTTCATGAAACATCACCGAGAGCTGCTCATCTGTCTTCTTTGCTCGCTTGGCATTTCTGCTTTTGCTGCGCCATCCCGGGCCGACTCAGAATTAGATTCGCCCGTAGGAGACAAATGGGCGCTTGTTATAGGTATAAGCGAATTCAAGAATTCTTCGATCAGCCAGCTAAAATATGCCGCTAAAGATGCCGGAGATTTCGCCGATTACCTTGTGAAAGAAGCGCACTTTGCGCCTGATCATGTGAAGGTTCTGCGAAACGATCAAGCCACGCAGAAGCATATTATGTCTGAACTCGGCAGTAAGTGGTTGCCCCGCGCTGCAGCACCGAACGACATGGTGGTAATTTTCATATCGAGTCATGGTAGCCCGGCAGATATGGATGTTCAGGGTGTTAACTACATAATTACCAACGATTCCGACCCTGAAGATTTATACACTACTGCAATAGAGATGCAGGATCTCGTCAGCACTATTTCCCGGCGTGTTCACTCCAAAAGGCTGGTTGTGTTTCTTGATACTTGCCATAGCGGTGCCGCAAACGCCGGTGCCAAGGGAATTAAGCGTACAACTAACATCGACCTGGAAAAAGTACCATTGGGTAATGGGCAGATCGTAATTTCTTCAAGTCAAAGCGATCAAGTTTCGTGGGAACTGAAGGACCGCCCCAACGGAGCATTTACTCACTGCTTACTCGATGTCTTACGTCACCAGGAGGATTCAACAATTCCTCAGGTCTTCCAAAATTTGCAGGACTCTGTTCAGCAAACAGTATTACGTGAACGCGGAGCTTTGCAAACCCCCGTCCTTAAGAGCAATTGGAAAGGGAAACAGGTATCGCTTAAGGTTATGCCTGTCAATCCACATCCCGGTCTGACAGAAGATTCCACTGAAATCGCGTTGGTTCCGAGCAATCCTGCCAACCCGGGTACGCCAGTGACGGTGGTTAGTGTACCGTCCACTGGTCCCGCCACGAATTCGGTTACCTCACCGCCGGCGGTGATTGAGCGACCACCGGTCGGACAGGGACACGTTGAGAAGAGCGGGCTGCCTGACAGCATCGCGATATTGCCATTTCCTGCTGTCAGTAAGGTAAACATTCAAGCTCCACCGCCAAACGTGAAGGTTCTCTGGGGGCAACTCAAGTCTCCACAAGAGCTGGTAGGACTACCAAACAAATTTGCTGAAGGTATCTTTCGGGGAATGCGGGAGAAATTCGGCAGCCACGTTCTTGGTCCGCAAAGCGTGAATGCCGGTTTGGCAGAGGCGCACCTGAACGCGTTAAACACCACTCGCTGGAGCGAGCGCGACTGGCAACAGGCTGCAGAAGCATTACAATCGAAATACCTCGTGTCTGCCACCATTGATGAAGTTGACTGGGCCACTTCGATGATGGCTAATAAGTACACCATGGTAGTGTCAGCGCGATTGGTGTCGGGTGACACCGGGCGAGTAATTTCCGAAGTGAATTCTTTGCGAATCAAAAAGGCCCCATTTCAAGGTGATGCCGGCGGTGCTCGTCAATACCTGGAAAACACGGTCGGGCCAAGTGCGGCCAAGGATATTGCCGGTACTTTCACAACGGCGCTTCACAAGGCGGGAGTAACTCGAGACTGACCTATTGTTGTTGTTAAATATGACCATGGCTATCTCGATAGCATTCTTGTTCACTAGTTTTACGTGTCGCTTACAAAATAGTCCACGAACTTTATTGACCGAAATTGCCTAACGCCGCAACTAGATGATTAGTCGCGAGAGGGCACAAGAATGCGTAACGCAATTGGAGGGTATTCACTCCTTAACATCTTGAGCCGTACCCTTACCTCGACTGAAGGGCTGACGAAGAGCAATCCATATGCCATAAAGTAGATCGTCAGCATCGGGTCGGATTTTGGAAAAGACAATGAAATGTACAGTGGATGTTTTCTGTGCAACGGCATTTTTAGCGGCGGGTAGAGTGAATTCTCGGGGAGACCACAGTTTGCAAGGTAATCATCGTCATCCTTGCTTTAGGTGCTATGCGAGTCGTACCACTGGCTAGTGGTTTACGCAACACTCCTCCGTCGACTGGTGATTAAGGTCATGTCTTATTTGTTAGAGACATGACCAGTAAGGCGGATCCGGGTGACGAAAGAGGGTATTCAATCTGCTCACGACATAACAGAATAGTATCTGGTGATAGTCAGATCTTTTCTGACAATACAGAAGGTTCTACGATCTTTCTGTGGATCGCTTCGGCAATGGTGCGGCCGGCTCCGCTCCATTAGTAGTCGCCTGCTTGACTGGCACGGAGTCGCCATTGCGTCATAACGTGTTACAGGTGGCGGTATCGCTGGTCGGGAAAAATTGAGACGAATCCGTTGGGTTCGGTATCTCCTCATGTTTTCAAATTCCCTAAGGCTTCAACAAGCCCTTTCGGCTTTCCTCGTTTACTAGTCAGTGGCTAATCTTCGGCTACCCGCCGAATCAGTGGAGGATCACAATGTCGCACGATAATGAAGAACCGGCCGAGCAGCAAGGGGCTGAGTGTGGCGGTCATGGACCATGTCCTTGTTGCGTGGCATTGGCACATGTACGAATGCCGTGGGTCTTTCAGTCACCGTCACCGCTAGCGCCACCATCTCCGGGGCAACATATGGCGGGGGCGCCACCAGGCTATATCCCATATCCGGCTTATCCCATACAACCGTATCCGCCGCCATATGCAGGTTCCCATCCCTACGCGGGGCATCCTGCTGGAGCCCCAATGTATCCCGGACAGAATCAATTCGGGGCTGAACGTGGTCCTGAGCAGGAGGAAGAGAAACAAGAATCGAAGACTCAATTCTTCAAATTCCCGGGACTAAGAAGAAAGACAAGCTCAGCCAAGACAGGCAGTTCCAACAATGGAGCAAAAATGTCCGGGTTGGGCAAACATGAGAAATCGGACGCAGCGAATGAGGAAGGAAAAACCGCTCGCGAGTTTGCGGAAAGCGACAAATCTGTCACAGAACCCTCCGCTGAACAGAAGGAAGACGCAGACGGGGAGTCTGGTGCGACCTGGCCTGAAGATGAACCCGATCTGTCGGTTCCTAAAGTGAAACGAATGTGGCATGGATTAGATGGTATCGCCATCAGTGCCATTGGAATCGCCATTCCATCTCTATTGTTTGCAGCTAGTTGTGCATCGGCTCCAAAACGCCTGACTTTGGTGCTGCTCAATCATCCAGTTGAGTCTATTGTAGAGTTGTTGTTGATCGCCGCTATTCCTATAGTTAATTTTGTGGTCTGGTCCGCAATCTGCAAAGGGAAGACCCTTTCTCGCGGCTTGAACGTTGCGCTTGGTGCCAATATCGCCACTGCATTGATCGTAAGTGGCATATCATTGGCCGGCTTGATATGGGGAGAAAAGGACCTTGCTGATTCCATCGGCACGGACTTTTCGGCCGGGTTTACCTGGATTTCATTGCTAACACTTGCGTCTGCCGGAATATCCGGATATATGCTCAACCGGTTGCGTAAGGGGTGGGAGCTTCCTCAGTCACGCATGCGAATGATGGCATATGCACTTAGTGGTTTTGTTCTGGTGGCTGCAGCATTTGCAGCATCGGAGTATCGCCCGTGGTGCGTGCGGTTGGCCGAACACATGGCTGTTTCGGCAAATGCGAAGGAGCGACAGGAAGGACTTCAATGGCTTCGCCAGATCAACCCCGAGCGCGAGTTGCGAATGGAGTGTTCTGACGCTCGTGCAGCTGGTCTGCCCGGTTTATTCATTCCCATGAAATCCTCCACGCAGCATCAGCTCTACTTCTCGCTTACAGGCACACCTTATAGTTTTCGTGAGTTTGCCAATACAGATATGTCATCCATGCCTGATGATTACTTGAGCCGGCATGTGGTTGGTGAACATGTTCCAGGGCTCACCCTCACCAGGTCGAATCTGTCCGGGGCTGTGCATCCCGACTCGCTTTCATCGACACTCGATTGGACCTTCGTTTTGAAAAATGGTAGCTCTTCTGCTCAGGAAGCGCGGGCCGAATTGGGGCTGCCACCTGGAGCGGCAATCACAGGTCTTACTGTCTGGAACAAAGGTGAGCCGCAAGAGGCCAGGTTCGTCGGGTCTAGTCTCGAGAGCTCGCAAAATGTGGGACATGACAGCCCCGCCATCGTTACTGATCTGGGTCGCGGACGTGTTTTGATTCATTGCTATCCTGTACCCGAGGCGGCCGAACTAAAAGTAAGTGTGCGCCTGGTTGTTCCCCTTAAACCCGACGGTTCTAAGGCAGCGAATCTATCTTTGCCTCATGTGATTGCCAGCAACTTCGATCTTGATGGGGAACACGTCTTGAGATTGCGTTCGGGCAAGAAATTGACCTGTTCGCAGGAAAATCTGTCACCGGGTGTGAGCCCTGCCGGTCAGCAAGTATTATCAGGCGTGCTCAATAACAAACAACTTTCAGATACATCGTTCTTTGTCACGGCCGAACGCTCCGGTGAGGTGAAACCACTGGCGGTGCTCGATCGAATGGGCATTAAACTGCGTCAGGAAGACGAGAAGAAAGCGGAAGAGAAACGTCGTCAGGCGGAAGCTTCAGCCAGTAGCACCACCAATAGCAATAGTATCGGTGAAGTGGTCTTAATGATTGATGGCTCCAAAGGAGTCAAAGGACAATTGGACGAGCTTCAGAAGATGTTGAATCGCAAGACTGAAGGTGGCAAGAAGAAACCAAAACCGCGCATCAAGACAATCTTGCCGCAATACGTCGTGCAAGATATGGAGAAGATTGCTGCTCCGGCACCCAAACACCTGGTGGTTGTAATTGACGGTTCAGCCACCATGAAGGAATATGTTGGAGAGGTTCAAAGTGCACTTCAAAAACTTCCTTCGGGCATTCCTACATCGGTGGTCATTGCCTCTCAAGAGCAGCAGCCGTTGATGCAGCCCGTAGCCCTTTCTGCCCGGCTAGCAGGATTAAACAATGTGCAGTTCATCGGCGGGCAAGACAATTTGCAGGCCGTGGTGAAAGCGGCGGAGCTTGCCGGCGAAACTAAGGGTGGTGTTGTTCTCTGGATACATGGACCGCAGCCGGTCATAAACGAAGAGATTTACATTATGGCTCCATACACGGCAAGTCCGTCATTCTATGAACTGGCTGTGGGTGCTGGAACCGATACATTTGAGTTCTTCAAGAATCACACTGAGATAGGTCCGTTCAGCCCTGTGCCGCGAAATTCCAATCAGTTAAGCGAGGATCTTTCGGCGTTCTTCTCTAAGTGGAAGCCAGATAGCAACGAGTTTGTGGTTGGAATGAAACAAGTAACGAAACTCGATAAGGCCACTTTGATAAATGGTGATGAAGGGCAGGAACTCATTACTTTGCACGCAGTTCGTGAATGTAATCGCGCCATCGAAGCGCATAAGATGCGGAAAGCGGCTCGCATTGCGGTCGCCTACCATTTCGTTTCGCCAGTGAGTTGTGCGCTGGTTGGTGGAAATGTTGCAACAACTGAATCTGAAGACGATGAGGTCATGGAGACCCAGCCGGCCGCTGCCGACGGGGTGCAGGTCGGTAATAGTGCCACCGGTGCACAGACAAGGGCGATGGATGATTCAAGCACTCCCCAGCTACAGGGTGCCACCAACGGCACAATCGGACCTCAAGGTGGGGATGCCAC
>JAKFUT010000386.1 GCA_021732565.1 Candidatus Obscuribacterales bacterium
GATGAATCGACCAAATCGAAGGACAAAGACGGCAACGAGATAACAACATTCACCAACGACAAAGAAAAACGTGTTAAAGAAACACGATTCTACGATCGGAAGCACGGCGAAGCGCTTGGTGAAACCGAGTACAAAGGACGCGATGATCAGCTCGCAAAGAAAACAGACTTTCTCAATCGCACAGAAAAGACATTCGAGAACGGAGGCAAACTAACCGAATACAATGCCGGCGACCGGCGCAATCCTGACCCGGATCTGGTGAAAGTCTTCGAGTCTGCCAACGGCAACTACAAAAGAAGCCAATACTCCGGAAGATTCGACAAGGTGAAATCCATTGCCGAATACAAGAGCCGAGCCGATGGACTAGAAAAAATCACTTCGCGAGAAGATGGCACCTCTGAGCAGCTTTATAAAGACGGCACCATCAAGAAATACGATAAAGATGGCGAAGAAACCATCATCAAGCCGAAGATTGAACCAAAGGTAGAGTCCACTAAGTCTACTGATAAAGACGGCAACGAAGTAATCACGTTCTCTAACGACAAAGAGAAGCGAGTAAAGGAAACCCGCTTCTACGACAAGAAGCACGGCGAAGCACTAGGCGAAACGGAGTACAAAGGGCGCGATGATCAACTCGCAAAGAAAACGGAGTTTCTCAATCGTTCTGAGAAAACATTCGAAAACGGCAGCAAACTGACAGAGTACAATCCCGGAGATCGGCGAAACCCGGATCCAGATATTGTCAAAGTATTTGAGTCAAAAACAGGAAATTACAAACGCACGGAATACAGTGGCCGATTCGACAAAGTAAAATTCATCTCCGAATTCAAGAATCACAAAGACGGCCTCGTAAGCTACACCGGAAAGGAAGACGGCTCCGGCGAATATCAGTACCAGGATGGAACCATTAAGCGGCACGATAAAGACGGAAACGTAACACGTTCGAAAAAACGCTAGAAAACTAGCGTGTCAGGAAATGCACTGCTCCAGCTTTGATATTTTGCTTTGCAAACTTTCGAATGATTTCGTATCTCGCTTCCCGGCGGCTTCCAGAATGAGCAGTGCACTCTTATAGAGCGGGGTAGCTACTTTAGGCAACCCTTGCTGATTATACAGGTCTGCCTGCTTCTCCATTACCGCGGCCAGCGCTGCCGTAGGGCGCCCTTCTTTCGGCTGTGCCAATGACATAGCACGTTTATAGGCCGCTTGAGCACCATCATAATTCTTCTGCTGCAGCATGCAATCACCAGTTAAAACTACTGCCCGCAACAGGTCGGACCCATCCTGGCCCAGGCCTTCTCGATAATGGATCGCTTTCTGCGACAAGTCCAGAGCGACAGCAGTGTTCCAGGTAGCCAATTCCGCTTCGGCAACGGCCTCCATTGTTTCTATGGTTTCTTCATGACTGTTGCCTAAAACGTGCTGGCGGTGTTCCAGCGCCTTTTGAAGAAGAGGCAATGCTTCATCCCGCCGATTCTGCCCTTGAAGAATCTTAGCCAGCGAAATGCACGTTTTAGCAGCGGTCAAATCGCCGCGAATCGAAGATCCCCAAATCGCAAGTGCACGTGAATAATACACTTCGGCCTGCCGTTGATCGCCCACCTGTTCATAAGACGCTCCAAGCCGAAAGGCCACCGGGGCTAGCTCTTGCTGCGAATTGACAGCACTCGATTCCGCAGCCACTAGCTGATCGAGATCAGTTGCAATTTGCCGATAAATTTCGAACTTTTCCTCATCAGCGACAAGCACGCCGGCTTCATGAAGAAGGCGCTCCAATGATATGCCTCTGCGAGAAGCTCGCGTCAGCAGATCAATGGCAAGCTGTTCAGAAAGAACACCCTGTCGTACACAGAATTGTGCTTTTAACGCAGATTGAAGCTCCCGATCTCCCACCATACAGTTTTCGCGCAACACAATTCCCAGAGGCAATGACTGCTGTTTCGACATGCGTAATGCTGTTTGCAATTCCCTGTCGGACAGCAACCCCGCCGCTTTGAGTATCTCCCCCACCGGCAAGGTCCGACCTTCTCGAGAGCTGGAATTCTGTGCGGCAGTGGCCAACTTCTTGAGGATAGAAGCATAGCTTCCCAATTGTGCCGGCAGATTCTTCTCCAGAATATCCAGTGCACTTAAGAAAGATTCAATGGCATGAACAACGTCGCTCTGAGCGGAATAAAGATCGGCAAGACTTTCGAAAGTCTGCGCAATCTGCGGATGATCCTCCGGCAGAACATCCGTTTTGATCGCCATCACTCTTTCGTAGCACTGCTTCGCTTCTTCAAAGGAATTACGCGCCAGATGAGTGTTTCCCAATCGAACCAAAACGGGAGCCAGATCGATGTGGGCGGCACCAAGCGATATTTCTAGCACGGCCAGGGCCTTTTCGTACTGCACTGCAGCTTCATTGCAGCAGTCTTGAATAAGCAAGCTGTCACCAATCTTGACGAGCTCCTCGGGTGAAGCATCAACTGCAATGTTCACAGGCGTTCGCCGTAGCGAACCCTTCACCTCAGAACTCAGGTTAAGAGTTTCGAGGTGCTCATCTTGCAGAGCTTGCTCCAATGTGATGCCGTCTTTTAGGGACCGCTTCAGCGCTTCGATTGCGAGCACTGGAGACAAACCCATCTTAATAAGCTTTTGCGTATGGAGCGCTCGCTCAATATCCTCTTCTCCGAGATATTTCAGCAGCTGCAGCGCTTTTCCGAGAAAGAGAGACTTGGCGCCTCCGTATTCAAGACCGTCCGAAAGCTGCTTTGGCGAAATTAGTTCTGCTTGGAGTAAGATTTGTCCAATTCGCATAAATGTCGTGGCTTCCGCCCTAAATCCCATTCTGTGTACTAACTATATCAAGCTCGGGAACACTTGAATTCCACCGGGTTTCAAATTGCTTCGAACCATCGCTTCCGCCGGTGAATGTGAGCCCAAAGGCGCCCCGCTACCAGGGTTTGTTTCTATAACTTACCTCACCATAAGTGAAAGCAAGTCCCCAAATCACGTGTCGCCTTCTGTCGACGTGTTTATTGTATGCCATCACCACAGCCACACCATACCCAACACAAAGCCGGTTTTCTCGATCTGTTCCGGTCTTTTTGGGGCTCGACCGGCTCGATATCCCTCGTCTCCTGCAGCCTAAGTAAGGCTACACGCCCGCCAAAGTGCGAATTTTTGTGTTACGAAGCGACATTGGCTGAATGAGTATGGGCGGAACTAGAGCTGTGAAGCTCTCTGGAGTTTCGCTATTTCTTGCTTTACCGTCGGGGCCATCGGTCCGGAAGGATCTAATTCCAGATTCTTCTTAAAAGCTGCAAGAGCATCGCGAGAACGTCCTAGCCTTGTATAGCAGGTAGCCATTTGTACCCACGCTGACGAGTATGCGGGTCTAATCGCAATGGCTTTCTTGAACTGAGAGATGGCTCCCTCAATTTCACCAATGTGCATCAACGCAGCACCATAGTTACACAGATTTTCTGGAACATTGGGATCGAGAGATATCGATTCCTTCAACTTATCAATCGCTTCATCAAAGCGGTCTTGCTGGACCAGTTTGACACCTTGCTCTCCAAGTGATACCGCATAGGCAGGACAAAATTTCCGATAATCGCTAAGCAACTCGGCACAATCCGATTGATCTGGACAAGACCTGGCAATAGCCATTCCCTTTTGAAAATACTTCGCGGCCTGATTGAAATTCCCGGAAGACCAATTGAAATTGGCCGCGCGTGTATATCCGCGAACCAGATTCATGGCGGAATCGCTTGTAGGGCTGGTTGGTCCATTGCGATGAGCCTGTTCTAGAAGCGATATACCAAGGGGGAAATTCATTTCATCCATGGCTTCCAATGCCTCACCAGTAGGTTGATCAGTCGGGACTACAGAGCGAGCGATGTGCGAACTCGGTGGCATGGAGCTAACCGCGGCGGAGCCAACTGCGTTGGAGCTGCTCGGTGCAGATGAATTTCCAATTGCAGAACCCCGAGTTTGTGGACCGGAGACAGACGGGTGGCTGGAATGAACCGCCGATGGAGGAAGGAATGCCAGTTCTTTAACGTCATCGGGACTAGTAAATCGCTGTGGTGTGGTTGGAACGGAACGCTGCGGTGCGGCTGGAAGCGACAGTGGAGCAGCCGTGCCAAGGGACTGTTGCGCCGCATTTGAAACGGCCCGGTGCCCTGCCGTTGGAACGAGACGTTGAGCTCCGGTGGAAAAGGCATGCTGCGCGGCTGGATCGGACGGCTGCACTGTACTTGAAAGCGGACCCTGCGGTGTGGTTGGAACATGAGGCTGCGCGGTACTTGGAACAGACGGCTGTGCTGCCGTTGGCATGGACTGATGTCCTGCAATCTGTTGCGCTGCCGTTGGCACGGCGGACCGCAGTGCTGCCGCTGAAAGCGACTGCGGCGCTCCCGCTGAAAGCGACTGCGGCGCTCCCGCTGAAAGCGACTGCGGCGCTCCCGCTGAAAGCGACTGCGGCGCTCCCGCTGAAAGCGACTGCGAGGCTCCCGCTGAAAGCGACTGCGAGGCTCCCGCTGAAAGCGACTGCGAGGTTCCCGCTGAAAGCGACTGCGAGGCTCCCGCTGAAAGCGACTGCGAGGCTCCCGCTGAAAGCGACTGCGAGGTTCCCGCTGAAAGCGACTGCTGCAGTGCAGGTGAAAGAGGCTGCCGTGACGGTGCTGAAAAAGATCGCTGTGCTGCTCTGGCACCGCCTGAAGTGGGCAGAGAGGTGCTTCTGGCTGTTGCTGAAGTCAAAGGTGCCGTGCTCAGTGTCATTGACTTGCTGCTGGCAATCTCCGGCCGAGCGTTAGACCGTAGGGGCAAAGGCTGCACAGCAAGGGGGGCAACCACTGTAGCGGCGCTCAGTTCAATCGACCTACTCCTGGAAATAACAGGTTGACTCGGCTGCGAGGCGAGCGCAGCGTTCGCAGCTGTAATAGCTACCGCCATTTCCGCTCGCTTCTGTTTGTCCATCGTATACAGACCAATTAGTGTTCGCTTGTCTCTTTCGCTCAGACCACTCATGGTGTTTCTGGAACGAAAGAACATTATGTCGTTCGAATCGTAACTATGTTCACGTAATCCCAATGCGTGTCCGATCTGGTGCAAAGCAACGCGTCGAAAATAGATGTCGGAAACAGGCCAACCTCGGGCGTTTTTCGTAAGAAAAGTAATGTCGACGGATTGGAGTGCATTGTCGGAGAAGTGAAAATTCGTATCTCCCCCTTCGTTCGATTGCAACTCAGAAGGCAGTCCTTCGGACCAGGAACAATTGATCTGTGCATTGGCTGCATCGTCGGTTATCTGAAAAGTGATCAGTCCGTTGGAGGACTTGGACCATTCGTCAAGTGCCTGGCGCAAATGGAAATCAAAATTCACTCGTGTCGATGTGGTAAGTGGCTTGATGTACACGTGCAGCGGCATTGCATCGGCCCGCCAGCGCACCGCACCATTTCTGGTCGTCAGGTGCAAGTAATCGGTTGCACCTGAAACCATTGGATCTAATCGCTTGTCCAGCAATTCCTTTTCTCCGGTAGCGATTAGCTTTCTCCATTCAGTCGCGGCTGGCGACTGAGGACTCAAAGCCACCGCATGCCTGAAAGCTTGAACGGCATCCTGGCTTCTGCCTAGAGAAAGACAGCATTGACCCAACAGCTCCCAGGTCGAGGTACTATCGGAACGAAGACTTGTCGCTCTAACCAGTTGTTCGCGTGCGTCTTCATCCTGCCCCGCGTACATAAGTGCAAGAGCATATTCAACCAGTATTTCAGCATTGGCGGAATCAGTTTGAACAGCCTGGCGGAAGTTGCCCAATGCGGCATTTACGTCGCCTTTCTTGAGCAGGGCTGCACCTCTGGCAGTAAAGGTTCTGGCGGTGTTCGTTCTCGCACTGTTCGCCGCAGAGTTTTCCGAGACCTTCTGCAAAGCTCGACTTCGATCGTTGGGATTTATGGTGGCACTATTTGGAGTTCGTCCATCGGTGGAAGCATTTGTTGCAGTGTTTGTCGCCAGGCTGCCACTTCTTTCGTTGACACCGTTTGTTATGGCGTTGTTTCTTGCAGAAATTCGATTTCTGTCATTGGGATAGTTTGTTGGAGGAGAACCTGGAATGGCACTGCCTATCCCCGGAGTTCGGTTTGCGCCGGGATTGCTGGTGACGGCGCTGTTCATACCGGTGGGTAGGCCGCGATCATTCAAACCTTCTGCAGGTGCAGGCGGTGGAATCAAGATCATAGTTGCGGCGATAAGAATCGCTCCATACTTCAAACTGGCAATCATTGGTTACCTCAGTAATCCGAGTTCGTAACGCATACCAGCTCCATCAAATATAGATTCTTCTCAGGTTTTTGCAAGCGTTTACTACGTATTTTCGGTCAGTCAATCGTAGGATTACGATAAATTGCAGGAATAACAAACCAATCACAGCTTGGCCATTTCAGGCGATGCGCTGCTTGCATGCGCCCGGTCCTAGACTCAGGCGATTTCCCGAGGCGATTGTATGCAGATACGGTGCAGCTACCCGTCCGGTCCTTTGGACAGGGCTGCGGTCGACTCGCGAGGCTCGCTGGCAATCGCTAGCGCAATGGAGAGTTCCGTTCCCGTTCCAAACTGTTCGCTCTTGCGCCACTGAACTTTCGCTCCGATCAATTCCGCACGCTGAGTAATATTGAGTAAACCCGCCGAATCCGGTCGTCCGTTTGATTTCAAAATCCCTTTTCCATCGTCTGCGATACTAATGGTCAGTAACGAATCTTTAGCGAAAACAGAAACAACTACGTGCATCGCTTCCGCATGTTTTTCAATGTTGTTGAGCGCCTCTTGCACCATTCGATACACACAAAGTTTTGTTGATGGAAGAAAAGCGAAATCATCCTTGTCTGTGGAGTTGGTTACACTAGCTTCAACTCCACATTCTGCATTGAAGCGCATAACCAAATGTTCTATGGCCGGCACAAGTCCTAGATTTTCGAGTATCGCCGGATGCAGATCGTTTATTATCCGGCGCGTAGAATCTACCACCGATTCCAATTTTTCGCGAATTTCCCCGGGCAATTTACTATCGGGAAGTTCTTCTTGCTGGCGATCCACCATTCGCATTATGCGTGACAGCGTCGGAAGAACATCGTCGTGAAGTTCCTGCGCAACGCGCTTTCGTTCACACTCGGCTCGTTCCTGAATCGCTAAAGCCAATGCACGTTTTCTCTCGACAGTCTCTGTTTCCAGGAAAATTATGGTGCCGCACAGGTAGCAACAGTGAATCATTAACATAACCGTGCCAAATATAGTTATAAGGTGTTGTGCATCAAAAAAGTACTGGCACAGTGCAATACAACTTATGCATGAGACCGTCCATGCTATGAACCTCGGCATCGGTTTCAGAAGAGAAAAACCAGTCGCAAGCAACAGACTAACCGGCAGCATCCACAATTCGAATGATCGGTATCTTGTGTCAACATATGCATCAAAGCGAAGATAGCTTCCGATTGCTTGTGCCTGCAAATCAAGCTGAGAAATAACCCTGCTCGGAACGGAAACGTAGGAGACTTTACTTCGCGCGGCGATCAAGACAACTTTCCGCTCCAGGTTGGGAAACACAACGTTTCCCCTGTCTACGGTAGGATTGTCAGCAGTACCTTCCGGTGCGAATTTATGCAAGATGTTGAGCGTCAGATATCTACCGGGCGGCGAGACTATCAATCTATTGACTGGCAAGTTGTTGGACTGGTCGTACAGAAGGACAAGCGATTGAGAAAATGGTGGAATATTCGGTGCCAGTTGATCCTTGTTGTTTGCACCGGGCATCTTATAAGTAAGTTGGCCTTTCTCAGCAGGAAAATTTATATCCCCAAGTTGAAAACGGCTACTCGTTGGAGTCCGGCCATCTACACCGACAATAATATTGTCTTTGAATCGCACGAATGCCGCCGAAATATCCGTGGGAGAGGTAGCACTATCAAGCATTATCCCCACAGCTGCAGGATGGCGTTTTTCAAGTGCAGGCACCACTACATTCAAGAACTGTCGGAAATCACCCTTCCTTGCGCATTCCAGCGAAGAGAAGCATGCGGACTCCGAGTCTACCAGGTAAACCTCAGGTACTAAAACGGTGCGCTGCAACCAGTTTGCCAGCACATACCGATAGAAAGACGATTCCTGCTCAACTCCGGGGCTCGACGTCGAAAGCTGCCACGCGGCCGATAGTAAGGCGCCGGCAGCCAGCCCAAACAACAAGCGCCACAAATATACGCGACGATTCACCGTGGGCTTGTAGGAATTATCGGTCATTTCGTAGCGGAACTCAGAGCCGATCGCGATAACGTTCTTCTTCCACGCCCGTGCTTCTTTAAAGCAACGCAGCAAAGTTCTCAGTGAAGTCAAACTCACATCGGCTTCCGGACTTTGGCAAATGACCGCACATTCCAATCAAATTCGTACAACAAATTGCTGAGCGCACAGTGAAATCCACTGAAGCGACAAATCAATTTCTCAAGATGAGCTCGAACCCGTCGAGCTAGTTTCTACTATCATCCAATACTAACGTCTACGACCAATACATCGATCTTCCATGCCTCTCGCCCCGAATCCTTGTCCTTCAGAATAACATCGACATTGAATGCGTTCTCTTTCGACAGGCTCAACTGAAACTTGGACTTGAGTTCCACTAAAGATTCATTGATGAACTTGTTGAAGGCATCCAGCCTACCAGACAAATACGCCTCCTTCACCGCCGTCCTGAACTCTCTTTCATCAGCCTTGCTGAGTTCCCCGTGGGCGAGTTTTGACGCAAACTTCTTTGCTTGGTCCTCAAGCTTCGTTTCTTCTGTTTCGCGATGGGCATCCGGGTTGCGATGCACATCCTGTTTCCTCTCCACTTTGTCCTGCGCTGCTTCCATGAACAGCTTCCGCCCCACAGCGTCATCGGATTCTAAATCCCGTTCCCCTTCCTCTTCCTCTTCCGATTCCCTCAGCCCCAAATACATATCATTATCAAACATTTCTTTCCCCCCTGGAAAGCCACATAACCAGGAATTCTGCAAGCGCGAGAGGTCTGGAATTATCCCGGAGCCATCTACCATTGCAGTATCCGTATCGCTAAGCACTACAGTAGTTGTCAGTTACGACAGAACTACGACAGGTTAGTGATTAAGATGGGAGGTCCGGTAAACCTGTGCCAGCTGCCGAGAGACCCAGGCGCGCAACAGTAACTATTGCCTTAGCGTGGGTTTGCTATTGAGGTACTGGAAGTGAGGAGGGTCTGATCATCGCTGGCGAAAATTGCGCGGGATGCAATTTCCTAAAACGCACACAAGCAGTTAATTGCCAAATTCAGAGGGTTTGCAGACTTAGATGCTAAGGGAAAAATTGCGCGCGGCGCAATTTTTCATAAGACCCATGGAGGGAGACCTCAGACACGCAACTGTAATTATTGCCTTAGTGTGGGTTTGCTATCGATGTACTGGAGGTGAGGAGGGTCTGATCATCGGCCTGGCGAAAATTGCGCGGGATGCAATTTCCTAAAACGCACACAACCGGTCAATTGCCAAATTCAAAGGGTTTGCAGACTTAGATGCTAAGGGAAAAATTGCGCGCGGCGCAATTTTCCATAAGGCCATGGAGGGAGACCTCAGACACGCAACTGTAATTATTGCCTTAGTGTGGGTTTGCTATCGATGTACTGGAGGTGAGGAGTCTGATCATCGGCCTGGCTGCGCGGGATGCAATTTCCTAAAACGCACACAAGCAGTTAATTGCCAAATTCAGAGGGTTTGTAGACTTGGATGCTAAGGGAAAAATTGCGCGCGGCGCAATTTTTCATAAGGCCATGGACACACCTGTGGCGCTTCTGTTCCATTGCAAGGTTCTTGCGTCGCACCGTGGCCTTCGATGGTGGCCCGGCGCAACTCGTTTGGATTGCAGGATCCTCCCTCAAGCATTTCGCATCGTGCAATCCGCTGCATCGAAGGACTATGAGAAAGTGGAAAGGAACCGGGCACACATTTGTGACCTTAGTCACAGCAGATGTGAACCATGGACCAGCTGAGTCTTGGTACCATGGTCTTGTAGCTCTGCCATTTTAGCAGCTCGCGGAGGGATTCTTCGTGTCCAATTCAAGTGAATTAGCCGACAAGGGCTCAGTGAAAGATCTCGACACTGATGGCGTCAATGAAAAAGTTGTTGTTGTGACCGTTCAGCCGCAGGACGGCGACAAACTCATGGATGGTACTCCAGACACCACCAAGCATTCCGATAGCGAAGTTGTAGTCGAAGCAGTCTCACTTTCCGAACTGCTCACAAACGCAGGAAAGCCGCTGGCAAACCAACGAGCAGCCAAAATAATCATGCAGTTATGCGACTACCTCGCGGACCGCGTAATTCCTCACGGAGAACTGACGCCAGATATACTCGCAGTCTTTTCACATTCGGATTCCGATGAACTTGTTATTGACGACATGCGCGGTGGGTGGCTCAATCAGAAAAACATTTATCGTTCACCCGAGCGCCTTCGCGGAAGATGTCCCGATAGCCGATCAGACATCTACTCCAGCGGAGTAATGCTCTATGAGATGGTGACGAACCAACAGAAATTCGCCGCGCAAACACATTCCCAAAGCAAAGGCATAACCAAGCTTCTCGCCCGCGCACCAGAGTGGGACTCGTTACCGTCCGATTTGCAATGGATCATTTATAAGTGCGTAAATAATAGAGCGAGTGAGCGCTACAATTCAGCGAAAGAACTGAAAGCAGCATTGCAAAACTTTCTGGATGGTAAAACAGCTAAGAATGCACCGCCTTTCATCACCAAATTTCAAGCAATGGCAGCAGCGGCCGCCGTGGTTCTAGTATCCGTTGTCTTCCTGTCTATCGATACGCTGACCACTGCGATGGCGCACAACCAGACATCACTTTCCAGTCAGGAGACTGCCGCGTTGGCAAAGTATGATGTGACACTGGTGCTTGATCATTCTGGTTCCATGGGAGATTGCGATTGTCCGATCGGCTCGACCGGACTTACCTCTTCACGATGGCGCTGGGCAGGGAAGGAGATGGAGTTATTCGCGAAACAAACCGTGAGCTGCTTGCCAGCGGGTTTTGACGTTGTGCTTTTTGACAACCAGTTCGAGGTTTTCAAAAATTGCAAACTGTCCGACCTTCTGAAGATTTATCAGGAGAATTCCCCACGTGGCGGAACCAATATGACGGAGCCGATCCAAGAGGCCCTCAAACTGAAAGGCAAGAAACCGCAAGCCATAATAGTGATTAGGGACGGCATGCCTGGCGA
>JAKFUT010000369.1 GCA_021732565.1 Candidatus Obscuribacterales bacterium
GCAATGGCAATGTGGGTAGTTCGCTTCTGCCCGCTGGAGCGCAACTAATCAATGCGCCCACTGTTAGCGTGTTAGCAAGCGGTTTCTCCAACATTCGAAGCACTGCCGCAGTTCCAGTAAGTTTAGTTGGCAGCGGTATGACCGGCGTTTCGTCGGCTGGAGCCACATTCCAGCTTGAAGCAGCGGCGGGAGTTTCCATTGATGCAGGTCTCACAGCCACTGATGTCGTCCTTACGACTGCGGGCTCGCTCGGTGTAAACAGCAATGTCACAGCGACTCAGACCGTAACTCTGAACTCGAACACTATTAACGTGAGCGGAACCTCTACCGTTACCAGTGCGGCGGTTACAATTGCATCCGTCTCGCCGGCTACCTTGGCTGTGACGAACAATGGCAATATTACAGCCACCACGGGAGATGTGACTCTCAGTTCAGCTCCTGGAATGGATCTCAATTTAGGTGGGAACGGAACGTTGAATGCGGCAGCAGGCAAAATCATCCTCACCGCTCAATCGTCCGGAATGCTCGCCAACCGGATAATCATTTCCGGAAATCAAAATTACAACGGTGTGACATTCATGAATGCGACCGGCGCTAATCAAGCAGTGTTCGTGGCAAAGGGAGTCGTGTCTATTGGAAATGCGCTTGTATTGATTAACTCGCCGACGTTCGATGAGCAGGGTGACTTGCAGGGCAATCCGTTGGTCTTTTCACCCGCGGCAGGTCAAGCCGGAACTATTGCAAACTCTGCCGGCAATGTCGACCTCAATCAGGTGGCGAACCTAACGTTCTCGGGCAAAAATCTTGCGATTTTGGCAGCGGGCAACATTGTAAATACTGGCGGAGCACGCACAATTGATCTGTCTTCAACAAATTCGACTGGGGGTTCGCTCACGCTCACGGCAGGCTACAACTTCACTCCTGGCACTATGGGCCAAGTTGGACCTAATGCTACTCCTTATACGCTGACAACAGCGGGCAGCGGCAGTATCAGTTTGTCTAATGCCACCATTAACATCAGCTCCTCCACTGGGAATGGCGGCTCTTTGGTGGCTATCGCGAACGGCGGAATCACGCTGGGCTCGATAAATACGTCCGGGCTAGGAATCGCGGGTGGTGTGACACTGATCGGTACGTCAACAAACACCGGGGCAATAACCGCCACTGGTGCCATTGGCGGTTCAGTCAACATAACAGCCGCCCCGCCAGTTCTGGTCGGACCCGTAATTGTTACCAACGGCTCCATTACTTCCGGTAGCTTTACTGCCGGTGCGCCGAGTGGCAACATCTTTTTCAGTGGCATCAATTCAGGCAACGGCAACATTGTGCTCACTACCGGTGGTGCCGGAATGCTTGTGCAATTCGGCGGAGTATTGACCACCACAGGTCAGCTAACCGTTAACGTTGGTACGAGCAACATCACTATGTCGGTGGCATCCTCGCGTCTTGCACTAAACTCCACAACTGGCAGTGCATTCATTAATGCGGTCAGTCTGGTGAATCTCACAAATTCCAACCTCGGTGGCAGTTTGTCCTTTAACAGCACAAATGCTGTCGGCGTAGCCGCCGGAGCGATTCTGAACATTGGAGGTACCTTCACGCTAGGTGGAAGCTCTGGCATTGCAGTTGGTGCCAACTCCACTGTCAATGCTGGTGGCAATGTGATGCTATCCACCTTCGGTGCAAATGTCGGTGTCTCATTCGGTAACAATGCGACACTGACAGCCGGCTCGCTGAATGGTGGGGCTCCGTCGTCGCCCGCCGGCTTAGTTAGCGCGAACATTAATCGAACGGGCTCTATTCAAATCACTGCCGGTGGCACAGGCGGTATTGCTGCCGGCACAGGCGTGAAACTGACATCGACCGCAGGTGATCTAACGTTGAATTCGTCTAATGCCGTTGCCGATATCGGATTTGGTGATAACTTCGGTTTGCAGGTAAACGGTGGTAACTTGACCATTTCCAGTGGCAGGCATATCACTCTCGGTTCCGTTCTAGCCGGTACGGCAGGCTCGACTGTTGCGCGAACCCTAAACGGATTCCAGGGCGGCATTACGACAACGAGTACTGGCGTCACCACTTTCGGTGCTGTTACTTCAACAGTTGCCGCCGGCAGTCTGATTATGAATAGCTTTGGCATGAACGGCGGTGTTGCTTTCAATCCAACGGCGGCTGTTGCTGCAAACAATGCAACCATAACCAGTACTGGTACCGCCGGAGTAAATCTTGCTGGCTTTACGGTGGCAAACAATCTGTCGGCTAGTAGCGGATCTGCGATCACCTCAGTCGGTGCTATTGCAGCGGGCAACGTAACGTTAACTACCAACGGTACGAATCAGCCTCTCACCGTCAATCAAACCATAACGGTGACACCCTCGGCAATGAATACAACACCGACGATCAACTTGAATTCATCGGGCAACATTGTCTTGAACGCTGCACTGTCAGGCAATCGAATAAACATGTCGTCCACTGGTACGGCAGCTGCAAACATCACGCTCAATCAAGCAATCAACGGAACTGGCGCCAACAGTCAAGTCACCTTTAACGCTTCCGGTGGTGCTGGCATTGTGAATACAGTAGGAGCCACCTCGTTGATAACTGCCGGAACCCTGAACGTCAATTCCAGCGGAGTAGCAGGAACTACTGTTAGTGCCAATAATCAGATTCAGACTTCGGTCGATGTGATAAATCTCTCTGGCTTCGGTGCAAACAATAACGTTGCCATTGAAGAACAAAACGGCGTCTTGTTAGGTTCATTCGGATCTGTTACCGTCGGAGGCTCAGTTTCTATACGTGTTGCGACAGGTAACCTGACTGTTCAAAGCATCACTGCAGGCAACCGTATTTCTCTTACTGCGGTCGCCGGAAACCTCACGCAATTGGCAGGAGGATTCATCTCTAACCAGACAGGCGGCATCAATATTCTGGCTAATGCAGGATCGATCACCCAGCAGCCGTTCGCAACTATCAGCTCCGGAGCCGGTGGCACCACCACAATAGCCGCGCAGCAGAATATTACGCTACAGAGCGTCTCCTCCAGCGGCGACCTCGTTATCGGGCCCAACACAGGCTCATTCACACAAGGTAACTTCGCAACCATCAGCGGTCGCAGTGTTACCCTAACCAGCGGGGTTGGAGCCACGTTGAATGGTTCATTTTCCTCGACTGCCGGCGCAATCACCATCTCCGCTGGTGGACCAGTAGTGGTCAATCAGGCTATAAGCGCTATGGGCGGTCCGCTAAGCATGGTAACATCTAGTGACACCATCACGACTGGCACCGGTGGATCTCTCAGCACGAACGGTGGCAATCTCAGCATAACCTCAACTAACAACGTCAACGGTGGTATCAGTCTCGGTGCCGGCGTCAGCGTTAGCGGAGGAGCAGGTCGGTCCATCATGATTTCCTCCGGTCGGTCGGTAAGTACGGCACCGCTCACGAATAGCAGCCCCGGGGGGAGCATTCAGGTTTTCGCTAATATCGGCGCATTGACCATCGGCGGCTCCATTTTAGGCGCGGGTGATGTTACCATTCGCCACTTCGGTGGTGCCGCAGTGGGCGATCGCGTGGTGATAAATCCGTTTGTTTCCATCCAGGCGCTGGCTCCGGGGGCACCGCAGGGAGACATTACAATTGCCATAACTAATGGAGTGGTCACTAACGTCCCGGGCACAGCACCGGCCGGTGGAACAGTTTCGCAGACAACGTCCGGCAGTGGCCAAATTTTCTTTGGTCCGGCGCAGTTTGCAAATAGCGGCTTCACTACATTGAACGCCAAAGGCGCCAACATAACGTTCTTTCGTAGCGCCGGTGCAGCAGACGGAGTCAATGCTATTCAAACGAACGGCAACTTCATCTTCGCTGACCCGCCGGTCGGCGCACCGGGAGTGATACCGGCCTCCCTCCCGTCTGTAGCTCCATCGCTGCAGCTACCGACGAGCATGCAGAGTGGTTCCTCAACCCAACCTGCTACGATTGTTCTTTCGAGCGTGCCTCAGCTCACGACTCAGATCGCAAGTAAGGCTGTGACTCAGAGTGCAAGCCAAACGGCAATGCAAGCCCAGACTGCAACTAAGTCGTTGCCTCAGACCTCGATACAATCCGCTATTCAGATGACAACAAATGTTGTATCCAACGACATTTCTTCAAAGGGAACGACAAACACACATCGAGATCTGACTGGAGCATTCATTCAACAAATTGCTGATACAACCTCACAAGTTCTCACAGGATTTGTCGCCAAGAAAACGACATTCTTTGGCGGCACGCCTGCATACGTAAGAACAGCGAACGGTGCGCAAATGGTGCAGGTGGATGGCACAACATTCGACTTAAGCAATGGAGAGGCGGTGGTCAGCGCCAGCAGACGAGTTACGATTCAGGGTGGTCTCTACAATATAGATGTTGCGCCCGGCTCAATAGCTCACGTGGTTAAACACGGCAACATTCTCAAAGTGCGAAGCTTGTGTGATTCGGTCGGCAAGTCCATCTACCTGAGCGTCGATGGAATGAATATCCGTCTGGCTCCTGGTGAGGAAGTGTCCGTTTCGACTGATGAACAACTTCTGGACGAAGCGATCAAGCAGGACAAAATCGGACGAAGAGAAGTGCACAAATTCATGGTCGCCGATAAGTTCGTAGTGGTGAGAAGCGAACTCTCGGTAGTTAGCCTGATTCAGAAGAGCTCACTGTTATCCAACATGTATACGAAAGGCTCGCCTGCTGATCGCAGTGTGCTTGAGCGTGTCATGAAGATGGCAGCAGCGCTGTTCCAAGTGACCGGCAAGCGCGGCGCCTACTCTGCATATGATCCGTCTAAAGCACCACTCAAAGCTGTGTCGTACTCAAAACCTATGGCTATCAAAGCGAATCTCTAGTAACCGAGTCCGGCACCGTGGAGCTCGCCAACTCTTCGGGTGTAATCGATTCGAGAAAATCGGCGTTTGCCTTTGGAGCCGGAAAGAAGGGGCTCTACATTAAAGCTGCAGAGCCTCTGAAACTTCTTTCATTGAACTTATACGTTCAGTAGCCGATACCGTCATCATTCGCTGAAGCAACTGGTCCATCTCCGGTGGAACATCAGGGGCGATTTCGCACACAGGCCTGTATTCACCCTTAAAACGTGCCACCAGGCACTCTAAGGGGTTGGCACTCTTAAACGGGCGTAACCCGGTTAGAGCCTCATAGAGCACGCATCCCAGCGAGTAGATGTCGGAGCGTCCGTCGAGATGTTTGTCGCAGTATTGTTCCGGACTCATGTAGTCGGGAGTGCCGACGAGCAATCCGGCGGTCAGGTTTGTTTGATTCTCTGCAACACTTTTTGTTAGTCCGAAATCCAGCAACTGAATCAGGCGATTGCCTACCTCGTCGCTGGTGAGGAATATATTGGACGGCTTCACATCGCGATGCACAAAACCGCAATCATGCACTGCATTCAATCCGTTTGCTGCTTGCTGCAAAATATCGACAGCCGTTCGCCAATCTAATCGCCCGGTCCTGGCGATAAGCCGGGCCAGGGTTTCACCCTGGAGGTAGTCCATGGCTAGATAGGGTTCGCCGTTGGGCATGAGTCCAATGTCGTGCACCGCGACCACGTTCTTATGCTCAATCATGCTCGCGGTTTTTGCTTCATTTTGGAAGCGGATGGTTTTCTCCGCGTCGTTCATCAAATACCAGTGCAAAACCTTGATCGCCACATGTCGCGGAAGGTTTCGATGTTCTGCCCGATAGACTCGACCGAAACCGCCTTCGCCAATGATGCCTGAAATCTTGTATCGGTCGCAGACTTCCGCGCCAAGGTATGGATCTTCGCGTGTAAAGGCAAGCGGCGCGTTGTCGGCCGGACAATATGTGGTCGGAATGTCCAGCCGAAATTGCTGGTGGCAAGCCGGGCAGAATTTAAGACCAGCCCTAATTTTCTCGAAACCGTTCATTGGGGTTAGATTTGTGATGCCTCGACTGATGTCTGCACACGGGCGACAAGGATTATATACCCGACCACCTTGGTTGCTTGACCAACAATTGTCGCCGCTTTCGAACATTATTTCGGGATGTCCGCCTGAGCAGTAAGAATTCGAGATCGAGCAGAATCCACTTTGGGAGCAGCCCCGGTGAGAAACCGGTTTGGACGTTGGTCTGCCCTGTGCGGGCAATAGGACGCCGGGACACCGTTTTCAGCACAATCTTCGCTGTGGGGCGTATGCCTTCGCAGGTGGACCATCTCGGTTAACCTGAGCGTTAATGAGGGTTGATAAACACTCATTCCACTTCGACACTGCACTAAACTCCGCCATGCGGGCAATTTATCCACTTCGACTCGGATTCACCAAGGTTTCGGGGCGACAAAATCTTGTGGACGACTCTGAGGGGAACAGGCATGCTCATCTCCACGCCTATGAAAATATGCGCGAAATGCATATTTTCTCTTAGCAACCGAGTCCCGAAATGTCCTGAATTTGGGCAGTTCGTTAGGTTCAATTGTAAGATTTTATGCGTGATATGCATAAAATCATACAGTCCCACGATACCCAAGCCCAGCGGCAGGCTACCTCTGTTTTGTTAACGCTCGTTAAGATTGACCAGCCTCAGCTTTACGGTCACTAGATGTAGCGATTCTAAGGCTCACAGGATTCGGGCGCACTATGATACGAACCGTTCCCGCTTCCATTTGCAGAAGCTGAGCAATCCCATTATCCAAATCTCACAGGACTGCATCTTATGGACACAACTACCCTGCAAGTGAAGAGCATGTACGAGCAGTATCCCTATCCATCCAAAGCTGCGGGAATACCTCGTTTGGCCGAACTTTACAATTTGCTCCAACTTTTCTCTCGTGAGAGTGGATTTGACTTCAAGGGTAAGCGGGTCCTCGACGCTGGTACGGGAACCGGGCATCGCCTCGTTGAGGCCGCCCGGTCCATGCCCGAGACCGAATTCGTCGCCATAGATATGACAGAAGCTTCACTCGAAACGGCCAGGTCACTGGCATCAACTCACGGGTTGACTAACGTGACCTTCCGAAGAATCAACATTCTTGAGGATCTCAGCTCATTAGAGACCTTTGACGTGGTGATGTGCATGGGTGTTTTGCATCATCTGTCGAATCCAAAGAGCGGGTTGCAAAATCTTGTCCGGCGGCTCAACCCTGATGGACTGCTCTTCCTCTATCTCTATGGGGAACTAGGGGGAAGAGAACGTATGCGTCGCAAGACTATAGTGTCGTTGCTCAATGGCGGTGATTCTTTTGAACGAGGGCTGCAACTGATAAAGGACCTTCAGTTTGATACGTTCGAATACGGGTGGAATCTTCCTATAGAGGACCATCAACTACGTGACGGCTTGCTCGTCGATGCCTACCTTCACGTGAACGAGAAACTTTATACCAGCGAAAGCATCACGGAATTGATGAATGGCTCGGGTTTGCAACAGTCAGCACTGTATGGCATTACCACCGGGAAGTGCGGCTATCTCTACGATACTGCGGTCAACGGACCTTGCTCACTGAAAATTCCCAAAACCGATCCGTCACCATGGCTAAATACTGCACTTGTAAAAGAGTCTTATGAAAGGTTGCCGTTGGCGGCAAAGATGCAATTAGTCGATCTCTGGTTCGAACCCAACGGTTACACAGTGGTCTCATGGAAAAACAATTTAGTTGATAGTTTGCCTGGCGCCCAACGCCTGATGCGCAATGCCGTTCAGTTGAGTGAGTGAATTTTTCTTATAAGCTAACACGATTGGTGGCTCGATTTGAGCGATTCAGTATCTGTTGTTTAGTGCGTTCGACAATCTTCGAATCGCAAGCATCTAACGGCTGTATCGCCATAACAATTCGCTAAGAAGCCGTGCGTTCGAATCTTTCCAGCCATCGTGGAGTTCGGCTCGTAGACCGGGTCGTTTACAGTTTCGAACGTGCTTGCATTATAATTTATCGTGTTTCCTCAGGTGCAATGAAATGAAAGGCATAAGCGTTTCTGTCACAGTCGTTCTTTGCATCCTTTCGTTGGGGACCAATGCCTGGTCTGCGGAGAAGCCTTCAGCAAGGATGCCAGAGGGGCTGATCAGAGTACCGCTGACGAGACAGTCGACGTCCTATACTTGCGGTGTTTCGGCGCTGCAGAGCGTGCTGGGTTATTGGGGGGATGAACAGCGCGAAGACGTGTTGTCTAAAGCCTGCAAATCAGACAAGAAAATCGGAACGGCCTATCAGAGAATTGCAGATTATGCGCGCAGTAGGGGTTTCGATGTAGACATTCGAAAAGACATGCATCTTGGCGATCTAAAGGGTCTGCTGGACAAACGGCAGCCCGTTATCTGCTTGATTCAGGCCTGGCCCGAGCGAGAGGTGAATTTCTCGAAAGACTGGGACGACGGTCATTATGTGGTAGCGGTCGGATACGATTCTGAAAAAATGTATTTCATGGATCCTTCAACGCTGGGACACTATACATTCATTCCAACCGCTGAATTTGAGCAACGCTGGCATGACACTGACGGAAAGGAGAAACTTTTCAATTTTGGCATGATCATCTCCAAGAATGCGGCTCCTTATGATGGAAGCGAAGTAAAGGCACTGGAGTAACAGGTCCCCTGGCAGCACCGTAAGAAGGTTCACTTCCATTCCATCATGTTCGGCATTTACGACTTACCCCACAATGGAGCCAGGGCGCCACATATTGTCACGATCGCGGGGCCGATCATTGGGGCAAGTGCTACAGGTAAAATGGCAATAGCACTCAAGGCAATTTGAAAGAATGAAAGCCCGTTCCTGGCTGTAGTTCGGGCGAGAATAGCGCAACACAACACCTGCCATACCGCTGCAACCAACAGTATTATCCGACCCGTCGGATGGTTGAAAAATGGAGTAACAAATCCTGGCGTAATGATGAGGGAAAGGAGGAGAGGTAACCAAGCTATTCCCCAAACAATAAGCGCCAACCTGTGACTGGTTGGGGGCATATCTTGCACAATGTTGCTTGCACCGTAGTTTTTATCCAACACCCCTCCTCATTGGAGCACCATTTCACTACTTATGCCCAGAATGGTCAACAATCGTGCAGTTCTCCACTCCTAACAAATTAGCTTGGAGAATGTATTGTGCGATGGCTGTTATTTAGCTTCCTGAGTCCGGGGGTTTCCGGCTAAGACTCGCATGGGCATTTGCCGACCCTTTCGCCTGGCGAAATGGATATGTGTCCGCTAGCTACAGCTGGCGAGTCCCAAGCGGTTCGATGCCCGAAGTACTTGTTCGTGTGCGTACCTGCTTCGAAGACCCCACACCTGTTGCGGACCATGCACTTGCTGAGGACGGCTCACCAATTGGATATTCCCTGAGAGTTGGACGTTTTTTGAAAGCGAATACTCTTACAGCGTCGAATCGGCCGGTTCTCGTTCGGTGAGCGCGTGGGTGGGGCTCTCTGGCTTTGTATCCGTGTTCAACGATGACTTTGCGTCTTTTTGAGGAATGCTAGCATCGGTCGTCGGTGCATTGCTCAAAATAGCTTGTGCTCCATCAGGACCAGCCATTTGTCTGATCATCGATTCACAAAATGAGAGCAGAATGGGATTTTTTTGCAGCACTGATAGCTGGTAATTGTCCAGTGCCATGTGCGCCTTCTCGTTAATCACCTGGCTGCGATCTTCCAGTCTCTTGTCCAGATAAATTTCTCTGAGCAATTTGTCTTCTTCGCTGCCGCCAGTTGCCATTACGATACCGAATTGAACGACCTGACACGCGGTTCCGACAATGGTCGGAGTGAGACACCCTATGCCGAGCGCCGAGTGAACAGTGCGACTGGCAGTCAGGTAGAGCTTGGAGTGATAGAACTTGTGGACGGACTCTTTGATTTCGTCAATGACTGGATCTGTTGATAAAGTACCTTGAGCAATTTGTTGCAGCTTTGTTCTCTTATCAGCGATGCTCCAAGGGCGTTGATGGTAGGCACCTTCGTCTAACTGAAGGCCCTTCGCCCATTCCTCCATGCGAGCCAGCGCCTGCTGCGCCGCCTCTTCACCTATGAGCGGTTTCAAACCGGACAATGCTTGCGAAATTTCTTGCTGCCGAACGTCCGGATCAGTGGAACCGAGCCCGGAGGCAATCTGCATCATGTTTGTGGTAACGGCCAGTTCAGTCTGGTCAATCACCTTCTGCCTGTGTAATTGAGCTGATGCATCACTCTTAGAATCCTTTTGCTCCTCTAAAATGACTTTGCGCGCTTCATTGGAAGCCGACTCTCCTCGATAAAACATTACGTAATTAAGTGCGTCTCTGGTGAGTGCTATAAGGCGCTGGTGCGGACGTTTATACTTGCTCACGCGCGCGCTGTAGACCTTCAATTCTTCGTGGTTGTCTAGAGCTTGAAGAATAACTTGATCGATTTGCTCTCTTACCGGATCTGGCTTGGCCTCAGCGGTAACTGTTGCCTTCAGTGGAGGTCTTTCAGCCAGTGCGCGCTGGTCATGCTCGCGCTCACGCTTTGATCCGTCAGCATGTGTCGAGTGGTGCTTTGAGTGCGAGTGCTCTGTGGAGACGCTGTCTTGCGCTGAGGCTGGCGCTGGCTCATCGCTATCAGCGGAGTATACTGCTGCGCACGAAGCCGCAAATAGAGTCAAGATAGCAATGGCTATTCTTAGCTTTTGGGGGGACAGAGACACCATCTGCATGACTCGCTCCAAGGATCTAAGCAACCTAGTTAAGCACAATAGGGCTTGCTGGCCACGGAAATTTCAAAGAATAACCTTAAACAATATCTCTTGGTTTCTGCAATTTGAAACGCATCGTATTCAACGTTACTTCCTGCCTCTCGCCGGTTCTCGTTCGAGCGATGTTTCGGGCAGGGTTGACTTACTATGAGTGATTCCTTTCGCAGGACTTTCGTGTCTGTCAGGGGGTGGTGGCGGTGAAAAGAAACCGAATACGTGCATCGGTTTAATTACTCGCACACCCACTCGTTCTTGCTCGAGTTTGATCTCTTCGTGCAATTCAGCCATCTTCGTCCAGTGCACCCTCGGTCGATAATGGTGTTCGGCGTGAAAACCATTGTTGAACCAGGTCCAGTTGTACAGTTTATCGTATGAGCTGACGCCCCAGGCCATCGGTATATCAGGGTTCCCGCCCAAATGACGATAATAACCGTTCAGCGCAGATAGACTCTGCCCGATGTACCAGAACGGCAGAAAAAACAACATGAATTTCCAGCTTATGACAAAAGCCACCACATACAGTGCTACAAACGATGCTATTTCAAATACACCCC
>JAKFUT010000204.1 GCA_021732565.1 Candidatus Obscuribacterales bacterium
GGTATTAGCCGATGATTCCACAAATAAGCTTCGGCATCGGTGGCCGTTGGCGTGATAGATTCCCTCAATCACAATAACTCGTCGTCCACGCAGTTCAAGAACCAATGCCGTTTGCGCGGAAAATACTTCCGGGTCGGACATATTCCCTAAGATGGGAGCCACCGACTCCAGTTCATGCTTACCTAACACGCGTTCGCCGAAACTCAGAACCCGACAGAGCGACAGATGATTTAGTAAACTGACGTGGCGGCTGAAGATGGCAAACAGCACATTGGGAAAACCGCCAGGAGAGAAGTGCGCGCTGTCAGCCTGCAAGGGTAAGTCAATCGATTGCCATCCGGGTGGGATGGTTATCGCCTTGATCATCGTAGTGGAGTAGTCTGTCATAGGCGAAATCATGTTCGAGTTGCCTGCCACAATGTTGCTATGTCCATTCGTCGCAGACCTTCCTTGTCACCACGGCGTCCCCACTGATTGTCCACCAAAACCTGGCCCTGCTGATTGATGTTCCATACAGTAACAACATGCCACCCGGGCGGACGACCTGAACGTCCTTTTCCTGTTTCAGTAAAATATGGTTCCCGCGCTGAGTTCACCATGATGATCGCAGGGAGTTTGCCTCTCTTCTGCAGATCCTCCAATTGGGTCTTCAGGTCTGCAGTTGAAGCAACTTGAGTAACATTGGCGTCGGATAGTTCATTTGTCTCAAGTATAGGAATAGTGCTGCCTGTCATCTGACGGTTGGCTTCAACCATATTGGCGCAAGACAGGTCGGGAACCTTAGCGACGACACTATTGTTTGTCGTATCAATCAAACGTTCACCGGTATCTTCGGGGTTCTCCGGCCTCCGTTGCTCGTACCTTCTGTTTAGCCCCTGGCTGGCGTAATAAGTGTTGACCGCCGTCACCTGGAAGATCTGGCTGGCAAAACTGCGCCCACTGTTGTTTCTGGCAGGATCATACGGCTTGTAGAGTTTAGCCTGCCAATCTGGTTTTAGACTATTGGCATCAGGACGAACCGTTGTACCACCGGGAGTTCGATACTCCCCGCTGAGGGCAACCTGTTTCACCACATCAATAAACTTCTCAGGCTGTTTTGCTGCCATCACAACCTGGACTGTGGTGACGTTGCAGGTGGAGTGAAATCCTTGATCAATAGCTCGCGGGTAAGCTACGTGACGGAGAAGTTGCTTTGATAGCTCCACTCGTTGATCGTTCTTGAGAAAAGATTTGGCATCATCACTCCCAATCAGGGCCGATAGGGCGTCAAATGCTTTGGCCACCTGGTCGTCAGAGACTCCATTTACATCGGCTCGCTTGTAGAAGGCTTCCATATCTACTCTAAAGTTGTTGCGCTCCTTCGAGTCAGGAACATGTTTCTGAATCAAGTTCCAAAGTTTAATTCCTGCTTCTTCAACCTTTTCCGGTGCCGATTTCTTTATTCGTTCAAGATCTTCGGTGGCATCAAATTTGTAGATCTGTTTGTCGTCTTTGCGACGAAAAGAATACTCTCCTTTATTGGAGACGCCGACGGCCTGTCTCTCTTCCGTGAAAGTGCCATTACTCCATTTGTCCGTGCCCGCCGTGCGCTCCCAGGTGGTGGTGCTGTTGCGTGTTGTCTCTACGACCTTGGACAGTGAGTTATCCGTGCGGTGGAAGTCTCTTCTTGTGCCATCGAAATATCTAATGCTTGTTACATTGTCATCCTTCAGAGCGACATAACTGAACGAGCCTTCGTCTTCCAGCGACATCTGCCTGCGACTTTCGCCCGGCTTTGTGCTCGATGTCCAGACTCCCGTGGTGACGTCCTTTTCCCAGATCGTATTTGTGCCTCCACTCTTCTCTTCAAGGCGGGTCATGGAATTTCCGGACCATTTACAGGAAAGTTCCATGCCAGTTGCATAACGAACTGATGTAGGTTGCTGGCTTGCGTTGAGGCGAATGGTGGTGCCATCCTCTTTCACGCGCAGCTGTGAATTGTCTGTGTTGATGGTGTACTTCGTTCCGACCACTGTGTCAAAAGTTATTACACCCGCCTTCGACACATCCAGATTTATGCGTTGCGAACCCGGATAGTCCATGCAGAACCATCGCTCTTCACCGCTTTTTTTCTCCCATGTCGGCTTTCCGCCCGATTTCCAGTGGTCAGTGACCTTTGATAGTTTTCCATCTTTATATTCGCATTCCACTCGGCTTCCATCAGGGCGAGTTATTAGAGAGGGATAACCTTCAGAAGTGATATCCACCCGACTCTTATCAAAGCCTTCGATCCACCGTTTGCCGTCACGCTGAACAAACTCGTTTCCGTTAGTTTCGGGTTGCGTATAAATGCAGGTGCCATCCGGTCGAACCTGTATCGAACCATTCCAGGCCTCAGCTTTTCCACCTGATGAATAAGTCCAGGCTGCAGATTTGCCATCAGTTCGACTATATGTAGTCTGACCGGCTATTGTGACGCTCAGCAGCTTCTTCTCAGCATCATATTTGCAATCTACGGTTACGCCGCTGGTCCTTTTGATCTTATCGATCAGGCCATCCGCAGATTTTTCCACGCTGGAACCATCGAGATAGGTTGTGGTCTCTCTTCCTGTTCGAGACACGCAATGACGCGCGCTGTCTTTGTCGGTATAGGAGTAGACACCGTCTTTGGTGACCTCCACTGCAGTGCGGTGTTCCTTGGTCTTATCACAAATGAAACTGTCGCTGATGCCGTTTCTCTTCCAAACGGAACCATCGGATTCAGTTACCGAGATAAGTTTCCCTTTATCTCTTTCGAAGGCGCTTGACTTTGCGTTCGGGTATGTAATTCCGACAGTGAGATCGTTGCGCGTCTCCACCGCCGAGCCATCCTCGCGGGTGGTAACGATGTTTCCGTTCTTCTTCGTGGTGAGTTTTGTTTTATCGCCTCGAACCTGGTACGAATAACTGCCGTCCTTATTGAACTCAATGTTGCCATACCACTGCGACAGAGTGCCGTTATCGTTTACGTCCCAAACGTCTGAATTACCCTGCCTGGTAAAGGTTCGAGTTGCGTCTATCGTCAGCTTATTAACTTTGTCGGAGGCGCCTAATTCGAAGTCTAGACTCTTGCCGCTGTCGAGCTTCAAGGTTTCAGTGCGGGGGGAACTCTCTACAGTGGGCTGAGTTTCTCGGGCTGCGGCGAGCAACTTGTCACGTGCTCCGCTCTTCTCAGCCTCGTATTCATCGCCCTGTTCAGCGCGAGCGTTGGCGACTCTGAACCAGTCCAATCCTAGTGCCATGACGGATCCACCCCATTTCCTGGTGGCATCGTACGATGCACCTCCGGACCGGCCAAGGGGGAAACACCCCGGGGGATCGGAAAGTTTCAATTATGCTAGGTAAGCTAATCGCAGTCCTGGCGGGCGGTTCCGCCTGTAAGCAAATTAGACCTGCTTAATGTGCTAAAGGGAAATGGTATCAGATTTGGTGGCACCAGGACATCCAGCACCATGAGTTCATAACCGACGAAGACCATCTAAGAAATGTTCCGAAGAAACATTGATTCATTTGCAAAAAAAAAACTGCGCGAAGCCATATGAATCTGCATTGATAGAGGCACGATGAGCCTTTTCGGAAACTATCTGAAAGGAACGACGCATACCGGCCAGTAGGGCTGTCAAGCAGGGGTTTGCCCGGCAAGCTTAGTCTAGTCTCCAAGGCAAGCGGGTCTTCACGAATTGTGATCATTGTGTGTTCATCCGTACCGCGCGGAGGCAGTGCGTGAGGCAGTTTCCTGGCTCTCGGACAGGCTGTGATGTGTGTGCAAAATTTGGTCACATCCTTAACGTAACCGAAGCAAACTTCACACAACGGCACTTTAAATACTGACTTTTCGTCAGCGCGAGTTTCTGGTAACTTCTGTAGACACTAGTGGAGCCGCACGTTTTCGGTTTCGAGGCTCGCAGACTTCGCGGGTATTAGTGGAAACACGAGAATACACCCCGGAAAACCCGCACATTGCATCATGGCTGCAAATCATCATGTTATCGTTTCAGTATCGTTTGATCGAAGGCGTTCTCCGTTCATACGGAAGTCGTCTCCACAGGACTTCTATCACTCTGCCCGAGGTAACTACGAATGATGGCTGACAGATCACTAAATTGCCGAAAATGCGGTTCCCGCTTTTTGTTTTCCATCGGAGAGCAGGAATATTTTAAGAATAAAGGACTGTCCAACGAGCCCAAGAAGTGTCCCAACTGCAGGGTACTCTCTCGCGTTGAACGTGAAGGTAAAGACGCCAGCACCACGAGCGAAGTGAACTGCGCTCAATGTGGAATGACCACACGTGTCCCGTTCCAACCAAAAGGGCATAAACCTGTTTTGTGTACGCTCTGCCTGGTCACAGCAAGGCAACCGGCGCAACTTGTTTCTGCATAACACCGATCGCACAACGAATGGTGCGGGTAAGCTCGGTTGTGATCTTGAATCGGACATTGAGGAAGAAAAGAGGGCATGAGCCTGGCCTCAAGAATGTACGAATCCAATCAAACTGCTAAATTGCACGAAAGCTGGTCCTGTGTCATTCGTTGAAGATGAGTTCCTTTGATTTTGCACGGTCACCTCTCCGGCAGATTGGTTACTGCTATTTACGATTATCAAAGGTTCCTCTAATCAAAACTGGAAGACATATGCAGGTAACCTCCGCTTAAGTGCTGGTTTCTTACCGAGACCTGCGTTGAGCTAGCCGCAGTTGATTTTTGAGAATCGGCCGAGTTTCGTGACCGCTGGTCGACCGTAGCTGCGCCGGGAGAATTTTTCTCTACATAATCGGGGATTGTTTATGAATAAGGCTACGTACATGATTGCATTGTCCCGGACTTTCGAAGAAGAGGGCGATTACGAGCGAGCTGCGCAAATAATGCAGTCGGCTGTTCGTCTCAAAGAGAGAGAGTACGGTTTTGATCACCCTGAGCTTGCAGAAAACTTGTTCGACCTGGGATTACTTTGTTGGGCGATAGAAAAGCAATCGGAAGCGGAGAAACTATTGAACCGCTCACTGGAGATTTACAAACGAACTTTGGGTCCCGGTCATCCAGAAGTTCTGGAAGTTTGTGCCGTGCTGGGAGAGCTACAACTAGAAGTGGAGACCCTCGTGCCACCAGCGCCGGATCAAACTTCGATATCAATCTGGGCTGCTCGCATGCAGGCGAGTTAGATCTCCAGATGCTCCTCGCCCGTGGCAGAGCGTCCCAGCCCCAGCAAAGACACAATAATCACAGAACCATTATTCAACAAGGCACCATGAACAGGTCCGATTTTGTTGAACAAGGACAGAACAAGTCCCAAGATATTCGGCAGAGAAACAAGTAGTACATTGTCGTGTGCAACATTCATTGCCTTCTTTGCGATCTGGATCGACTCGGGGAGCTGCCTTAAATCATCGTCCATCAACACGATGTGCGATTCGTATCGAGCAACATCAGCGCTTTCTTTCATAGACACCGCCAAATCTGCTTGTGATAGAGCTAACTCATCGCTAACGTCATCTCCGACCATGGCTACGCACCGGCCCTTGAGTTGATAATCTCTTACCAGGTCTGCCTTCTCTCCCGGAGTAAGCTCAGCAACAAACTTTGAGACCCCGGATTCACTTGCGATTTTGCGCGTCGCTTGTATTGAGTCACCAGACGCCAGTACGATATCGTTGATGCCCAGTTTAGAAAGCTGCTTTACGACCTGCGGCACATTTGAGCGAACAGGATCTCGATACGCAATCACGCCTGCCAGCTCGCCATCGATCGATACATATGCCAGTGAATCGCCTCGTGACTGCACATAGAATTCAGGATGTTCGGCGTTGGAAATGTCCACGCCCTCCATTTGCATGAAACGCTTGCTGCCCACGCCCACAGAACGACCATCCACCTCGGCAATAATGCCTAAGCCACCGATCAATAAGGAACCGCTTCGCTCGGGAACACTCAGCGCCGCCTTTCGAGCCTGACGCCAGATTGCCCTGGCCGCCGGGTGATAGTAGCGATGTTCCGCTGCGGCTGCCTGGCGAATGATGTCTGCCACAGACACTTGTGCTAAGGGAATAACTTCAGTAACATCTGCAAATCCGGCCGTAACTGTACCGGAGGTCGCAAAAATAACTGTGTCTACCTCAGCCAGGCGCTCCAGCGCTAAGCCGTTCTTGATTAAAATGCCTTTTCGGCCTGCGCGGTACATGGATTCCAGCACTACAGACGGTACCGCTATTCGCACACCGGTTACCAGATCAAAACAGATGAGAGTGAGGGCGTGTCCCACATTTCTGTTAAGCAAAAATCCCAAACCGGCCCAGGCTAATACGGGAGCAAAAACGCGGTACGCTCTGGTCAGAGAAACCGTTTGATATCTGGTTCGATACAGGTCGCGTCTGCGTTTGCGTTGCTCCAGACCGGTTGGTTTGACGGAAGGTCTTCCGGCCTGCTCAATGTAAATCTTTCCCTCAAGCAGAACAGAATCATCTTCAACGTATGACCCGGGGCTTACTTGCCGTTGACACGCATGTGTGGCTACAATGCCACCACCCTCGGTGACGATACCGTCTACCGGTATCGTCTCTCCCGTGTATACCACCAGTGACGCTCCAGCGGGAATCTCGTGAAGTGGAATTCGGGTTCTTTTTTGTCCTTCAACCTGCCAGGCAGAGACTCCAGACATTGCCTGGAGATGATCCATGATTTTTTCAAAGCGACGTGCCGCAAATTCGCGTATGAGTTCTCCTAATCCGATCAATCCCACCATGCAACTTGCAGGTATAAATTGCCCGCGAACGGTCAGAACAATGCACGACAAGCCATCGAGGGCGTCAGGACCAAGTCTGTGTTCATCGAAGAGTATGCGCAGAGCACGGTTGAAGACAGGAACAGTTGCGGCACCCAGGAGCCATCGGCAAATTAGCGCCGGAGCACCGGCCAATGCGCACCCGAAGGCCAGCACACCTAGGGAAGCTTGCACCGAAGGTGGCATCAAAACATCGAGATTTTGTACAGCTCGGTAGAGCGAATTTTTCTTGAGTCGCTTGCGCGCTTTATCTTCAAGGGGAATTTCCGCGGTTAACAGGTCTGTTTCAGTGATGCCGCGCAAATACTGAACCGGATTAAATCGATTGGGCTCGAAATTAATTACCAGAGACGCACAATCGGCATTAACCCGAACCTCATCGACGCCTTGCTGCGAGCGGAGCAGCCACTTTAGCGCTTCGCTGAAGAAGAGATCGCCTCTGAGTCGCCGTACGCGCACGCGTAAACGGCCGGGTGAGACGTGCACTATTACAAATGGCACCGCCATCTCACCAGCGCTTGCCTGGTGCTCAAATATTCGCGACGCGTGATCTGTCGGGTCTTTCATGTGCGATGCATTCTCGGCGAGGAAAGAGAAACGCTGCGTTTTTTTGACAATTGATATGGTTTGAGTAAACGAACAGGGTTATTGAACAATTGTTACCATCTGTTTGTACAGGGCTGGCTCAGCGCCGGCGCTGGCGAACGGGAAGGATTCGACAGCACTACTTCCAGGCAAAGCAACTCGCATGCGAATTGCGAGCAGTTTTTTCCGACAAGCTTGTTACTGACATGGCTTTGACCCCCTTCCTTAGTCAGTATGCTCGGGGCGGGTTAAGAAACAGTTATAGTCCAAAATAATGTGTCGAGTTGTGGCGATCCTTATAATTCAATCTTGCAAGAAAGAGGATAACGCTGTGAGTTCAGAAATTGCCAAGTACATCGATCATACGCTTCTCAGTCCGAATGCCACGAGCAAGGAGATTGAACGTCTATGTGATGAAGCTAAAGAATTTGGCTTCTTTGCCGTGTGCGTAAATCCATATTTCGTAAGACAAGCCGTAAAGAGCCTCTCCAGCAGTAATGTTGCCGTGGCCACGGTGATCGGATTTCCGCTCGGACAAAATCTTACTGATATTAAGATCGCCGAGACACAGAAAGCCATCTTCGAAGGCGCAGAAGAAATCGATATGGTCATAAATATTTCGGCGCTCAAAGATGGTCAGCACGACTATGTGCGAGAGGAAATTCGCGCCATTGTCCGTGCCGCGAAAGACCATCTGGTAAAGGTAATAATTGAATGTGACCTGCTGACCAATGAGGAAAAGTCGGTTGCGACGCGACTGGCAATGGAAGCCGGCGCCGGCATGGTTAAAACGTCTACCGGGTTTGTAAGGGATGGCAAAGGTGCCACAGTCGAAGACATTCAGCTTATGAAAAAGGTATTGGGTGAATCGAACATTGGTATCAAAGCTAGTGCCGGCATAAGAGACCTTGAGAAGGCGAAGTCTTTGATAGATGCAGGAGCCACCAGGCTCGGTACGTCTGCGGGAATCGGCATAGTCAAAGGCGACAAAGCCATTCAAGCCGCATACTGAGTACCCGGATATCCATGAATAGATAGTGGAATACAATCGCTGCCCGTGCCAGTTGCACGGCAGGACACATTCAGCCGTCCATTCACATATGGTCCTGCGAATAATATCACGCGCCTGGCGTCACCTTCGGTGGAGGCGATTCCTCCTCATGAGGAGACTTCAATTTTTCTTGAAGTCTCCTCTATCCGGTGGGCTATCTCCCTTTGCGTTTGCCTGCGCTATTTGCAGATTTGGGTTGATCTGTCACCGCATATTCCGGTGCGATCTGTAGCAGTCGTTCCTCAGCCTCGTACGATCCAAGCGCCCGGGCCTGCCGATAAGACTCCACTGCCTCAGTTTTCGATGGAGCAATGCCCTGACCGAGTTCTAGAGTTTTTCCCAGCAAGAAGAGTGCGTGCTCATCTTGACCATATAATTTCGAGTAGTAATAGGAGGCTGCGGATTTGTTGACGTTAATTTTCAACTGCGGATTGAGGCCCGAGTACGCCAAGTACAACTCATATGCGGCATCAGAATTATTGTTTCTGGCGGCGCGCTCAAACAGATGCTGCGCCATTTGTCCATCGCCTTTGTCGAGGTAGAGCCGTCCCAGGTTATACTGAGCATCAGGCCATTCGTCATCGGTGCGTGTGTAAAGCGCCGCTTTCCAGTAATCATTATTTTTGCTCTTTGATTTTGAGACGAGGTAATACCTGGCTGCCTGGTCTCCATAAGTTGCAGACGTCTCGTTCCACTTTTCGGAATCAACATTCAACGGACCAGCCAGTGCTTCTCGGGTTAACCAGGCAATGAATCGCAGATTCTCACGATCATTTGTCACTTTAGCTGCCAGTTGCCCGGCCTGTTCCCAATTTTGCTTGACACCGAAGCCCAGGGCATACAAGTTCGCAAGCCGCTTGCAGGCTGCCGAACTACCTTGCTTAACGGCTAGCTGCAGTAATTTCGCACCATCACCATAACGATTTTCCTCGAAAGCTATTCGAGCAAGAGCATAGGTGCATTCACTGATACCAGCATCGGTGCCCTGCTTGGCGGAGCCTTTCATCCAGAGAGCCATAGCCTGTCTCTTGTCCGGACTCTGCCCCGGAGCACCGGACCAGTAGTAGCAGCCGAAGTCATAGATGGCCATTGTGTAGCCATGTGCTATTGACCGTTTGTACCACTTGACCGCTTCGGGAATGTCTACCGGTTGCCCCATCTTTCCTACTTCGTAAATTCGTGCAAGAGCGAACTCTGCATTCGCGTCGCCTTTGTCCGCCTGTTGGATGTAATCTTGAACTGTTCTCGACTCTGGAGCTGCGGTCTTGATACCAAGTTGTTCCTGCTTCTTTTGGATTCCTTTTAATTTCTCTTCCAGAGCGGCTTCTGGCGGCTGCTCACCTTTTGCGGGTTTATTTGATGAGGCAAAACCTACAACAGATCGATCAATTTGGTATCGAAAAGAGGGAAAGAACCATACCACTAGAAAAGTCGATGCCACCACCAGATAGATGAATGCGATCATGACCCCCTGCAAAATTCTGCGGTCTGTCAGTTCCTTCTTGGCTTTCTTCGCCGGCTTTCTCTTGTGCGTTAAGGGGGGAGTTGATGATAAAGTCTGGTTTTGTGGAACTGGCGACGATGACTTTGCGGAGGACGCTAAACTTGGCTGACCCGGAACGTCTGCAGAATGTATGGCAGTATCATTTCGGGTTGTTGAATAGTAAGGTGCTGGTTTTAAATGGTCGTTATTGGCGAAGTATTCACCGCCACAGTTCTCGACAAGTTGTTCAAGTGTTTGAGGAACTGTTTTTTCGGCTTTATCCGATTCTTGCGGCATGGGGGTTTCCTGGTAAATCACTTACAATATACCCGGCAACACCATGAACAAAAATTCATGAGGAGTAATTGTACAGTTTGAATTGAGTAAGGTTAACCTGAACGATAATTGCGCAGTCGAGGATGTAAAGTCAAAGCTATGGTCGGATCAATTGTAGCCGCTCCCTCCGTCGCCTCCACCGCGCTAGCCACTCGTTTCGCGGCAGAGCGCGCTCCCTGCGGCTCCTTCGTCGCCTCGTCCGCAACTTTAAGCCTCAAAAAGGGTCCATTGATCTGCGTTTGCGCTCTATTGTTCCAGGTTAGCCTGTGGCAAAGTGCCTTTGCAGACAACGGTGCACCTGCCGACAATGAAAAGCTGTATCAGACCAGACAGCCTACATCCCGACCAGTCTTTTCCATCCTTCCGGAAAAGACTTCAAGTTTTTCTGCCGGTGTTGAGGAAGTTCCAACAACACCGCCGTTTGCCGCTCCGCCTTACTACCCTTCTGCAGCATTTTCATCAGCGACATCAGCTGCTTTTGACAATATGATAGGAGGCGGCTCCCAGACTCCGGTCGGCACGTCTGCACCAGTCAACGGTTCGCCTGCCGCCCAATTTTCTGCGTCGCCGGCCTTCTCTGTGCCATCCTACATGTCGCCACAGTATTCCGCAGCCCCCGGAACAGTGACACCGGTCTATCGCGCACCAACTGCTGGTTCTCCAGCAAGACCCGGGTTCAGCACTGACTTCGTTAACGCTGGATCTCCCGGCTCTGAGGCAAACAGAATTCGCCCCGGTGAACCGGTGAAACTTGAGAGAATGGTAGAACCGCCAAGCACGGGCACACCATCTGTGGTGCCCGCGGTTCGAAACACTCAGACCGTTTCTTCCAAAGCTCAACAGCCAATATTCTATGTCTACGAATTTTCTGCAAGTTGGTGTCCTAGCTGCAAAGATCTTGAGCCTTATGTCCAAAAGGTTGCTACTAAGTACCAGTCCACGGTGCAATTAATATCAGTGGATATAGATTCTCGTTCATCGCGTCAATTGGTGCGCACCGCGGGGTT
>JAKFUT010000141.1 GCA_021732565.1 Candidatus Obscuribacterales bacterium
GGTGCTGCCGGGGCCGGGGCTGGCGCTTGGGGAGCCGCCTTCGCCTCGTCACCAAGCAAATTGTCGAAAAGATCAGTAAGTTCGTTGTCCGAAACGTTCAGGAGACCGCCGGGAGCAGCAGCCGCCGGTGCGGGAGCTGGTGCCGGTGCGGGAGCGGGAGTCGGCGGCGAAAAATCCTTCGCCGTAGGCGCCAGTTCAGAGAAAATATCGTCAAGATCGCCCGAGACATCGCCGAGCAGTCCACCACCACCACCAAGAAGACCGCCGGTCGGCTGAGGTGGGGGTGCAGCAACAGGTTCTGGTGCCTTGGGTACTTCCGCCACCGGTTCCGGTACCCGGATCGGTTCAGGCGCACGAGCGGGAGCTGGAGCAGGTTCCGGTTCATCCAGATCGAGTTCAAACGTTTTGAACGTGTCTGCAATTGAGGTGTCTTTAGGCGGTGGTGCACTTACAGGCTCAGGAGCCTTCGCTTCGAAGACCGGTTGTTCCACCACCGGCGGTGGTGCTGGAGCTGGTGCCATGTACTCTTGGGGCGGATTCGCCCGGTTGGCGGCGGCGGTCTCTTCAGCGAAGAGCGATTCCAGCGACACCTTTTCGGGAGTAATCGTAATTGACTCTTCA
This sequence comes from Candidatus Obscuribacterales bacterium, assembly GCA_021732565.1. Taxonomy (GTDB): domain Bacteria; phylum Cyanobacteriota; class Vampirovibrionia; order Obscuribacterales; family Obscuribacteraceae; genus JAKFUT01. The sequence continues at coordinate 622 of JAKFUT010000141.1, forward strand.
AGTTTGTTTATACGGTCGACATCCAAACCCTGAAGGATCTCTTTCTTGCTCTCCTTGTCTGCAGGAGACTCTTTTTCTGTGGGACTGAAATCAATTTTGGCAGGAGCAGCCTCTTTTGAAACTGCAACCACCGGTGTGTCACGGGGTTCTTTCTGCTCTCTATTTTCACGCTCGCGGGCAACCCGCATCGAGGCTTCTTCTTCAGTTTCCGTGGTGTACCAGGCCAGTGTTGATCCGAGTCCGGTTAGATTCCAGGCTACGAGTTGAATCCAATTTAGCCTCATCGCACCGTCAGGAAGCCAGCTGGTGGCTTGTCCGAAAAGATTACAAAAGATACCGTCAATAGCGGTTAGAGCAAGAATGAACCCGGCCAGCTTAATGATGTCTGCCGGTGCCGCATTCTCAAACAAGAGAACACTGAAAATTAGCGCGATCGCGATCTCACCGGGTACCAGCGCAAAGGCAGGGAGTTCGGCGGTCGTCGCCGGAAACGCTGTTGGAATCCAGATCGAAGCGCCTATACCGATACAAAGAATCACAAGGAAGGGAATTAAGAAGTTGCTTCGGCGCGTAAGTTTGTACATGTGGTTTTATCTACCCTTCTGCGGGGATGGAGAGATTTCTTACTGACCAATATACCCGCATGAAAAAATTAATCGCTTGGGGACATTAAACGTTGCTGACCTGCAATGCTACATTAAACCTCTTGACGTGCGGAAGGAATACTTAGCATCCAATTTTGTGCGAGCAAATACAACTCTACATCGCACCCGGGTCACGCTTGTGAAGCGGGTTTTCGGCAAGCCGAACCGCTGATAAAGTTGTCTCGCAACAGGAAGGTAGTTCCCAAAGCGCTTGCCCGCAGAAGGTATTCGGACTCGTCGCCCCTTTGTCTTAACGCCGCCAGCCTGTCAAGCAGTCAATTATACAATGCTCAAAATGCCACATCTGCCGCTTCTTACAGGGTCTGATATTTATTTCCTCAAAAAAAATGAAGAAAATTCGCCCGCAAATCTCACCGCCTGACCTAGATTCTGAAACTGGCGTTCAATTTTTCAGAGAGAGCCTTTCGAATTTCCACCAACGTTCCATCCACTTTCTCGGCTGTCAGTGTTTCCTTTGGATGTTGCAAGGTCAATCTATACGACAGACTCTTGTGACCTTCTGATAAATCAAAAACCGATACCAGATCAATTCGGCGCAGAGTATCGTCGGCTGCATCCGCAATGCAAGAATGGACGCTGGAATGGGCCACCGCAGTGGCGAGATCAATGGTTAGATCCCGAATGACTGACGGTGTCGCCGAAGTCTCTCTTAGCCCGGCAGCCCGAGAGAGGCTTCTTAACAGTTCTACATTCAGCTCGAATGCCACAGGCCGTCCCTTCAACTTATAAGACCGGCAAACCTGCGGATGAATCTCGCCCATGATGCCGACAAAAACCTTATTGTCTACTGACGGCCGATGATCGCCGTTCCCGTCGCCTGATGGCTTTTCGTTCTGAACAGAAGGCGCGGAGACTCTTGCATACAGTGCGCAAGTACGACCGGGGTGATACCAGTCATCAGTCGAGCACTGCTCGAATACAACTTCATCTAATGAGATTGAGAGCCGCTCAAGAAGATTCTCCACCACGCCCTTCAAGTGAAAAAAATTCGTGGTGCTGTCATTTGATGCCACCTGTTTCCAGATGCTCATCACAGGCTCCTCGGTCATAATTCCGGCGACGCGAATCTCTTCTCGGGCCGGCACATGTTTCTCATCCGGAACCCCTACCGGGGCCTTGGTCTCTCTCTCCCGAAAATACGCACGGCCGATCTCAAACAGAGATACATCGTCTCTGCCTCGATCCTGATTGTATACCGCTGCCTTCAACAGCCCGGGGACAAGCCTCTGTCGCAGCACCTGATGGTCGGGAGAGAGGGGATTGAGCACCGAAACCACTAATGATTCGTCGGCTACCTTACACGAGCCACGAGCGTCCAAATCATCCCTTCCGGTGAGGCTGCTAAGCCAGGCCTCGCTTAGCCCGGAGGCTGATAAACTATTGCGAATATTTGCATGGAACCGATCGCGCGGCGGAGCAGCCATGGTTCTCTCTGGCATCGACGGTTTGATGCGGTCATATCCATAAAGCCGGCAAATCTCTTCAATTACGTCAATTTCCCGCGATACATCGCCCTGCCGAAAGCTCGGAACGAGAACATTCACAATGCCGGCGTTGTAGTCATCGGCATGAATACAAACAGTAAAGCCCAGTGGCTCCATCATTACGCCCACGTCATCGGCAACGATGTTGATTTCAGCCAGTCGGGCTAGTTCGGCCAGTCTCATTTGAACGGGCCGATCTGGCACTTTGTCATCGCCTGCGGTGCTCATTTCGCCAATTTTGCCACCACAATGTTTGGCAATGAGATAAGCCGCACGATTCGACGCAACCTGCACGGAGGCAATATCTACCCCTCTCTCGAACCGTAATGAGCTGTCGCTCGACAGTCCCAATAACCGGCTCGACCGCCTGACACGAGCGCTGTTAAAAGAAGCAGCTTCCAGAGCCAGAGTCGTGGTGGAATCCGAAATTTCGCTATATTTGCCGCCCATCACACCAGCCACACCCACTACCCCGCCTGCATCGGCAATCACCAGAGCCTCCTCAGGAAGAGACCGCTCTTTGCCGTCTATGGTCATCAGAGATTCGCCGCCACGGGCGCGGCGTACATTCAATACCGCGCCCTTCAATAGAGCTAAATCGTAAGCATGCAGGGGCTGCCCCAGTTCCTGGAGCACATAGTTCGTAATGTCTACAACATTGTTCACCGGCCTCAGCCCCAGAGCCTCAAGACGGCGGGCAATCAGCGCCGGCGATGGACCAATTTGCACATTGTGAATTACCCGTGCAGAAAAGAACGGGCAATCGGTGTTGTTTTCAATGCTGACAGCGACATGAGTTTTCTCGACATCACTTTGTTCGGCCGCAAAATTGCGCAGAGCTTGCTCAAGTTCGCCAGCCAATGCTTGCTGCTTCAGCGGTCGTTTGAACAAGGCCGAAGCTTCCCGTGCCAGCCCCAGCACGCACAAGGCGTCACCGCGATTTGACCGGGGGGATACATGGAGTATCCAGTCTTTCTTAAGATGCAAAAGCTCTTTTATATCGAGCCCCAGTCCGATGTCAGCCCCCAGGACAAGAATGCCTTCACTGGAACCGGTAACTCCAAGTTCAGGAGCCGAACACAACATGCCATTGCTTACTACGCCGCGAATCTTGCTTTGTTTGATAGCCAGAGGAGTTCCGTCGTGTCGATTGATTACACGAGCTCCGGGCAATGCTACCGGAATGCGCTGCCCCACTTCAATATTCGTGGCGCCGCAGACAATTTCCTGCGGTTCTTCACCCTCTGCCACTCGCGTTCTGGTCAGTCGGATTTTATCGGCATTGGGGTGCGGCATTATTTCCATAATCTCGCCCGTCACTACCGGTCCTTCTATATCAGGACCAAACGATCGAACCTCTTCGACCTCAAATGCACCCAGACTCAATCGGTCAGCGAATTCTTGAACGCCAATTCCCGAAAGGTCTACAAATTCGTTGAGCCACTCGTAAGAAAGTTTCACGACCAGATCCTCTGCGTTGAGTTAAAACTGCTCCAGGAAGCGGAGATCGTTATTGTAGAAATAGCGAATATCATTGACACCGTACTTGAGCATCGCGATTCGTTCAACGCCCATGCCGAAAGCAAATCCGCTCCAGACTGTGGGGTCGATGTTTACGGATTTCAAGACGTTGGGGTCGACCATGCCGCAACCAAGCATCTCCAGCCATCCGCGATGACCACACGTGCGGCACCCCTCTCCCAGGCAGAACGGGCACTGGCAATCAGCCTCGGCGCTTGGTTCTGTAAAAGGAAAGAAATCAGGACGAAACCGAGTCTTGAGTTCCCGACCGAACAGCAATCGATAGAACTCTTCCAGCGTGCCACGCAGCTGGCCGAAGGTTACGTTGCGATCGATCAACAATCCTTCAACCTGGTGAAACAGCGGGTACTTGCGTGCATTCACTTCTTCATTGCGGTACACACGCCCAGGGGCAATGATGCGCAGCGGTGGATGTGTTTTCTCCATTGCCCGTATCTGCATTGTTGAGGTCTGACTACGTAGAAGCACGCCGGCAGCGGCATTGGTATAGAAAGTGTCTTGCTCATCGCGAGCCGGATGATCGGTTGGAGTATTCAACGCATCAAAGTTGTAGTATTCGGTCTCCATTTCAGGTCCATCCACCACGGTGAAACCCATTCCGTGAAAGATCTCAATGATTTCCTCAAGAATTCTTGTGAGCGGGTGTATGTGCCCGAGTCTTCGTCCCGTGCCGGGAAGCGAAACGTCAATTTGTTCTTCTTGCAGCCGCTTGGTCAACTCCACTCGGTGAAGATCTTCGCGCCGCGCCTTAAGAGCATTTTCCACCGCCTGCTGAACTTCATTGGCGAGCTGACCTATGCGGCGTTTTTCATCGGGAACCAGGGCACGTAACTCGCCCATTATGCTTTTCAGCTCGCTTTTCTGCCCCGTGAACCGAACCCGTACAGATTCAAGATCATCGGTTGACTGGCCAGCGGCGATAGCGGCCAGCACTTCGTCTCTTATCGATTTCAGTCGCGAGTCCAGTTGATCGGCCGTCACCAAACTTCCCTCCCGAGAGGAACACCAACCCTTGTGCAGTTAAGGATACAAAATATGCCATATAAGAGACCCGGGCGACAGTATTGCGAAGGAATATAGATGACGGGATTTTTAGCGATTATAATTTAGGAATTGAGACTCTTCCCGTTGGCAACCCTGGACGAAATTCATTGCCCAAGCACAGACAGCGACCACGTCCAGTTAAAGCGATTCCCACCACTCGGATATCGGTGGTAGTGATTGAGACTGATAAAATCTTGCTCGTGAAACATCGTAAAGGAGCTCGCCAATACTGGGTTTTACCAGGCGGACGACTGGAATACGGGGAGACCTTCAACGAATGCGCAGTGAGGGAAGTCAAGGAAGAGACCGGACTTGATGTCGAGGTTGAGAAGATAATCTTTCTCTCTGAGGCCATTGCACCCGATCGCTCTCGTCACATTGTCAATATATACCTCACGGCGCGGGTCACAGGAGGGAAGATGGAGGTGGGTAATGAAGCGGTCCTGGCAGATGTAGACTTTCTACCCATGGCAGAGCTTGACAGGCTCACTCTCTATCCGCCTGTGAGTCGCCAGATTCTCGATGGCGCTCCTCATAATTTTGAGAGAATTGAATATCTGGGTAACTTGTGGGTGTGAGGCTATAGAATGAACAGCCGCTGGAAATTGCGTGGAATGGCAGTCGGCGGCATGTTGTTGTTGACAGGATGCGGGCACGATTACAAGTTTTACGTCACGGAAGGTGACAACCTGAAAGACAAGGCGAAATGGACCGAAGCGGGACAGAACTATGAGTTGGCGCTAAAGGAAGCTCGCAAGGAAAAGAGCAAGCATCCGTTGATGATCGTGTTTTTGCGGCAGGCCGAGCTGAAGCGCTCCGAGACTAAACTTGACGAAGCGCTGGCACTGCTAGACAAGGCCGCCGACGTGGCAGACAAAATCCCCGATGAAGGGGTAACAGACAAAGCTGGAATCTACGGTCAGATAGCAACGATTTATATGGCGAAAGACCAGCCTGGTGAGGCCATAGACAAACTAAAGGAAGCAGTTCGGATTCTCACGGAACAGGGCAAGGAGAATTCGAAAGAAGCCGCAGAGGCTTATGGATTACTGGGCACCATTTGCAGTCAAGAAAAGCAATACAAAGTAGCAGACAAGTATTTTCGCAAGGCAGTGGCTATTCATCAGGAGATTAACATCGATCCTGACGGCTTAAGCCGAGTTCTTTACGCCCTGGCGAATAACTGCCGCATGATCGGTATGGACGATGATGCTGTCACCTTTGAGGAGAGCGCTCGAAAGATGAGCGTTGTCGGTCTTAAGGATGCGGTGCGAAAGCCCATCAAGAAATTCAACTATTAGACACCTTTGCATTCCGGCAGAGACTTCCCTCAAAATGGCATGCTGTCCAGGGTACGTTATTCATCCATTGTGTTTGTTCATTACGCGAAAAGACGCAAGAGTGAAAAGAACTGTGTGGACTCCTGGCTCACCCGTCCCGGGTTAAACCGCGCAGGTCTGCCATCGGGATAGGAAGAGACGCTCCATCCGCCCCGTGAATCATCACATTTTAAGTTTGCCCAAGGTTGGACAGCATAGGCCAATTTTTGCTCTGGATGATGCTGCACATATCACAAAGCGGACGCAGACCAAATACGGTAGTCGCTGAAGGCACCAATATATCAATATTTTCTCAAGCCTCCTCTCCATAGCATTTTGTCAACGTATTGCCATCGCTTTGGAGAATTGCACAATGGATACAAAACACCTGATGAATACAGAATGCACAAGCGAGATTCCACCGGAAGGAAGCCTGAATCTCTTTAAACAAGTGGATATGGCTGAGCATCAACTAAAAGCAGTTTGCCAGACGAATCTGACCGCCGAATTTCCGTCACTTTCTCTTTTCAGCGAGGAAACGCATTTAGTGTTTGCGCAACATTCAAGATCCGATCAGGTGTCCCGGTCGAAAGGAGAGCCGGGACACGAAGTCTACGCCATAATCTCTTCCGGTGAAGAAGATCGAGTTTCCGATCGCTCAGTCAAGGATCTCGTTGGAACGCTGGAAAAGATGCTAAAGAATGGAGCCACCACAAAAGAGACTGTCGATTCATTCAAGAAGTCCACCAAGTTCCTTCAAGACTTGGATGCCACCGGTCTGGAGGGAGAGCTGGCAAAAGGAGTCAAAAATTCGAAGATCAACAGCCTCCATTTACTCGTCCACCTCAAAGAAGCGTTGCAGTCCAGCGGTTTCAAGGTCATAGGCTATCGTGCGGACCATAATGAAGGGGGATTCTCCATGAAGAATGACAAGACTGATACCTATATTAGCGTGAGCTTTTCGCGAGAGAAGGGAAAGGAAAGTGCTTTCGTACAAATCGCGAAAAACAAAGTCCGCTGAACCCGAGATTCCAAAAAATTATTCAGAAGCACTTCGATTCGCCATTTTGCACCCGTTTTCTGCGCGAATGACAATTAGCACTTCAGTTGTTCTCTTAATTGCCCCTTTTCTGTTCCGTGATAGGCGGACAAGCAATGCTCAAAACTATGGGAAGCGCGAGTCAATCACCCCTGTCAGTGGAGGAAACACGAGTCATTTATCGATGGAGCGAACAAAAACAGACTTGTTGTCAGCAGCTTGCTTCTATAAGCTGACCTTATCTATTCATCCCACCTAGCGACAAGGCAGTACCTTCAACAAATATCAAAAGCGCACTGCACCATTAGTCGATGAACTGTAAAGTCCCCACAAATGGCGGCCCCGCCAATTGTGGGGACTTTACGATGAACTCTGTTTTGCTTCGTGCGTTTTTCCGAGTTCCTTTTAGTTAATTCAAAACAGCTTTCCGAGGGACAAGACATGAGCCTGTTCGAATTCCGAATCTGCACCGGCAATGTTCGCTGCCACACGATTCTCGTGGTGGCACGTAACACACGGGAGGCCTGCGCCATCCTGGACGGGAATCTGGAACTCCAGACATTGTTGGCTAACGACCCCGGCGTGGAGCGTCCGCTCCAACCAGAGGAGAAGCCCCTGACCGGCATCATCTCCTGGACCTCGTCCCGGGAATGATCTGAGGGATAGAGGGAACCGCATCGCTCAGGTTCCCTCCACCCGGTAAGGCGATGGAACGGACAATGGTCTGAAGTCGCTGGACGGATCTCGACTCTTGAGGGGCAGTTCGTTTGCTTCTGCATGAGTGTATTTTGAATCAAAACTCTTCCGAAAGAGAGTTCACATGACTGTCATCATCGTTTTCACAATAGTGCTGTCGCTTCTCATCGCTGGTCTATTCGGAGCCTTCCTGGCCTCCGTGTGTTCCGGTGAGGACCGCTGCCTCGCTACCAGTCGGGTCTATGTCGTTTTCGGTGTTCTTGTTCTGATAGCCATTGTCATGGCTGTGGTTGGTAGCTGGGCTTTTGTTGGCGCCCAACTTGTGCATCGCATGCTGCGGTAACCAGGGCCCGAGTTTTCTATCTGCTTGCCACACCGCGATTCTAATCAGGAGCGGAACGCGCTTAACGTTTCGCTGTATTGGGCGCCCGATGCTTGAGTAACTCTTCAACAACATCGTGTGCGCTCAGCTCCAATTCTTCAAAAGATGTTTCTGAGCTAATAAACTCTTCCATAGTTTGCTCAAGTGTTGGATTAAGTTGTATGTGCAGCGCTCATCCCCATGATTGACAATCGTGATGTTTCTACACTGTCACTATCGTCTCCCAGCCGATCACCGCGTTTCGCCATCACACCACATATCTTAGACCTCGTTATGCACAAAGGGACAACGTGACACCACCTGTGGTATGAACACATGTGTTGCCAAACACAGAAGCTCGGACGTTCCGGCAATCCTCTGCGCGATTGTTCATCTCTGCAGGACCGTTTGCGACTTGTGTGCAAGGTGACATTTTACCGACTTCGCTTCTCGCCAGCGGCAAAAGATCAAGGGTAGATCGGGATTGATACCATCACTTCAGAACAGACTCTTGGAGCGAAGTGCTCGTTGAACAGATCCCGATGGACAATGTCCATTGACCGCGCAAAGAAGAAAGAGGCGGCCTCCGGGACGGATACCGACTCTTTCTCTTGGACTGCAAACAAAAATCCGCTCAACCTGCATTCCACCTCAGACTTGAAGCGATCAATGATCAATCAATCGTCTCATTACTAGATAGAGTCGTGAGCGCGCTAAACTTCCCGGGGCCATCCAAACTCACTATCCTCCAAAGTTGACATTGCCCCTCCCGCCTTCTTGTAGGCATCTATAAGATCTGCCGGCATACTTTTGCCGCACTGGTGCAACATCTTTCTCATAGCAAATTGGATGTGGGGATCAAATGGAAAAACGTCGAGAGCAAAGGCACGCTTCAATAATGCGCCGGTCAGCTTCACATCGATCCCATTCTTCGAATCATTGAGGCCGGCCGAAACTCCCACCGCAGTGGTAACAGCTTGCCCCATAAGGAATTTAAGATCCGCCGAAATGGACTGCTGCAGGTGAATCTCTTTCTTACACTGTTGTATACCATATCGCTCTTGCTCAGTTGCGGGCGGCTTTCGAGTCTGAAGTTCTTTCTCCATCGCAAGAACAAGACTCTTGACCCGACTTAGCGCACTGACTTCCTCCTTGGATATTTCCCCCGACATTTCCAGCAATGGTTTCATCAACGCAATACGCTTAGCACCAAGTTCTTTCTTGGTCATCAGCGCTGCTGATTTCATAAGTTCAATATCCCGATTCTCAATGTCTTGAAGCTTTGCTTGTTCTTCAAGGAGTTTCTTAGCCCTCAACAATGGAAGTGCAAGTTGTGTAGCTTCCCGACGGAAATGGGGGTCTTCGGATCCCATTGCGCGTATGAGTTCGGGCAAGGCAGCGGTGCCGATCTTCGACAGAACAACCTTCGCCTTTTCGCGTTCCTCATAATCGTCCAGGTTAAGTTTCTCGACTAACTTCTTACATTCGAGGGATACTGCTGCAGGCATTGTAATTTTGATGCCTAACTCTGATTCAATTGTCTCAGTCGCTCGTTTCAATTCCTCTCCAGGGAGTACCTTCAGCCAGTCTGCTTCACTGGCCGGTGGAACGGGCCGGATTTCCTTTGAATAATCCACCCGGATCGGTCCAATCCTGAATTTTCTTTCTCCTGGCAGCGCGCACGTTTTCTCCGCCCAATCCACGGTCCAAAGACTTGAGTGAGTAGTTGATTCTACGTCATAGTCGAGTTCATTCATATATTCCTCCAGCAAGCGCAAACATGTACAACGTCATCCTATGCGCCAGGCTCTTGAAAAAATATTGCTACATTGCTTCTCTCAGCGATTGCGGTAATCGGCCTGCATCCTATTCTCTCTTATATGTGCAGCACCATCCTGAGCACTCAACCATCAGTGAGCAATGCGATCCGACATTCCGCAACATTGTCCAGATAAGAACCATCATCAGGGCATCTGCTTTTCGACGCTCTCCTTGAAAGAATTTCACTTTGCAATTTAGAGTCTTACCGAACGAACATAACCAAAAGCCCATTCGCGCTACCCATAACTTGACACCGCATATGGTGTGAACACATGTGTTCGCTGTCGTGTTTTCTATTTTTCGAGCAATTTTTGCAAGCGGATCTCATTCCTGCCTGTTGATGGTCAGTTGTGAGAGGAAGTTGAATTACTGCACTCCGTAAATTTCGAGAAACATAAGGAAATAGCCGCTGGCACCC
>JAKFUT010000389.1 GCA_021732565.1 Candidatus Obscuribacterales bacterium
CTACTAACATATAATTCCAGCATTTTTGATCTCCCTGTTCGCACAATAATTCGGCGGAATTCTTCGATAACAGTTCAAAACACTCTGCGTATCTTTTGAGGGCTAAAAGGCTGGCAGCATGCATTTGGTACACAGTCGCTAAGTCGGCTGGAGACGATCTGAACACTGGCTCGGCGAATACACATTCATCAATGCAAAATTGAAATAGCCCGCCCTGATATGCAGCTTCAATTATTTCGCAGGTCTTACTGGCTGGCTGCGATCTGTTCCAACAAAACTCTGCCGCGCTCTTTAATTGCGCAAGCGTCTCCTCTTTGCGATGCAATCCGGATAGACACTTTGCTCGGGTAATCATTAATGAAGCAATACGTTCCGGATGTAGTGAGCAATGCGATCCACTCTCTAATGCCTTATCTACTTCAATTAGACCAGATTTGTAATCAGCAGATACCACATACAGTCGCGACAAATTATCGCGGCACGCGATTAGAGGAGAAATCAGCTCATTTGCTCCCTGCTGATCTATGAGCGCTATCATCTGCCTGAGCTCCTCTGCTAATTGCTTTGGCGGCTTGAACTGGTAAAAAGCAAAGGCTAGGCGATCAACAGCGTTGCTTGCAACCTCTATTTGGCGTTTCCAGATACTGCGATCGAATATTTCTCTGGTGAGCTTTCTTGACTCCACCCACCACTTATGAGCGGCTGCGGGATCCTGATCATTCAGGTCGGTTGATAAAGCCATCATCGCATTGGCAACTTCCGGCGAGCCATCGCGCTGGTATTTGTTTAGCCAATCGAGATAATACTCAACGCGACGCTGGCGATCTTCTGTCGAGGTTCCGGAACCTAGCTCGGTGACAGTTCGCAATCGGTGAATTGACGAAACAGTAGCGGGCAGCGGATGCTCGTTCCCGCTGTGCTTGCGAGCTGAGCGCGCCAGACAAAATGCAATAGCAAACGACAGACAAATCGCGGCGCAAATTGCCAGCATCTGCTTGAGGCTTGACGGAAAAAGTGCGAACGAAGGTTGATCAATTAGCCCGGGAGGTATGATCTCCGTTCCCTTGCCGCCTTCAATCAGCTCCAAATCTCGACGAAACTCGGACATCGATTGATACCGGCGATCAGGTTCTTTGCAAAGCGCGCGCTTGATTGCATTCTGCAGACCGCATGGAATGTCTTCACCACCAACAAATTGAGTCAATGGCGGTGCGTCTTCAAAGCAATGCTGGCGCAGCAGCGCGATCGGATTATCTGAGTCAAACGGAGCTGTGCCGGTAATCATCTGGTAGAGAATGCATCCCAGCGAATAAATGTCTGATCGATGGTCGGCTCTACCTCCCTTACACTGTTCCGGGCTCATGTAATAGATGCTGCCCACAACCATTCCGGTCTTAGTTCTGGTATCACTGCTGGTTATGCCGGGAGACAGAACAGACAAACCGAAATCGATGATTTTCACAAAATCATCGTCGTGTTCCGACACTAACATTATATTGTTAACAGAGAGATCTCGATGGACAACACCGCCATCGTGCGCAAACTGCATTCCATCGCAAATTTGGATGGCAATTTTCAGCGCACGCGAAGCTGCTAGCGGGTTTTCCGGTCCCTGAATAATTTGCTTTAGAGGAACTCCCTTCAAATACTCCATAACAATATAAGGCAGTGGCAGCTCATCTTTTACGGACGCTCTGCGGGATGTCGCGCTTTCTCTCTGCCATAATCCAAATCGATAAAACTGAAGAATATGGGGGTGAGAGAGTGCAGAGAGCGCCCTCCCTTCCCGGCGAAACCGCATTCTGGCGTTTTCATCACCAACAAGGCTCAGGTGTATCAATTTTATGGCCACGAGCCGATCAAGTTCGGCTTCGCGTGCCTTGTAGACGCTTCCCATGCCGCCTTCACCCAGCGATTCGATCAGCGTGTAGCGCTCTTCAATCACTGTGCCGGTTACGAAGGAGACTGTCATGGATCTTTTTATTGACTGGGATTTTACTGCAATGGCTCAGTATCAAAGCGGATCCTACCCCGAACACCGCTTGGCCAAACCGCCCGAGCATTCAGCGGTAGCATGGCACGCTTGCTTACTTATCGACCTGTGATTGAGTAGTCCAAACATCGCGCGAATGCTGCCTGCACAAGATCAGTTCTTTTCGCAACAAGCCACTGACGGGTATCACCCATCTGATCATAGAGAGCGATGGACGCCTGAAGATAGTGTTGAAGATCGAGCGGTTCACATCAGGCCAATTGTGTGGATTCAGGCAAATGGAAACTCCTGCTCATCGTTCTGCCCGGAACAGCGGCTTCACGATTCACGCCAAGCGGTCACGCATGGCGCGCCATATCAGATTACTAAGAAAATAGTCACTTGAATCTGCACACATTATGCTTCTGGCAATCCTACGTGGCGGTAAGATTGCTAGAGGAAAAAAGCGCAGACTGAGCTGCGCGCAAAGGAGGTCGCTGTGAACAAGGCAGCGCTGCAGACGCAATTGTCGTTGCTTGCCGGTCCGGGCGTGTTAAAGCGAGCTGAGGCTCTACTAGCAGGACCGGACGATCGAGACATAACGCTATCGGCAGACGTACTACGAGGCTGGTTTGGCAACAAGCCGATATACTTCAACCTGGATATCTCAAGCGACAGTGTCGACTATACGTGCGACTGTCCACTAGGTGAGGAAGAGATATTTTGCGAACATTGCGCGATGCTTGCACTTCATTGGTTCAATCAACCAGAGAAGGCCACAACTGAGTTTCTGGTGGAAGATACTAGCTTGATCGATTCGTCAAGCCAAAGGTTAGATGATTTTTCACCAATCGATCGACTGAATGAGAATTCCAGTATGCCTGATTGCAGCTCTATTCTGTTTGCAGTTGAGCATTGTCAGGATGCTGAGGAATCGCAACCGCCATCGTCTATTGATTGCATTGCCGCGGTTGATCGATTGGACGCAGCCTCGCTTGATGCTGATGAAGTAATCGTTACCAGTGTTCGGTTAGCAAAGATAACAGATTACATTTATGCTCAGTCGAAGGAAATGCTCGCCAATCGAATTCTTACACTGGCTGAACAAGATCGTGGTCTGCTCGATACGTTGTATGAGGAGTGGTTTGAAGAGCAGGAAGAGACGCAAGAGGACCGTGCATTCCACCGTGCGAAGGACTTTCTGTTCGAAGTCTTCGATCAGCATATCCAGGAGATTCGGAGGCGTCCAAAACAGTGGCAGTCCATTTTTTCGGACCTGGACGAACTGCTACTGCAGTTTCTTTCAGACTTGTTGAATCAGTCGCCGGATTGGGCCGCTGATCTTGCACTGCAGGCAATCAACTCCGCAACTATCCACCGGCGTGTTTTCACATTGTTCAATCCGAGCCTCGAAACCGCAATTGCGGATCTGCGCTCCCAATTGGCGGAGATTCATCGGGAGGCCTGCCGATGTTTGAAGGATGACCCGCAACTATTGGCCGGGCATGTTTTCTTTGCTCTCCAAACCGCCTCGTACGATTCCACATTATTGCCATTGTCAAGCTACTTAGAAATACTGGGACCGGATGGTGTCGACTGGTTACAAATTTATTGCGAGGATCATTGGACCAAACACATAGCGCCAGTTGGCAGGTTATTCCGCCAGAGTTATACGTTCAGCCAGGAACGCGTCCTTCACGCGATGGAATCGGCCGCAAAACTTACTGGTCGTCTCGACTTTGTCCGCTCCATTCATCGCGGAGCAGGCACCGATACGCTGGATATCATTCGCGAGTGTGAGTTTCTCGAACGAGTCGGAAAGAGCGAAGAGGCCTTTGAGTTCGGCGAGAATCACTTGAACGATCGAGCAAGCTCTATGCTCAAAGCCTTCATGGCTCCTCGCCTGGCAGAGAGAGGGTATAGAAGAGAGGCCATCTGCTTGTTGTACGAGAACTACATGAGTTATCCGACTGGCAGCAACTTCGAACAGATCAGGTCTCACTGCATAAAATGGGATGTGAACGACTGGCCCTCATGGCGTGACAAATGTCTTGAGGTAGCTAGGCGAGCACGACGAAGCATTGACGGATCATCAGGCATGGAGAATCATTTTCTCAATCGATTGTTGCTAGATATCTTTATACTGGAAGAAGACTGGGATTCCGCGTGGAAAGAGGTTCGCGAAGGGCACGCCACTCCCGGACAGGTCCATAACCTTTGCAAGAAATCATGGCGTGACGTGCCGGATGTCGCACGCGCTGCTTTGATTAGTGAAACATTCGCCTCAATTAATCAGCGCAGTGATGACAGCTATCGTCAAGCACGCGAGCTGCTATTACTCATTCGGCAAATTGACGAGTCTACCGGTAACGCTGCTTCGTTTGATTCATTGATAACGACAATTCGCAGTGTGCATTCACTAAAGTCAAAACTGGTGGCCTATCTTGACCAATCGGGCTTGGCCCCGTCGGTCTGCCAATCAAACACCAGTGCCCGAGATGGAGCCAGACCATAATGATTATTCTGCATGGAACAGTTGTCGAGGATCTCCTCTATGTTTGGGCGGAGGACTCGGAATCGCCTTTTGCAAAGCAAATACCAACACCAGATTCAGAAGGCAAGTCATCTCTTGCGGAAAACGTACTAACTGCTGAGTCTATCCTTTCGACGGGAGCAGTGGACACCGTGCATGCGGAGTTGAACTTTGCTCCCGAGCAAGCTAATCAGGATTCGACAGGGAGGAATGCACCCGGTCTTACAGGGGCGAACCATTCCAACCGCCGTGAAAGCATCACCGAAGAAGACGATCTGAGCTATCTTCCATTTGGTTGCTCGAGCAAGACGCTTCGCACAAGCTTGATGTCCACAGTTCCATTCTTGCAAATTGCAAAATCACAAAACGCGCAGCTGATTGTGAGAGTCCCCGCAGTAAATGGGCGCCCGTTTCCCTCGAGTCGAATGATCACAGATTGCCCTCTCGTTCAAGAGGGTGAGCAAATCAATAGCTCAACATGGCTGGTGTCAGCAGTAAGGTTGAGTTGGCAACAAGCGATCGATTTACTGTGCTATTGCGCGAACAAGTCGTTGTTGGCGGAAGGCATCCGAGTCGGCTTTGACCTCGAAAATTGGTGCCATACCCTGCGGTTTACCTATTCTCTAGTATCGCGCGAGCAGTTTCTTCCCGGACTGGAGGAGAATCCCGGCCACGTTCCACGTTCGACCTGGCAACCGATTGTTGCTGGCGATGACGCACAGCGGTTCATGCAAATCACCAGTAACCTGCCGCGATCGTGCTTCAGCTTAAGTATTGGAACGGAACTGCCAAATATTTCTGGAACAGAACTGGTAGCAACATTCGTCCGTTGCGTGCTGAATCATTTGCTTAGAAACTCTAATGTCTCCGAAAATTTGAGTGGCATTCACCACGATGTCAACGGCGGAATTAGCACTGACTCTTCTTCTCTCACCATACATTCCCGCTGGTTGGAGTCGCTGCTATCAAAAGATGAGACCTTCGCCGCATCTGAAGCAGAACTTCG
Source organism: Candidatus Obscuribacterales bacterium (assembly GCA_021732565.1). Classification (GTDB taxonomy): domain Bacteria; phylum Cyanobacteriota; class Vampirovibrionia; order Obscuribacterales; family Obscuribacteraceae; genus JAKFUT01. Next base: position 5,512 of record JAKFUT010000389.1, read on the forward strand.
CGATCTAAAGCATTCACTCGATAGTTGGAAGCGTCCTCTTTCGTGTCTGACTGACGTGCCTTACCGGCTCTGCTTCAAAGTTGAAGAAGCGGCACCTTATGTTTCCATTACTGAGGAGGGCACATCGAACAGGAATGGATTGGGGGCTACACTAGAAGAGTCTCAAGATCCGCTTAACAGTGAAAGCGACACGGCTGAAGCTATCAACCAGGCCCAAAATCAACGCTGGTTCGTTCGCTATACTTTTCAATCGCTGGATCAAGCTCATCGGCAATACTCTCCATCCCAATTTCTTGAATTTGGAGAGGTGCCGGTTGGAAAAGGCGGATTCAGCGCATTCGAGTTCGTGTTCGCGGCGATGGGATACGCGTCGAAGATCTGCCCGTGGATATTGCGCGATACCGTCGAACAAATCCCCTCTGGATTTTATCTCGATAACGACGAGGGTTTCGAATTTCTCTCCAATATTGCACCGGCTCTTCGCAACTTGGGATTCGGCGTACAGCTTCCTTCCTGGTGGCTGAAACGCAAGCCGCCAATTAGTGCCACCATGAACTTCTCTGATATGTCCTCCGGGGTGTTCAGTTTAGATTCCCTCAGCGAATTCAACTGGAACCTCGCTCTGGGCGGAGGGAATCTCCAGCTCGAAGATATCGAGGAAATGATTCGCAGGAACCTGCGGCTGATTAAGTTCGGGGAGGCGTGGTTCGAACTCAACCCGGATCATCTCCGCCAGGTATTGGGTTTCTTCCGCGACCAGACCACACAGAAAGCACCCGTTAGCAAACTGATCAAGATGGGGCTAGGCGATGTTTCGTTGCCGGAAGGTGTTGAGTTCGGCGGTGTCAGCGGCTCCGGGCCCACCGTCGATCTGATATCTCGGTTGCAAGGCAACAAGGAGGTTGAGCCGCTATCCCCACACAAGAATTTTGCAGGTAATTTGCGTCCCTATCAACTCAAAGGAATTTCCTGGTTGGGATTCCTCGACAAGTGTCGCCTCGGTGCTTGTCTGGCCGATGACATGGGGCTGGGTAAGACTGTGCAGACCCTGGCATACATACAGCACCGCTGGTTAAACAGTCTGAAATCCGAGCGGCACCCGACATTGCTAGTTTGTCCTATGTCTGTGCTTAACAACTGGAAATCAGAAGCGAAGAAGTTTACACCCGATGTTCCGAGTTTCGTTCACCACGGCACAGACCGACTCCGCGACAAGAAATTGATTGCATCCGCGAAAAAGAGTGGTCTGGTAATTACGAGCTATGCACTACTGGTCAAGGATCTGGAAGACCTCAAAAAGATCACCTGGGGAATGGTTGTTCTAGATGAGGCGCAGAACATCAAGAACCCGGAAACGAAACAAGCGCAGGCGGCTTTTTCATTGCAGTGTGATTTTCGAGTAACTCTGACGGGTACCCCTGTTGAGAATGGTGTTGGTGACCTCTGGTCGCTAATGAATTTCTTGAATCCCGGCTATCTGGGAAGTCGCGCGGAGTTCAAACGCAACTTCTACTTGCCGATTCAAGCCGGTGAGGATGAAGAAGCTTCGGCCAAACTTCGAAAGTTAACGGCGCCGTTTATACTTCGCCGGCTGAAGTCGGATCGGTCAATCATAGACGACTTGCCGAACAAACAGGAATTTAAGGTGCAGTGTAACCTGACAAAAGAACAGGCAAGTCTGTACGCCACAGTGGTTGCGGAAATGACAGGCGTGCTCGATTCTGTACAAGGTATTGAGCGCAGCGGCATGGTACTAGTTGCGATGACCAAGCTGAAGCAAATCTGCAACCATCCATCCGCGTTCTTGAAAGATCGCGGGCGGGTTACCGGACGATCGGGTAAGCTGACTCGATTGGTGGAGATGGTTGAAGAAATTACCGCGAATGGCGAGCGGACCCTGGTCTTCACTCAGTTTCGCGAGATGGGATTAATCATTCAGAGTCACTTGCAGAATGTGCTGGGATCAGAGGTGGCTTTCCTTCACGGTCAGCTCGACCGGCATCAACGTGAGTCGATAGTGCAACGATTTCAGAGCGCAAGAGGTGGTCCACAGGTCCTGGTGCTCTCACTGAGGGCCGCTGGAACCGGGCTCAACTTGACTCGTGCTACTCAAGTTATCCACTTCGATCGCTGGTGGAATCCTGCCGTCGAAGACCAGGCCACGGATCGGGCGTATCGCATCGGTCAGACAAAAGAGGTTCAGGTGCACAAGTTCATGTGCTGCGGAACCCTTGAAGAAAAGATCGATCAAATGCTGGAGACAAAGAAACTCATTGCCGCGCAAACTGTCGGGAGCAGCGAGTCATGGATAACGGAGCTTTCCACCGCCGAATTGAAAGACCTGTTCACATTGAGACAAACGGTAATGGCGGAGTAAGGGGTAAGAAAAATGGAATCGTTTTCGACCTGGACCAGTTCCCGTTTTGCAGATCCTCTTCCCGTTAAGGAAGGCATTCGAAATTCGCTCGGTACTCGTGGTGGACGCGAGCCGGGCTGGTGGTCCGCTCAATGGATCAATTTAGTGCAACGATCGAACATTGGAGTTCGCATCGAAAGAGCCAAGTATTATGCGTCCCTCGGGCAAGTCTTTTCTATTGAAATTTTCCAGGGGAGAATTCAGGCTCAAGTTCAAGGAGCTTTGCCTGAACCCTACCGGGTGTATATTTCAATGCCTCCTGTGCCGACTGCGCGTTGGTCATTCCTGTTAGAGACCGTGTTGAATTTTCAAATTTGCGTGCGCCTCTTCTCCGGAGAGCTACCACTCGAGTTGGCTAACATGGCAAAGGAGTCTGCCGGAATAGACATAATTCCGGAGGACTTTCAGAGCTTTCATTCGAAGTGCACATGCCCGGACTGGTCGAATCCCTGCAAGCATATTGCAGCCGTTCACATGCTGGTTGCATACGAAATCGATCGTGACCCGCTCCTGCTATTAAAGTTTCGTGGAATCGACAAAGAAGCATTGATTGATTGTTTGCGTAATTGGTTCAACCGCCATTCCAAACCAAAGTTCACGCATACACTCCGCACCGCGAACACAGCATCAAGTGCGGACCGAACGGCTGCATCTCCTTTGCCCGAATCGGATCCGGAAGTCGCTCTCTCCCGGGTGCTTGCTGATCCGGAGAGCACACTCTTGCAACCCGCATCATCCCTCGGTCTACCGGAAATGGTGCCCGGCGACAGTTCCGGTTTGGCCACCGTACGCGATACCGGCTCTGTAATCGCGGATGGAATCAATCACGAGGAGGAGTGTGATGAACCTGATTCACCGGGTGACGAATACGATGAGGACGACCGGCTGGAAGCTCAGTGCGATGAGTTTGACTGCACAGCTGCAGATTCAAATGAGTTAACAGCGTTTCTAGAGGGACTGCTAACCGGGGGAGCTTTCCGCAAAGACTGCGAAGCTGCACCGGGATCTGAAGGCAATTCGAAGCCCTCAGGACCATCTCCAGAGAGTTTCTGGGAAGGGCTCAGCACTCCCGTTTCAACGAGCGCTTACTTCGATTCCGTTCGGATGAAAGGGTACTCGACAATGAAGGAGTGTCTCGGTCGCTTTCCATTCTGGCGCAGTGTATACGATTTCGACGAGACACTGGACACGGTGTACAGCCGCGCCGCTGTTTACGCACACAATTCCGAATTGGAGATTTAGGTACACTTTCTAACCAGTCTTCGCAACAGTGATGAGGTTATAGAAATTCTCCCGCCTAGCGAGTTGGCGACAAGATCGCTCCAACCACAAATCACATTTGCTTCTGCCGAGACTTCTGCTATACCAGCCTATCGTGCGTCGGAGCAAGGTGGCCGAGTGCGCTAATTTCAATACGTCAACTTGTAACGCATACCGATTAGCGGATTTGTGGCTTTGATCGTTTTACTGTTTTCTCCTCAACCTGCCCGAACTCTGTTGTGGACCCGCGACGTTGTAGGAGTGAGTTTTGTATCTCCCAAAAATCTTCCGATTCTAGTTGTGAGATAGACACGCAGAGGCAGCCGCGCGCGGAGATGCATTTTCAAACTCTCATGAATCGAGGTTAATATGAAGACTGGCGGATTCGGATAATTCCGGGGCTAACCCGGTTTTGTTAGCTCGCTTTAACGGCATCTATCAGAGATTTCTATGATTATTTATGAAAAGGGATATATTCCGTATATGCGGCTCGTCCCAAGAATCCCTTGATTCGGACTTTCCAAGTAGAAAAAAGATCAAAATCTGAAATTGAGCGGAGGAGACATGAGGCTCGACTAAGATAGGTGTATCGAAGTTTGGAATCCGCAAATTGAAACGGGACTCGCGCAGTGTACGTGTTACATAGTGCGGAAACTCAAGGCAACCCAAATTAGACAACTTGTTTGGAGGAATAAACAATGTTCTACAACAGACCGATGACTCGTGAACAGCTGGTGCTTGAATCCAGAAGATCTTTCGAGCGTCCAGGATTTTATGGTCCGATGAGCCACAGCCACTACAACACACCTCTTCGCACCGTCAATCCTTATGAGACCTCGCATACTCAATGGAACTGGCAGAACCAGACCACGACGCCGCCGGCTGATGTGTTGGAACTCGATGAACAGTTCATCATCGAAGTAGCGCTACCGGGTGTTGTCCTCGATGACATTCAGCTGAAAGTAGAAGCGAATGTATTGACCATCTGCGCAAAGCGCACACCAACACTCTTCGAAGAGAAGGCCACCGTACTGCAGAAAGAGCTGCCGTTGGTTCACCTCGTTCGCCATTTCGAGTTCGACACCCGCATTATGTGTGAGCAAATTGAAGCTCGCCTCGACCGCGGAATCCTGTACATTAGCATTCCCAAGTTGGAGCCAGCCCTCCGCATTCCGGTTAGCGCCGGCGTTGCAGAGCAAATCACCACAATTTCAAGCGCACTCAAGACCCGTGTCTCGAATGAGCAAAAAGTTCCTGTCAAAGGCTAGACCTTAGACTAACTTTCAAACAGACGAAATGCGCCCGGACGAAAGCCCGGGCGCATTTTTGTTGCCACGCATGTTTGATAGCTGGAGGTGAGTCCCCACAGAAGCATATAGCGGTGAACTGTAGTGGAGCGCAAGGGCTAAAGCCGCGAGGCAGGTCTGAAGGAAGGAATACGAGGCGAGCCCGGGCGGACGAGAGGGCTGCAGATACTGTGTAATAGTTTGGTTCGGGTGAAGAGGCGGAGTGATGTTACAAGAGTACCCGGGGATAGTCCCGGGTCCCACCCGGGAGCATTCACTGCGCTAATTGAGCAATCCCCGAGTTCCAGCGAAGTATGTCAGGAATAAGATGATCACATCAGCAACTGAAATTCAGCTCAAGACACCGAACCGCACTTTGACGATCGCAAGGTAACCATATGAGTCGCACAACAATCAAATCTTTTATTCTCTCCTCAGCAATAGCTGGCACCTGCTTGTGGTCTTCCCCCTTTCTTCCACCGGCTTCTGCAGCAGACTCGA
>JAKFUT010000287.1 GCA_021732565.1 Candidatus Obscuribacterales bacterium
GGGGGTAGGTGAGCAATCCGTCTTTGTGAGAACATACTAACGACGATTTCTGAAAGAAATTTGAAATAAAGATGGAACTGCTGGCAGGACATTGCCATTTTATCCAGCTTTGTCTACGTGCAACAGCAAACGAGAGTTCCTGCCAGTGGAACTTTGCCAGGGGTGCACCGATCGATGGTATTGAACATCTTGCATGCAGAGCCTCAGGGCGCTTTCTTGGCGGTTGCTGGTTCGTATCCCTTCTTGAGACGGGCCTCAACGGCTGCTTTCAGGTTGGGGGCAACATCGGGCTCATTTATTAACAGACCGGCAATTGCGATATCTTGTTGTGCTTCTCTGTACATTGCCAACTGTGAGTATGTATCGCACAGCAAGAGCAAATAAGGTATGGTTTTAACTTTTTCCTGCGATGAACCATTCTTGATTGCTGTTCCAATCAAGTCCAGTTGCTCGTTCGCGTCTTTGTATTTTTTCTCTTGTAGGCAAACCTGGATCAGGCACTCTCTTGCCGAGATGATCTTTTCGTCGCACGGCTGATACCGTCGCGCGGTGGCGTCGACCACGAATCGATACATTTCCTCGCTGCGTACAAAATTGCTCATGAACTGGTAGACTTTGCCCAGTTCGAAAGCGGCGGGGATGGCACGTTTTGAACCGACATATGCGGGAAGTAATATTATTTGTCTTGATCGTTCGGCCGCCTGCGATGCTCCGGCAGTATCGCCTGCAGCCTGAAAGGCGTTTGCAAGACCAGCCAGAATGTCCGCGCTTTGAATGCTGCCTGCACCAAACAATCGAGTGCGCAGTTTGTACTGGCTCATCAATAGTGGAATTGCTTTGTTGCGTTCTCTCGTCGTCGTGTAGTAGGTGCCCAGCACCGTCATCGCCGTATCGAGTTCAAATCCCGAGTCATCACTGCTGGTGGCAAATATATGAATCGCCTGGTGACAACATGCTTCGGCCAGGGGTAAACGGCCGGTTCTTACATATACACTCACAAGTTGCGCCAGAGTCTTTGTGAGGCAATCGGTGCGTTCGGGAAACTGTTTCGTTGCGCTCAAACATTTGTCGAGATATTGCTCCGCCTCAGCCCAGCGTTGCGCTGCGCACGATTGCAGCGCCTCGGTCATGCAGTCTTGCCACTGCAATAGTGCCAAAATATCCACAGCGCTCTTGGAGTGTCCGATCGATTGCAACATATCTAGATAGGCCGTGGTGATCTCGCGAGAAGCAAGTTCGGGATAATCTGAGGCTCGTGCTTGCTCAAGGGCCTTGCGGAAGGTGGTTTCCGCCAGGGTGTATTTTCCTGCGCGGCTATAGGTTTTAGCCAGCGAAGCAAGCGCGCGAACCTCTTCCTGAGCCAGGAAATAGTCTTCCGGCAGACCATTTATCGTTCGACACAGTTCGTCGTAAATTTTTATCGATTTTTCAAAATGTGTCGCTGCCAGGGCAAATTTTTTCTCGCTGGCATACATCAGACCCATTGAGTTTTGCACCCGGGCTGAGTCCTGACGAATGAGCGAACTCATGACCTTATCGTTTGTGGCTGATTTGCCCGCGTTTTTCAGCACCATCGTTGCACGATCGTAATAATCTTCCGCTTCTGCGTGTTCGCCGAGTCTGCGGCAAGCGTCACCGAGGGCTGCCAGGGATACTCCCAACCTGAAATCGTTTGAGCCCAGATCTTCAGCTTCATGCACCGCGGCATATCCAAACTCTCGGGCGGATTTGAAGTCTCTCTTCAGATAGGCCGTTTCTGCGGCAAGGCGATTTTTCTCCCAGAACCGCAGGCGATAATCCCGATTCCATATGGCGTTACCGCATGAACTCAAACAAGGTAGCAGCAGGCAAATTACCAGTGATGAACGCCAGGCCCGAACAGCAGCGTTTAAATCCCTGCCTTTCATAGTGTGATGATTATTTTTGCAAGTAGCGTTCACATAAACGTTTTTAACAAGGCTGAGACAACCAAACCTGACGAAGACCGATAATATCCAATATCTAAATATGCCACGTTCAGCCGGTGTTTGACAGTAGCACCCGGCGGGAAGTATTACTTAAGACCTGGGAAAGCCTGAATCACGTGAACTTTTTGCCGCAGGGGGCGGTTAGATGGCCAAAATCCTTCTGGTCGAAGATGACACCGATTTATCCGGACGAGTTGGCGAGTGGCTGACATTCGAACAGCATTCTGTCGAAAGTGTTTTCGACGGGCTAGAAGCAAGTCAGCGTCTGCGCATCTATTCCTATGAAGTTGTCATTCTCGACTGGGAACTGCCAAAGATGTCAGGCATCGAAGTTTGCAAAGAGTTTCGCGGCCGTGGCGGTGCCACCCCGATCCTTATGCTTACGGGCAAAGGTACGGTGACGGAGAAGGAGGCCGGCTTAGATGCCGGAGCCGATGATTATCTCACCAAGCCCTTTCACCTCAAGGAATTATCAGCCAGAATTCGAGCATTGATGCGGCGACCTGTGGCTTCCTACACCGGAAGCACTCTCAAGATCGGTCTACTGGAACTTGATCCTTCCACAAGGCGAGTGACCCGCAGTGGCGAAGAACTCACGCTACTGCCGAAGGAATATGCGTTGCTCGAATTTTTTATGAGACATCCCAATGAAGTCTTTAGTCCTGATGCCTTGCTCAATCGCGTCTGGAACTCCGAGAGTGATGCTTCCACCGATACAATCTACACTTATATTAAGATGCTACGAAAGAAGATCACGCCGGAGGCCCCGGCTTCCATGATTAAGACCGTGCATGGTGTCGGCTATCGTCTTGAAAATAAATAGAGGCGAAGATCGCTGGCTTCCAGAGATTTTCAACGTGTTGCTTTTTCCGGTTGTGCTGTAGGGATTACGGCAACGGTTCCGGGGCGTGCGGGAATGCGGAACCAGAATGTACTTCCTTTCCCTTCTTCGCTTTCAACACCAATAGTGCCACCATGCAGGTCTACCAGAGCCTTACAGATGGCCAGCCCGAGACCGGTGCCTTTCTTGACTTTAGCGTCACTGATGTCGACTTGCTGAAATCTTTCAAAAACTGAATTCTTGAATTTTTCGGGAATGCCGCGGCCTCGATCTGTTATACGCAGTTCCACCATGCCGTCGGGCAGCTCGAGGGCGGCCAATGTAACAGTGGAATCGGCCGGCGAAAATTTGATAGCATTCGACAGTAGATTGACCACCACCTGAATCATTCTGTAGCCGTCTGCAAAAATATCGAGGTCGGTATCGATAATCTCAACTGGAACATTTTGCTTCTCACAGAGAGCTTTTACAGCTTCCAGGGAACGCTCAAAAATCGATTGTACATCGGTCATTGCCCTTTCGACCCGCATTTGACCCGCTTCCATTTTTTCGATATCCAGAAGATCATTGATCAAATTGATCAGGCGGCCGGTGTTTGTTTCGGCGTTGAGAACCTCTTTTTGCGCTTTCGGGGGAAGCGTGCCCAAGACTCCTTCGGAAAGTAATGTTAAAGAGGCCTGCACCGATGTTAGCGGAGTTCGCAAATCGTGACTGACCATCGATACCAGTTCTTGTTTTCGTCGTGCTGCCTCGGCCAGAGCTTCGGCCATATTGTGAAACACATTGTCTAATCGAGCGATTTCGTCTCCACCGGCGATGCGATCCTGTAGTTTCTGTCCTCGAGACAAACGTTCAGTGTTGTCCATTAGCACTATCAAACGTCGGGCGGTGCCGCGATTGAAGTAGATAGCCAACCCGATCGCAAGTAAAATGTCGATCACGACACCAGTGGCTATAACGCCCTGCACCATCTCTCTTGATCTGGTCTCAAGCAATGGATCAATCTGCTCTGCTTTCTCTTGCTCTTTTACAAAATTTCTTACGTCTTTATTGAGATCAGCAATAATCGACAGCATCGCCTCGTGTTCGCTACCGAGCTTGAGGGTGGATGAATTGAGGATCAACCGACTGCCTGTTCCGAGCAACTGAGAGGCCCTGTTGCCGACTTTTTCTAATCGTGCTAACGCTTCTTTTTGATTAGGACTGTCACGAAGAGCCACTTTAAGAGATTGAATGCGAATGGGAATTTCGTCCGCCAGTTCCTTATAGCGAGTCAGGAACGGGTCCGCGCCGGTGGTCCCCCACATGTAAAGCGCCATTCCGCAATCAAAGAAATTTCCATAGAGTGTGTTCGACTCAAGTACAACATTTCGGGCATGGTGTTGCTTGAGAATCTCGTGCTCCGCATTTTTCAAAAAGAACAAAAGCGCGCCGAGAAACAGCAACTGCGAGAGGGCCGGCAGCGCAACGAGTAAGAATGCTTTATGTGATAGTTGAAGATTTAGGCGCATGGCAATTTCCCGATGCCATGTATCATTTACCCCACAATCGGGTGAACGATACTATCTTTTTATCGCCCTTTCATTTAGCTTTCTTTTGATTTCGGCCACGGCAGCCTCGGCAGCCTTTTCGCCGGCGAGAATCGCCTCTCTGGCATCAGCTCGGCTGGTAGAAATCAAGCCGATGCCGTTTACTTCAGGGTGTATGACAATGTCGGCATTGTGGCGTTGTGACTCGTCTATCTTCCACAAACTAAGTGTCAGTACCCGGTGGGCAACGCTTCCCAGTCGTCTGAATTCTGCGTCTTTGACCATACAGGGTCGTTCATCGACGTCAACGGCAATGACTATATCAGCGCCCATCTGCCGCGCTTGCTGAACGGGCAAATTCACCAGCACTCCGCCATCCACCAATAATTTGCCGTCGATGGGCACCGGGCGTCTGAGAATAGGAATGGCGCAACTGGCCTGCATAGCTTTGCCCAGGTTTCCTTTTGTTACGGCAACTTCTTGTCCGTCTAATAGATTAACTGCCACTGCACAATATGGAATAGGAAGCGCTTCGATTTCTCTGGAACACTGCGGCATCATGCGGTTAAGATAATTTCGGAATTTTTTTCCGCGATAGAATCCCTCATAGCCTTTCACACCGAAGACTCGCGGCAGAAAGAATATCGGTATTGCGGCAATGCGCACTGATAGGGGCACCGTTAAAAAAGAATGCATGAGCGAGCCTTCGGTGAATCGACGCTCTATTTCATCGGGATGCACTCCTGAAGCCAGTAGACCTCCGACTACAGATCCCATGCTGGTGCCTGCAATATAATCGATGGGAATTCCCTCGCGTATGAGCACGCGCAGCACCCCCACATGCGCCGCGCCGCGCATGCCTCCTCCTCCCAGGGCTAAACCGACGGTGGGTCGATCGGTCACCGGCTCTGGAGGAACCATGACGCCACACTCGTCGGGGCGCTTTTCCAGCGGTTGACTCTTACCGAAAGCTGGCAACGACGCGCTCGCTGTGACTACGATTAAAGCGCAAGTTAGTGATCTGCGGTCCAGTGGAAAACTGAGCAAGTTGCGTGTTCCTGATTATCAAAGCTCACTATATCAAATCTGCCACGCACATAGGTTGTTTAGTCCTGGAAGTCGTGAGTTCCCCGTTACGGGGCAAAACTTTCGAAGACAGCTTACTGAAAGATTTTGGACCGCGCCAGGGAGTGTTCATCTGTCGATCAAAAAGCGGCAGTATAAAGTCTACTGCTCTTTGCACTTGCAAGCGGTATATACCGAGCATGTGTAGCGCATAATCACCACGCCATCCTCATTCATTCGGCCAAAGAGTTCATTGAGTGCCTCAGTCAGGCGTGCACCATTTACGGTGCGCTGCCCTGGAGCATAACTGGTGGAGAAGGCCCGAGCGATCAATCCAGCGCTATCTAGAACTTGTTCGTTCGTGAATGTCTTGACTGCCGCCTCACTAAACACTTCGGTCTGGAACAATGCGTTTCCTGCTTCTCCTCTTTGGACCTCCACTAAAGTGGCGTCTGCAAATGCGCGCATAATGTCGCCGTATTCGGCTGTAAACCTGTCGTCTTCCCGGCGTTCATTCCACATTAATACTACTTTGCCCTGCGGCTTGAGAATACGATGAAACTCTGCCAGCGCCTTTTCTTTGTGGAACCAGTGAAATGCCTGCGCGCAGAGCACGGCGTCGCAAAACGAATCTTCTACGCTTGTCGACTCAGCAGTTCCGATTAAATAACTGATCAAACTAGAGTCTTCATGTGGAGTATTTCGTGCTTCGGTCAGCATATCTTGATTGGGATCTACTCCAATCACGTGCAGTTGTTGTTCCGCAAATAGTCTCGTGGAGATTCCCGTTCCACAGCCTATGTCGGCCAAAACCTTGCCGCTGGTCAAATCGCACTCCTGCAAGATGTATTGAATTGCAGCCTGTGGATATGATGGACGCCCGCTCTTGTATAGCAGCGACAGCCCGGTAAAGCGACCGGCAGGATTGTAGAATGACGGATCATACATGCTGAGACTCACTTTCGGGCAGAGGTTTGATAGATTTGACACCACGGGCCGGCTCGAATTTACGTTCATCAAGGCAAATTTGCAGAGGCAGAGTCGTTCTTTCCTGATTCGCGGCGGGCTCTCGACGGGGGGGGGAACCGGTTAGCGGGCGAGGTTCGGCGGAATCGACGTAAATTATAGTAGATTGGTCCTGATTTACCACCTGATTCCTTACGGAGTGACCTTATTGTCAGCAGAATGTCCTAAAATGATTCTGCCGGTCGGAATCTCCTGACAGTCGGTGCCCTCCATGCAGCACTTCCAGTTCCAGTTAATGCAAGTAAGACCGGAGTCTAAGATTGTCGATGCCATTGCCGAAATAGGAGCGGTGTTGGTTCGCAGCCAATCGTTACCGGGCATGCTCCAGGATTGTGCGGACTTGCTGGTAAAACACCTGGATGCTGCGGTTGTACGAATCTGGCTGATCGAAAACGATGCTGCGATGCTCGCCTTGAAGGCAAGTGCGGGTTGCGACTCGCGCATTGATGCCCGGTATTCACGCATACCGATTGGCGAACTCAAAATGGGTGGAATAGCCCGCAACCGCAGAGCCGAATTCACCAATGATATTGCTAGCGATCCTGTTTTGAGCATGAGTGACTGGGTGCAACTGGAATCCATTGTTTCATTTGCTGGACATCCGATGCTCGTTGCAGGAGAGCTGGTTGGCGTGGTGGGAACATTTGCCAGACAACCATTCGAAAACCACGATCTTAAACTTTTACAGGCAGTCTCAGACATTATTGCTACGGCCGTGGAACATCGGCTGTCTGAAGAAGAGCTTTTGCAAAGTCAACGCGAGCTGGTGGCATTTTTTGAAAACCCGGTGGTCGCCCTTCATAGTGTCGATGCCGACGGAATAATTCGCAGAGCAAATCAGGCGGAATTAGAAATGCTCGGGTTTTCCGCGGAGGAGTATGTCGGTAAACACTTACGCGATTTTCATGCAGATCGCGAAGTGGCCGAGAATCTAATCCGTCGCTTATCTGCCAATGAAGTTGTTCGTGATTTCAGTGCACGCCTTGTTTGCAAAGACGGCAGTATTAAGCACGTGCTGATTGATAGCGACGCGGTGGCCCGTAACGGACAGTTCGCCTACTCGCGATGTTTCTCCAGAGATGTTACAGAAAGCACGGTGGCTCGTGGCCATCTTGAGCGTGCACGTCAACTCTTTCGTGCGGTTTTTGATCAGACGTTTAATTTCATCGGTGTGCTGTCTCTTGAAGGAATTTTGCTTGATGCCAATCAGACTGCTTTGAATGTGATCGGGGCAAAACTAGAAGACGTGCTCGGTCAGTACTTCTGGGACACCGCCTGGTGGGCGCATGATCCACCGGTTCAGCAAAGACTGAAGTTGGCGGTAGCCGGATCTGCTCGCGGGGAAATTCATCGCTTCGAAGTTGAGCATGTAAATCGTAGCACGGGCCAAATCATTCACGTTGACTTCTCGCTCAAGCCGGTACGAGACAGTAGCGGAGCTGTTGTCTTGTTGATTCCCGAAGGGCGGGATATCACCGAGCGAAAGAAGGCCGAGCGTGAGATTCTTGAGAACGAGGCCCGCACACGTGCAATTGTCGACACTGCCCCTGATGGCATTATGACGATAACCTCGGACGGAATCATTGCATCGGCAAACGCGCCAATGCACCGCCTATTCGGCTACAATCACCAGGAACTGCTGGGGATGCCGGTAGATGTGGTGATTAACTCTTTGCTCGAGCTAAAGAACAGCGCTACCGAGGGTGGTGTCACTGAAAGCGTTGTGTCGTCAAAGATCTCGGGACTACGCCAGGAAACTACCGGACGAATGAAAGATGGCTCTATAATTCCTGTGGAAGTGTCTTTGAGCGAGCTGGTGCTGAGTGACAAACTGGTTGTCATTGCAATTGTGGCAGACATTAGTGAACGCCTGAAATCGCAAAGCTGGCAAGCGCGTTTTGCAGCTCTTGTCGAATCTTGTGAAGATGCCATTTACGGAAAAACTCCAGGCGGTATTATTACTTCCTGGAATCCTGCTGCCGAACGCCTCTATGGTTGGTCCGCTAATGAAGCAATAGGAAAGTCAATCATCATGCTCTTCCCCGCGGGACGGCTGTATGAATTGGATGAATTACTCTTACGGGTAGGAAGCGGTGAGAAAGTTCAAAATTTGGAGACAGTACGAGTTACTAAGGACGGGCGGCTGATCGATGTGGCGCTTACAATCTCACCCATTCGCGATATCCATCGAAACGTAAGCGGTGTTTCTATTATTGCTCGCGATATTTCTCTCAAGAAAGCTGGAGAAAAGAGAGTTAGCGAGTTCTATTCCATGGTCTCGCATGAGCTACGAACACCTCTAACTTCCATACGCGCTTCGCTGGGACTGTTAGAAGGCGGTATTGCCGGTGAACTTCCCGACGATGCCGTGCATCTGGTTCAGATTGCCAGATCCGAAAGTGACAGGTTGATACGCTTGATAAACGACATTCTTGATTTGCGCAAGATTGAGGCGGGCAAGGTAGAACTGCGTGTCGAGAATATTCAGACAATGGAACTGTTGCGACGTGTCTGCGACGGATTGAAAGGCATGGCTGATGAAGCCCGGGTGCAAATATCCTGGCAATTGAACCGTGGTACGGAATTGCGGTGTGACAAAGATCGAATAATTCAGGTGCTGACGAACCTCTGCTCAAATGCCATCAAGTACTCGCCGCCGAATGAATCGATTAGCATAGTTGTGGATAGTCGAGATCGTGGTCTCATTCGCTTCTCTGTTTGCGATCGTGGACCGGGAATACAACCGGAATACATGCATAAACTGTTTGGCAAATTTCAACAAATAGACTCGTCCGATTCAAGACCCAAAGGCGGAACTGGTTTGGGTTTGGCCATAGTGAAGGCTATAGTCGAGCAGCACGCCGGTAACGTTGGCGTAGAAAGCATTCCGGGCAAAGGCTCGACCTTCTGGTTTGAAATTCCCGGGGGGGCTGAAGACAATTCTGAAAATCCGGGAGGCGAAATTTTCATATTGACGGCCGATCCAAAGTTGTCTCTGACATTGGAGAAGTTGCTTACTGCAGACGGGTATCAGGTAACCTGCGCGCGCAGTGTGCGCGAAGCCGAAAAATATTTCAAGCTGTCGATACCGAATGTAATACTAATTGATATTCAATTGTCCGATCCAGACGGTATGGCACAGGTTCGACGAATACGCAAGAAGCAGCTGATGGCAGAAGTTCCCGTAGTGGTACTGTCTCATCGCGCTTCCGATTCGATGGCAGTGGCACCGTGCTTAGTCGACTGGATGATAAAACCCTTTGATAGTTCGGTGTTGAAACGATCTATCCGCCGCGCCATCCGCAGGAGTTCGGGCAAGCCTTTGAGAGTACTTCTGGTGGAGGACGATCATGCCACCGCTGCGATCATCAGAAAACTTTTGCGAAGCAGTGACATAGAATGCAGTTGGGCCCCGGATGGTAGAACAGCCTTGACCCTGGTGCGCAGTACAAATCCGGATATGATCGTATTGGACATTGGAGTACCTCCACCCGATGGATTTGATCTCGTGCGAATTCTTCGTAAAGAGGGGCTGGACTCCCTGCCTTTGTTGGTGTATACGGGACGAGACCTGGACAGCAGCGAAAAACTTGACCTCACACTCGGGCAGACCATGCACCTGGTTAAGTCGAAGGTGGGGCAAGATGAATTCGTTGACTCGGTAAGGCTGCTGCTGGGGTGTCTTCCCCTTCGCAGAGGCGAGCCGCTGAGCCAGTGACAGGTCAACTGACCGGGCACTTGCTCGGCTTGTGGTAAATTGCCGGGGCACATGTCGGCAAAACCCTTAACAGGACCCGAAACGGCGAGACCTTTCGACTATCATATTGTTAATTACTAATAGGCCTCGGTCGTCAACAGGAAAGAAATATGAAAGCTATGGTCCTGGGAGCAGGAGTTGGTACAAGGCTTGAGCCAATCACAAATTTTATTCCCAAGCCTCTGGTTCCCGTTGCAAATCGTCCTGTGGTCGATCACATTGTCGACCTGTTGCAAAAACACGGTTTCACGCAACTCACTTGCAATGTTCATTACCTGGCCGACAAGATGCAAGAGCACTTTGCTTCAAAAAAAGACGTTGAGGTAACGCTTCGGTATGAGGAACAGTTGACCGGCGACGCCGGTGGAGTGAGAGCGTGCCGCCAGTTTCTTGACGACGATACATTTATCGTGATTATGGGAGATTTGCTTACCGATGCGGATCTATCTAAAATTCTGGAAGAACACAAGCGCAAGAAAGCAGTGGCCACCATTGCTGTAAAAAGCATTGAAGATGTATCGAGATTTGGCGTAGTGGTGCGTGACAGTGAAGGTTTTATCACCGACTTTCAGGAAAAGCCGTCCAAACAAGAAGCCCGTTCTAATCAAATCTCCACCGGAATTTATATGCTTGAGCCGGAGGTTTTTAATCATATTCCGCAAACGGGTATGTACGGTTTTGGCCGGCAATTGTTTCCGCTGTTGGTGGAAAGAGGCTGCCCTGTTCTCGGTGTTGAGCT
>JAKFUT010000244.1 GCA_021732565.1 Candidatus Obscuribacterales bacterium
TGCACAGTCCACACACATCCCCAAGCAGAATCAAAGCTGGTCCGACTTCATTCAGCAGCAGCCGCCGGCGCCGATTGGAACTACCCTCCTGGATTCATCACCAGTCCAGCCGGAGCGGAGCGAACCAGTACCCGTACCCGACAAACAACGAAAGATAATTGAAGACAGTCTTCACGCAAAAACCAGCGTAATGGGATTTTTGTACACTGGCGGCATCATGGGAGCGGCAGCCAACGCTGGCATGTACCTGAGCGATGTCCGGCTCATGAAGACCCCTGAGGAATCTCGTTCAGGTTATCTTAAATGGTGGGAAAAGTATAGCCCGGCCCGGAAAGTAATAGCAGAACAAAGCGTGGTGGTCGAAGCCGCAAAGAATCAATTCGGGCAGGCGGAATCGGCACTGCAACTGGCACGAGGCGAGCTCAACAAAGTAAGAGACGTGCCTGAAAGAATGCTCAAGGCTGCAGAAGGGAAAATGGCAACACAGAAAGCTCCATCAATGGACTCAATACAACTAGCAGAATTGCGAGCGAAATTTCTCCGAGATATTCCTATGATCACGGATCATGTAGAGATAAGGTTAGCCCTCGGAAAGAATCCGACCGATGGCCTCAATGGAATTTTATTTGATCGCTCCAGCCCCGTGGCGAAGCGGCTATTAACCTATGCAAACGCGCTGGCAGCTGGAACAATTCCGACAAGTCTCTCGTTCACCTCAGACGCGGAAGCATGGGAACGTAAGCATGCAAATCTGCAGTTTCTCGCAAAGAACTACTCCGCACTAAAATCTCAAGTAGATTTTTTCAAAAGAGGAGGCGCAGGAAATATACAAGCAGTGCGGGAGGCCACAGGTACCGAGGAAGGAGTCAGGACATTTGAAAAATTATTTATGCAGGGGACAACAGAGGCTAATGAGCTTTTGGACTATGCCACCAAAGCCAGCGCCCATGCGGAAGGCACCAGGGCTCTCGATACAGCTCGCAAACTCATGAAAACGGAGGAAGAATCGTTGGCTCTGGCGAAATCTACTGGTGCCGACATTGCCCACGGGTCGCTCAAACAAACAACCTGGCTAGGTCTTTGCCACGGGGTGAGAATATCAGCAGGCTCAATGGCACTTGGTTTTGGCATTGATGCATTAGCCGGTCAAGTATTTCACTACCAACCTCATCATGATGGCATGGGACGATTTCTTCTTGACGGAGTGGTGGTGCCCTCCCTGCTTCTTTCAAACATGCAACCAAGATACAAGCTGGGATCAGCTGGACTGGCGTTCGGTCTGTCTCGGGTGGCGGACGCAATGATTGGTACTGGTTCATCAGTAGAAATGAGCCGCTATCTTCGTCTAAATTCCTTTGACGCAGCAGGAATATCCGCGGCAATGTTGATGCCGCTTCCGGTGAAGAGCAAAGCAGCAGTGATTGCAACAACACTGGCATTCGGCAGAGCCTATAATGCCATCAGCAGCACTTTCGGTTGGGATGGTAATCTAGCGGGATCAATGAATGAAGATACCAAAATGTTGCGCGATCGCGATGCAACGGTTCAGAGCGTCGACTCTTTTGAAGCTGCGGCCAAACAGGCGAAACAACTGGGTATTGAGAATCCCGCCGCACTGGAGCTTCAAACGCAAGATCAACTCAACCGTCGCAACCAGCATCCCGTAGAATATGAACGAGCCAACGCGATACTAAGTTATGGGCTTGGTATGGCTCGACTGGAGCGCGGCAGCCGCTTCGACGTAACCAAGTATGATGAAGGCGCCTACTTTCTGAATGATAAAAAATACGATTTCAACGGCACAGCAGCAGAACAATTGAACAGCGCCGTCAAATCTTTAGAGAATGCTGAGAATTACGTATTGCAACACCGCGGAGAAATGGTCGGCGGACGAATAATGGATGACAACTATGCATCGCAACTGGAAACTTTGAAACAAAAAGTGGTGGCACAACTTGACGTCATCTATGGCGATCATGACATGGAGTCCGTGTACACCACTATCAAAGACAAATGTAGAACAGATCAACAAAATGTTTTGCACTTCACCAGAGATGGAGTGGAAAAGCTCAGCGTCCTCGGCGAAAATTTGAACACCACCGATCGCAGATATGCGGCAAAGATGTGTCGAGACTTGACCATAGCGAATCTGGCCTATGCTGACACCTGCATAAACTCCGGTACCGGTGAAGATGGAAAATCGTTCTTCGACGTTGCCGAGAAGCATTTGCTCAGTGCCGAAGCACTGGAAGACTCTCCTGTTAACAGGAAGCTGAGGGAATTCGTTGACCGTGTTAGACCAAGAATACCTGGCGCGATTCAACAGCAATGGCAAAACCCGTTCAACAATCCATTCCGTCTGCCTCGGTGATGACGAGTCGAAAGCGGCAGCGAAAACCGTGGCTTTATCGTTTTTTCGTAAAGGCCCCGGAAAGAGCGACGCTTTTTCCGGGGCCTTTACATTTTTTCGAACTTGCCTGGCGCGTTTACTGTGTGTGCCGTTATGGATAAGCACTTTATGGGAATCTAAAAATGGATGGGGAGGAGGGCAAAAATGTACTCACGGCAATATCTACAGCGAATTCTGCTAGTGACATTTTTGGCCGCCACAAGCCCCGCCGCCTGTTTTGCTCATTCATGGAACCAGCTTAACGAAGAGGCTACATCCTCAATGAGAAAGGGGAATGTGGCGGGAGCAGAGACCGCCTGGAGAGCTTGTATAGAACAGTGTCCCGAGGCAACCACCGACGATCCCCGGTTTGTAATAAGCACTCGGGGGCTGGGCCAGTGCCTGGTTGAACAAGGAAAGCTGGAAGAGGCGGAAAAACTATACCAGGCATTGATTCCTAAACCGGAGAAAATCCCGCCTGCAAACAGCAATCTACTTGCTGCAGCTATGGAATATGCCGCAGTGTTGCAAAAAGAAGGAAAGTCGGCCCAATCGGCGGAGATAGACAAACTCCTGGCGCCAGTGCTTGAGCGGGCCCGCACAATCGACTCACCAATGCCCGTCGCACTGCGCTTTGGCGCAGATACCGGAGCAGAGCATGATCACCAAGAACACCTCAGATGGGAATCAGCAGATGGTACATGCTCACACAATCCACCAACTGGCCCAATTAACCTGCCTCAACCCAAACCACGAGAAGAAGACTCAGACGAAAAACTCCCCGGGGAAGATCGTGAAAGAACAATCTCTCACACTGATCGCTGGCAAGTATTGGCCCAGCGTGGGAATGAGCTACTGCGACAAGGAAAATATCCGGAGGCGGAGAAGCAGCTACGCGAAGCTTATGCCGAAACCAGAATCTACCACCGCAGAGATCAGGACCATCAAAATGTGATGATTGATCTGGGCACGGCCTTCGCCGGTGAAGGTAAGTACGCAGAAACCGAAATAATGTTCAAGGCTGCTTTCCTATGGGCCAGCAGGAATACCGGAGATGTGTCGGACGAAACGGTCAGAGTGTGGGAACGCTACCGTGACGCACTACGGCGACTGGGACGAGGGAACGAAGCGATAGTGGCGGCATCACATTATGAAGAGAGCTTGTTTAAGCTGAACCATGCGATTAGCTCAGGCCAGATTGGTTCATATGGTCCGATTACCCACATAACTGCACCCAAGAGCATCCTTCAGAGCGCCCGCCAGCGCCCCACCCCTCTGGCAGGTCGTTCAGCAGGAAATCTCTATCAAGATTCTCAATCGCGAAGACGATTTATTCCTCGCTATGGCTATCCGTTTGGCTGGGACCAGTAGGAGCGGGATCTTCTATTTGCGCATCCGGTCAGGAAATATTCGGGAGCAGGGACAGCGATATTTTACCTGTTGCTGGATGGGGCGATTTGCACCGAGATTGTGCCAAAACTGAAATCGATTCGGCCAGCGGAAAGAACAAACCAACAGAGTCCTCCCGGTATATGTAGTGTAGCCACCGCTTTCAAAGAAAGTATCCCGGTATCTAAATGGGTTCCCCGGGATTTTAAGAAAGAAGGTGTCACTACCCATGTACACATGCGGCTCAAAAGTGGCATATAAAAGTGAACTCACGAGATTAGGAGGGTTGGATGAAACGCACGATGGCGGTGATCTTCATAGGACTGGGAATTTATTCGATGGTGAATGCCGCCCGTGCGCAAGGCGTATTAACAGTTAACGAGGCTCCTATACACGGTGACGTGGCGAACAGCAGCAGCCAAACCATGGTTCTCGACTTTGCAAACGGTCAACCACTTACAATTAATGGTAATCTGACAAACTCAGGTAAAATCTACGCGCTGTCGAGCAATCCTCAAATTTCCAGCGGCGTAATTAACATCACCAACCTGTTCAACCATTCCGGTGCTTCGATCAGCAGCATAGTGCCTGCCGGTGGTATACCAGGACTATCGGGAGTCTTCAGCTCCTTGACCAACCTAACGTTCAATGCTCAAACCAGCTTCAGGAATGAAGGGATCATTACTGCTAACAATCTGGCCGTGGTAGCTCCGATTATAGTAAACGGCCCGTTCTCTGGTCACAGTGGTGCCCACGCCGTTATGCAAGCGATCAACAACCTGAACCTATCCGCCATGTCGGTGACCAATCAAGGTATCATGTCGTCGCAATTGGCAAATGCCACAATTCTTGCAGCTCAGATCGCGAACAGTGGCACGATTCAAGCGAGTCAGACACTGGCGATCCAGGGGCTGCTCAATTCGAGCCTTGAGATAAACAATCCGGGAGGATTACTGTCAGCCGCGAACATCAATGTCGGCGCCATGGGAGACATACTAATCAACAACACCGGTGGAACAATGCAAGCTTTATCGGGTCAGATATCGGTGCGAGACTCATCATATAGCGGCACGGGTAATGTTGCGATTTGGGGTGGAGACATTACTTCCCGGGAGCTGAATCTATTCTCGGGAAGCGGCACGGCAGCGATTGACGTAAACTCAACGCAATCAATCGTGAACATAACAGCGGCACAGGCACGAGTGACTGTGGCATCAGACATTCTCAAACTTGGTAGACTAGATATCAGTGGTGATCCAACCTTCTATAACACAGTGGGCGATGTATTACTCGACACTGACCTGGTATTTCGAGGACAACCTTTGGCCATTGTGGCGACGGGTAACATCCTGACCCAAACCACACTTAAAATCGATACGAGTTCCACCACACTCAACGGCGGCAATATATTGTTAGTGGCAGGAGCAAAGTTTACTGCATCTGCCCCCGCAGGCGACCCGTTTGCACCCGTCAATTTAACTATAAGTGGTGGCAGCATCACGGGCGGAAGAATCGATTTGTCCGGAAGCACCGTCGTTTCATCTGCTAGTAGCGCGCCCGGCGGGTCTGGCGGGAACGTGGGGATGATAGCCTTCGCCGGAGTAGACCCCGCCAGCGGAACTATCAAGGTACCGGCGAATGTCACTGTAACCACCGGTGGAGCAGGCAACGGAAACAACGGTGACGTGTTGTTTCTTGGCACCCCCAGTCCAAATGCCGTGGGAGGTGGTGTCACCTTAGCACTAGGAAATGTTGATACCAGGGGTGGTGCGGCCAGCGGAGGAGACATAAGAATCTACACGAGCACCGCAGTAGCCAGCAGCAAGACAGGGAACTGCAACACTTGCGCCTTTGTTCAAAACGGTGAACTCATAAACGGAAGCCAGTTTACTCCGCCCCCGTCGGTGCCATATGTCGGTACGATCTCAGCAGGCTCTCTAGCTGCACCGGGAACTTATGTGGGAATCAAAACTGGAGGGAGCCTGCTCACTGGTTCCATTATTGACAATGGAGCAGGCGCAAAGCCCGGGGGAACGGTCGAAATTCAAGGTGGGGGTTCCTCAGTGTTCACCATTGGCGGTGGCGCGACAAATGGAGTCAACGGAACGATCTCGGCGGCCAGTGGTCCTCAAGGAGGCGGCGGTGGCAACATACTCATAGGAACGACAGACATCCCTTCATCGGCGCCGAGCATAGCGGCACCAATTGTGGTGCAATCATTGTCCAACCTGAACGTATCAGCTGCGGGCGGAAAGGGAGGGACGATTTACATTAACACCACTGGTTTGCTGAGTATACCTGGCGGTCAGCTTTCGGTTGATGGCACTGGAGGCAATTTCAACGGAGGTTCATTGAACCTCAATGGAGGCTACGCCGGATTGCAGTTGACATTGACCGGAGTGCAACACTTGCAGCTTTCGGCAAACGGGTCTGGATCAGGCAATGGTGGCACCATTACCGTTGGAACTCTATCTCAACTAACATTAGGCAACGGCCCGGGAGATGTTTCTTTGTCTGCTACTGGCGGTAGCCCGGGCTCGGCGTCTGGTGATGGAGGAGCGATAACACTGGTTTGTACAAACGTATTAGCAGTTATTTCGGGATTCATCAACTTCGCTCCATTGGGACTAAACGGAACTGGTGGTTCCATATCTTTGAGCGCACCCGGAATCACTATTCCCGGCTCAATCTCAGTAAGCGGTGCGGGTCAGGGTAATGGAGGGAAGATTAGTTTGAGCAGTTCAGCGGGCGACTTCACTGTAGGAATGGGACCGACCAGCAATGGTGTTGTCGGAACAATCCAAGCTGACGCAGGCCCAACGGGAGGTTCCGGAGGAAGTATTAATATCTCCTCTGCCGGCAACCTGGTGATTGGTGCCAATGCACTGTCATTGAGCGCCACTACCGGCAATGGCGGAACGCTTAGTCTTGGGGCTGGCGGAACGCTTACTCTGCCCGCAGGAATTCTTGAAGTGAACGGCAAAGGTGGTAACTTCGACGGTGGTTCGTTCAATCTTGGGGGTCAGCTGGTCGTCTCGGGAACCGGTCCTCTGATTCTCACGGCGAACGCATCGGGGAATGGCAATGGTGGAAACATTCAGGTTTCCACCGGCCAAGACCTGACCGTTGGTTCCAGTACGGGAGAAGTAGAGATATTCGCTTTCGGTGGAAGCGGCGGCTCCACGTCTGGTAATGGCGGATCCATTACGTTATCCTCTACTGGAAACATCTCCGTGCTCGACATGGCACAGCTAGCTGCGGATCCGCTGGGAGCAAGCGGGAATGGGGCATCCATAACTCTCAGCGGAGACACATTGTTCGCCTCGAACTCAGTGGTGGCCAATGGTGTCGGAAACGGTGATGGCGGAAGCATTACTGTAAGTGCGGGCAGCGGTACCCTAACCATAGCTCCCGGAGTCTTTGCCAATGGCATCAATGGAGTTCTTCAAGCAAATGCCGGAGCCAATGGTGGCAAAGGCGGTTCTATCTCCATTGACGTTTTGAACCTGACTCTGGCCGACGCCTCTTCGGTAGAAGTATCTAGCCCGAGAGGAGCAGGCGGATCGGTATACATTCAGGCAACCATTTTGCAAGGCAATGGCTCCGTGACGATGGGCGGGGGAACAATCAGCGTCGATAGCGGCACCACTGGCGGTAGCATTAATCTACTTACCGATCACCTCTCGGTCACGGGTACCAACCCGCTTACTCTTTCAGCTCAGGGCGGGATTTCGGGAGGCACAATCAATGTGTCCGTGTATAACGGTGGTATATCGTTTGGTTTCGGTCAAGGTCAGGTCAATTGCAACGTATCTGGTGGAACTCCCGGATCTGCTGGCGGCGATGGTGGAAACTTAGGTCTATTTGCACAAAATCTCACAGTGAACGGGTCGTCGGCTTTGCAGTTTGGTCCGCTTGGTTTGAATGGCTCAGCCGGTACACTCTTTCTCGGAAGTCTCACTGGAAGCGTTCAAGCAACCGCCAACATTTCCGCCGATGGCGCGGGAACGGGGAACGGCGGGGTAATTACAATTTACGTCGCCAGCAGCCGTTCAGCAGCAAGCCCCTCGCCTATTTACACCATTGGTCCGGGTGCTCCAGCAGGAATCGATGGAGTGCTCAGCGCAAAGGGTGGAGCAAGTGGAGGCAACGGCGGCTCCATCCTGGTTTGGATCAATCGCCGTCCCTCGATTCCCTCCTCCGTGCCCGACCTTGTGGTGAGCGATCTGTCGGCTATAACGGTTGCCTCTTCCGGGAATGGAGGGTTTATCGGTTTGCATAACGGACCTTTTGTTCTAACTCGTACTCAGGGGCAGGTGATCTTACCTTCAGGAACGCTGTCGGTGAGCGGCAATGGTATAAATTCTGCTGGTGGTTCGGTGGTCCTGGCGGGGTCGAACATCGTGGTAAATGGAGGCGGTGTTTTGAATCTTGCGGCTGCAGGTAGCGGAACCGGAAGCGGCGGGTCTGTATCCCTTCAAGCTTTTTCGTCCAATCTCTCTATTGGTTCTCAACCAGGGCAAATTTCCGTTCAGGCGACTGGAGGAGCCGCCGGTGGAGCAGGGGGCACCTTCTTAGGCCAGGCAGGGTTTGACTTGCTGGTCGATCCCACGGCACTGAGCCTTGCTCCAACCGGGACGAACGGGGATGGTGCCAAGATTAGTTTGTCGGCGGAACACAACCTTTCTGTAACGGGCGACCTCTCAGCCAATGCCAGGGGGGCTGGAAACGGAGGAATAATCCAGTTAATCTATAACAACAGCACCCCTCTGACAGGCCCCTTCATCGTGGGAGGGACTGTTGTTAACTCAGGAATTTCCAAAACCTTAACAGCTAGTGCACCCGGTGGTGGATCAGGAGGTGCTATTAGCATTCTCAATGGACAGAGCCTGGCTGAGAACTTCAATGTAAGTAGTCTGATTTCTGTTCAATCATCCTCAGGTAATTCAGGAACAATCACCAACGGCATTATATATTCCAGTCCGACGTTGACACTTCCACTTCCACCTTCTATTTTTACCCCCGGTAGCAATATGATTTCTCCCGTGTCGACCGCTCCGCCGGCGAATGTCTCGGTTTTCGGCACCGGAACTGTGCTCGGCAACATCCAATTTCAATCGGCCGGCGCGGTAGACATCAATTTGCCGGCACAAACTTCCCCGGTCAGCCTTGGCACCATGAATGTCATCGGTCCGCTCACTGTCACCGCGGGCAGTGTCAGCGTGCCAAATGGTACCACCGCCGCATCGGGCTTCGGTATAACGATAAACACGGCTAATCTGGTCAACAACGGATTACTGCAATCAACCACACCAGGGAGCTCAATCACCGTCCAAAATTCTGCCAGCGTTACGGTCAGCGGCGACACGGGAGTCATACAAGCCACCAATATTGTTTTCAATAGCCTGTCTGGATCTGTTTTGGTGCATCAACAAGCTTTACTGGGAACAGTAACAGGGACAGCTGCTGGTAGTTTTGTGGTGACCACGGGTAAACCGCTAACCACCAGTGCGGCTTTGGCTGAGCACGACGCAATCGGTTTGCTTGTGGCAGCAAGAAACATTCCATCGGTGGCATCATCGGACTCTTCCACATCAAATACCAGTACTGTCTTGGCCACAGATACCACTCACCGTTCGATCAGTTTTCCGGAAGACGCCGGCGTAGAGCCCCAGGTAGCCAATCAACTCTACATGGGAGTAGCTGGAAGCGACGACAGCCTGGAAATCGCTGAAGAAGATACCGAAGTGGAAAATACAGCTGGACAAGTGGTTTTGCATAAAGGTCGATTGACACTTGAAAGCGGGTCTAGCCCAGTCACTGTAAATACACAGGCAGGCTTGGTAACGGTTTCTCCAAATGCGGCGGTGGCTTTGGAATTGAATCCCGGCAAATCTCTACATATCATGGCCCTTGCCGGAGGCGATTCTGCCGTAACCGTGAGCGGTAAATCCGGCAAGTCGTTAGCAATGAAGCCTGGACAAGAACTGATCATGGCTGAGCGAGCGTTATCCGAAGAAGAGTACATACCAGTTGACGGAATTGAACGGGGTGAAGCTATCAGTGTCGGAATTACCGCAGTTGGCGGCGGGCAGACGGTAAAGCGCGATTTCAATCTAATGCAGTTTCACCAACGACAGATTATGGTGGCTGGTCATTTGGTTCAAATAGGACGAGCAATGTCTGCAAGAAAAAAGCAAATGGACGAACACATCGGTGAAGCGGCCAGGAAACAGGTGTTTCGACCTGTGAATCAACAGGATTTCACTGTGGTGCATGGACCTACCGGGGATTCAGGACCTCTTAAGTCATGCCCCTACGGTCAATTGTTGGGCACGTCCGACGCAGCCTGGACGGACAATGGAGTAACGGGGTTATGGTTGCGTCGAGGCGAACTATTTCTTGTTCCCAACACAAAGGTTTCTGTTAAGACAGGCATTGGTATGGTGGAGGCAACAAGTAAGTCGCTAGTGAGTGTAGAATCGTCAACCAATGTCATGCGCGTACGCGCATGCAGCGGACCTGGACACGTCACGCTAGTTTTAGGCGATGTTCGCATTCCTCTGCTCCCGGGAACGGAGGCGCTAGTCAGCACGCATCCTTTGAGCGGGAAAGACTTTCAACCTCAAGATGGTATCGCTAGACGTGCACCCGTAGTGCAGAGAAGCAGCGGTAAGTACCATTACGCAATTGCAGATTTCTCGTTGCTCTCCATGCTAAGTCACAAGGGCTATATGGTAAGCATTCGCGGCGCGACTAAGTCACCGCAACAACCAGTTCGGGAAAAAATGTTGAAGACAGCTGTGGCTCTCAATATGGTATTTAGGGGACGAGGACCTTATACCGGCAATAACGCAACTCCCTGAAACGGCCCCCCCGAGACATCTCCTGCGCCAAACATCTATGAGTTGGCGCAGTCTATGAGGCTAAAGAAAATCTCAGCTGGATTTCATTTGCAAGGTTCCTTGAGCTGGAGCGATGTTCGAAGAAACGCCTAACTCCGGTTTCTTCGTGGCTGAAGATTAGCGAATGGGAAATTGTTTGGAGGGACTGCATCATGCCAAGAGCAAATGATTTTAGAATGTTCGGAAACATTCCCGGTTTGCCCCCGTCGTAGAAATCCTGGTCC
>JAKFUT010000413.1 GCA_021732565.1 Candidatus Obscuribacterales bacterium
TCCCCATGAGGCGTCTGGTTCGCAAGCCGGGGCAGACGGAGCGTCAGACACGCTATACGGTTCAAATGCCATTTCCCCCCGGGCGCCTTCCCCGGATTCAGATGGGCTCTCCGATTTTTCAGGTGCCGACGCGAACACGACCGGCGCTGGTGATGAGTGAGCAGGCAGTGCCATCGGAGGCGAAGGAGCGGCTGGTGCCGGTGACGGGCAAGCAGGCGGTGCGACGGGCCGCGATAGCGGAGCCGGGGGCGCAGGTGGCGGCGCAGACAAGGATGCTGGCATCGAGCGTGCCGCTTCTGCATAGCCGGAAGATGGAGCCCCGGATTCTTCATAGCAGGCAGGAGCCGTGGTCGCATCCTTGTCGGCTAAACTCAAGTCCACAAAACTTGAGCTGGCAACGGTTAGTCTCTCTTTCCTGCTAGACGGGTGCGTCTCAAATTCTGCTGCAGGAAGAGAATCCTTGTCGCACAATGCTTCTGCCGCATCGACTTCAAGTGATGGGTCATCGTTCTCTGTCAGGGATTGAGATCGGGAATGTTCCAATTCTCTGGAATCTTCCGCCACAAGCGAGGTATAGGGGCTAACCAGGGAGTACTTCAATGACAGCTCAACAACCCTTGATTTGACCATGACGGCATCATTGGGACTACGCTCGCCGCGGTCCATCAGAGCCGCAATGGCATATTTCGCCCAGAGCCGTTCCAGCGCCGGAGTATTTACACTGGCGGGCAATTCTATGGGCACTTCCTGGCGGAAAGCGTGGCCGGAGGCGGTTATTCCCGTGAGTATCAACTTACTCGGCCCGGTCGCGGTGTAACGTCCAAGAATCTTGACCGGTTGTCCACCGAACAGGTCGGCAATGGTGAGCGGA
The DNA here is from genome assembly GCA_021732565.1 of Candidatus Obscuribacterales bacterium. GTDB lineage: Bacteria > Cyanobacteriota > Vampirovibrionia > Obscuribacterales > Obscuribacteraceae > JAKFUT01. The sequence continues at coordinate 872 of JAKFUT010000413.1, forward strand.
TATATTTCCGTGGCACCCGCGCCCTCCCAATCGACAGAAAGACCAGTGAGCACCGGGCCTCCCGAGACGACCCTTCGAGCAAATCGCGCAGCGGTTACTACCGCATCCGCAGCCCCTGCGATGACGTCGCTTGCGCCACCGCATGAGCGAGCCATTCGCTCAATGATGCGCCGGTCTACGGACGGACCGACCCCGAGCACAGACAATCGTCGAGTGCCGCAGAGCTCCCGGGCACGTCGAATCAGCCGGCCATCATTTCCCACGGCACCATCGGTGATTAAAACAACTATGGACGTGCGCCCGTTCCGGCAAGGTAGATCGGCGGCCCTCACCAGTGCTGTCTCCAGCTCGGTGCCACCGCGAGGGGACAGGCCAGCGACAAACTCGTCAATGCGAGCCCGCACCCCGGGAGACACTGCCACAAACCCGCTACCGTCGCCATCGAAAGCCGTGCGCTCATGATCGAATGCGATCACTTGAACGCAGTCTCCAGCACCAAGAGCATCGAGCAGCGTATTCACTGCTACCCGCGATTCCGCCAGAGACCCGCGAATTGATGCAGAGCGGTCAATCAAAATAGACAGGTCCAGAGGTCGGTTAGCTCGGGCTACAGGCTCTGTTCCGGGTAAAAGAACGGCACCGCAGGTGATGCACGGCACCACCATTCCCAGCCCTGGTATTTCACGAATAGAGTTTGCATCTTTAATAGCACTACCGCAGTTGCCGCATTTAAGTGCTCTCACTGATATCCCGTCTATGGTCGGATCTGGCTTCAGTGCGGATTGTTCTTCTGCCGGTGGAGTCAAAACCACCATAAAGGTACCAGACTCACCAGGCTGGCGGGCGAAGAGGCAGACGGGGCGAACACCGGGTTCCACTGCCTGTAAGGAAACCACGAAATCCCGATTGGCTATGGCTGTTCCTGTCTTCAGGCGTAGCAGGCAGCCGCCACTGTCTAAAGGTTCCTGGTGCACCTCATGCGTCAAGCAACGCAGCCCCCGGGTCTCTCCTTCTACTTGGACTTCGATAGTTACATCACCTGGACGTTCACCACTCGGCACACGCGGAGAGCTGTGCGAACCAGTGGAAGACGGGAGTTCGAAGTAGCGTTGCGGAGCGACCATGGGGAATACAAATCGCCATTCACCATCGTCAAAACCAAGCACTTCGTCGTAGCCCAGAGTCACTTCGACTCTGGCTCCCGGTGCCACATTGGCAATGGAGAGCGAAAATAGGCTTGGCTGGTCTTGCTCCAGCAGGGTGGCACTCCTTCCCTCCCGAAGCGCGCGTTGGTAGTCACGACGAGCTTCTTCCTTCTCTTTAAGAACTGCTTTTACAATGCGATCATCGATCTTAAACTCCATGTGATGGACGGACCCTTCAGCGGGCAGAGGAAATTCATAGATGGCTTCAATTGCCCTGAAGGTGTCATTGGCAAAAACCTGACAAACTTCGACAGAGGCCAACGGGACAGCCACCCTGGCTCGAACCGAAGTACTTATCAAGGGCAGAAGTTGTCCCTCGCGCGTGCGGAGGGCACCCTGCGTAGGAGAGAGGGGCGGCGTCATGTAGTTCCTCCTGCGGCTATGGGAATCAAGTTTATTGCCGCTCAAACCATATACCCGAATGGTCGGCACTTGCGAAACAATGGATCATACCGCCAACTGCCCGGGTACATTGTCTTCACTGGAGGGAATTGACGATGAAGACTTATAAGGCTCCCCGGGCCGTTATCGTAACAGCGATTCTCTCTTTGGCTGTGAATCTCTCTTCCGCATCGGCACAGATGCTGCCCGATCCCCAGAAGGATCCAGCAGGATTTCGAAGAGCTTTGCTTCAGCGTGCCGCCGCCTCACAAGAACTATTCCGGCAGCTGGAAATGCTACAGCGGTTAAGGGAAAACAACTTTAACCTGATACCGAGCTTTCGAACTACTAACTCAACATACCCGCGAAGACCAGCCGATAATTATGGAGTGCAAAACTACTCTTTCCCAACCCCGTCTAGTTCTCCAGCCAGAAGCTTGCCCTCCAAGCCGGTGCCCGATAAGGAAAAGAAATCTGAGGCAAAGTGTACATTCGATGGAAAGGTGCTGACACCTGGACAATATGAAGGGCTGAGGCTGGCCGTCAATACTCAGTTTATCGAGAAATCACAATGGGAAGCGGCAGATGCACAGCTACTCCAAGCGATATCCTATTTTCCCGAATTGTACATCGCACATGCGAACCGAGCATACGTCCTGCGAAAGTCGGGACGAATGGACGACGCCTTAGTTGAAGCAGAAAAGGCGCACCAACTGGCACCAACCAAAGTGGAGCCTCTGTTTATTCTGGCGTCTATTGAGCAAACCAGCGGCGACTTAGATGCCGCCATAGAACATTATCGAGCAGCCCTCGCCAGTTCCCCGAATCACCCTCTTGCAGACGTTACTCGTGCATTGATAGAAAGGTTGACCATTGAATCTGCAAAGCAAAACGCGATAGAAAAGACACTTGAGGCAAATGTAGAGCACGAGGATTATTTCGAGTATGTAACCTACGACTCCATTACAAAGTGGCCAACGGAAAGATTCCCCTTGAAGGTTTATATTCCGCCGGAGACAAAATGTGTTCGTGTTCCGGGTTACAAAACAGCATTCGGAAATGCATTGCGAGAATCACTGGAAGAATGGCACAAAGCCGCCAACGACGCGGTGAATTTTGTGATTGTTCCCACCAAACAAGCAGCGGACATCGAATGCCAGTGGACCGATAATCCACTAGCACTAACCAATCCCGCTGAGGCAGGGGAAACTCGCAGCACATTCGATCTAAAGAAGGGTATGCTGCACGCGAAGATTCTATTGCTCACCACGGCACCGGGCATACCCAACGTTGCTGTAAAAGATATGAAACGAACCGCCCTTCATGAACTGGGGCATAGCCTGGGTCTTATGGGGCACAGCCCGGAACCGGACGACATTATGTTTTGCTCTGTCAGTGACATGCAAATGTCCTTAACCGAGCGCGATGCGAAGACGCTTCAACACTTGTATAGACCAACAATTCAGCTCGCCGATCACTATCACGAAACTGGTCTTTCAGAAAATAGCATAGCCCTAAATGAAGATGGAATGCAACTTCTCTGCAGCAGCAATTTGGAACAAGCAAGCCTGAAGTTCGCAGCTGCGCTCAAAATTAACCCCAATTGTGAGCCAGCCAAACGAAATCTTGCAACGTGTTTGAATAGACTTGCCATGAACGACACTAACCAAGCGCACATCCCGGCGGCCATTACACAATTGACAGTAGCCCTTGCGCTGGACGTGCAGGGAGAAGACGACGACAAACGCGAACGCGTCGCAATGATGCAAAATCTGGCCACGGCCTATAACAAAGCCGGTAAAACAACCGAAGCAGATCAGTGCAGGATGGATGCAGATACGTTGGCTAAGTCCAACAGCGATGATTTGGATGCTTCACCTACGACCAAAACGGATAACATCGCCACTGCTAGAGAAGATGTTGCGTCAAAAGATGAATCGAAGCTCGCCGCGGCCTCTACTGCTACTCCTACTGCTACTGTCGCTGTCGCTGCCTCTGCTGCTGCTGCTCTCTCTGCTCCCGCTGCCTCTGCTCCCGCAGAGGGAGCACAAACCGTCACTGTACATGAGTCTGAAGTTTCCCCGGGTAAATCACAGAACGCCAAGCTGGCTGCAGCTCTCCCGCCAAGAGAGTCTCAGTCATATTTGTTGTTCAACACTGGCTTCTCAGCGGCCAAGAGCTCCTTTCAACTCGGGGTCGAAAAGCAGGACAGCTCCGATGAGGACATAGACTTTGGACCGTATATGGCAGACTTGCAACGCCGCATCAAAAGGGCATGGTTTCCGCCAAAAGGCAATGAATCGAAAAGGGTTGTTGTTATATTCAAAATCCACAGTCACGGAGAGTTATCCAATCTGCGTATAGACAAGAGTAGTGGTGTACCGATTGCAGATACTGCCGGGCTTAAGGCAGTGCAAAACGCAGCACCTTTCAGACCTTTGCCAGAGGGAGCTCCTGACGACATTGATGTTCAGTTTACCTTTGACTACAACGTTTTTGGGGGCGCAGGCCAATTCTCGTCTACCGGCGGGAACTCGTCCACCGGCTCGTCGACCATAGAACGTTGGAAAGCACTGATTCTGCAGGCTCCAACCGCGGAAAATCTTTCCGGATTGGGGTGGGCATATGAACAAGCCGGACACCCCGACGAGGCCAAACGAGAGTATCTGAAAGCGCTATTGGCCGATCCCAAAAACGCATTCGTTCAACAGCGACTATTCCAACTCTCAAAACCCACACCAAAAGCGATACCACACAAGTCGTAGATCTTCAGACTGAATGGCGAAATCTAATTAAAGCAAGAAGACTATCAGCACGAGCATGTGTCAGAGCGAGAGCAGCGATTTACTGACTTCATCCCACCATATAACGTTCACAGTCTCGGCTGTTTTCGCGCCGCTGTGGAGAAAGTACCTGATTCGCCAGCGAGGCACCACGTAACAAACCAGATCTAATAGTTCAATTTCACATTTCGTCTCATACCGGGCGAGGACATCCTGGATATGGTGTCGCTTTTGACCTTCAATTGCGAGTTCCTTATTTTGCAATTCGAGTCGAAGCTTCTCATCCCTATTGAAAATCGCTCGTGAAAGTTTGACCTTAGACTCTTCTATTAAAGCCCCGAAGTATGCCTGAGTGCGAGCAAGATCTTCGGCCCGTTCTGCTTTGTGTTGCCTGTCAAGTTCGAGCCGCCTCATGTGTGTAGAACTTGCTGTGGCGCTAACTGCAACAGCAAAAAGTTCGTTCATTGGCTTCGTAGATAATTGGGGCTGCAGACCGGGAGGCGTATCAGAGAAAAAGATGTGCGGCAGCGAAGAATAATCTTGCAGCAATCGCCCCGAAGGGCCATCTACCCAATGATACTGCAATACTTCTTCGCGCTCTTCCGACAGAAACGCAACTTTGAAATTAAATCGGAAGCATCGCGCAAAATACATTCTGGTGTCAATCAACTCAAACTTCGATGCCGGTGCTTTCAAATGCTCAATCACTTTCGATTGAACAGCAGGTACTCTTCCGTTCGACTCCACATATCGAATGGCGCCACAGTGGTCGTGAACAGCCATTTGAGTTAATCGTTCGAAGACAGCATTGCCGTAAGAGATGAACTCAGCATCTTTCGTCTCAACGGCCGCATCATAGTCAAATGCGAGCACGAGGTAAGGCTTCCCCAGCCGTTCCGACAGAGCTTCGTCTAGTATAGCTTCGTGAACGCCATAACCGACACGTTCGACTAACGCGCCCTGCGATGCCAGGTACCCCGCCACAAATTTTTCCAGATGATAGGGATAATTCATCAGTGTCGCCCTCCAACATTACATGCACTTTGATCCGCGGTTACTACTGCGATAAGAGTGCATCGCCGAACACCCGGTCATCTAGTTGCTGACTCCTTAGATACTGGGCCTTCGCTTCAGAAAGCTTATGCCCGAGCTCCTCCAACCGACTTGCAACCTCATGGTCGTTTTCGCTGTGCGACCAGATTTCGAATATCATCTCTTCAAAGGTCCTGTTGTCATCAAGATTCCCTAAGATCATATCGACCTCTCCGACCACAAGTTCAAATAGATTGATTTTTTTGTCTAGCAGTGTAAGCACGTGAGCCTCAACTGTTCCGGCCGCAGAAAGATTGAAGACGTGTACATCGCGATTTTGACCGAGCCTATGTATTCGTCCTATTCGTTGTTCGATTTTCATCGGATTCCATGGAAGATCAAAGTTAACCAGTGCACGGCAGAACTGCAAATTTCGCCCTTCGCCACCGGCTTCTGACGATATCAGAACCTTGCTCTCGTGCTCAAATCGACGAAGTGAGGCTTCTTTATCGGCTCGCTTCAGTCCGCCATGAAAGCTTACGTGGTCTATGCCATGAGCACTTAAATACGACTCCAGGAATGATAAGGTCTCAGCGAACTTAGTGAAGACAATAACTTTGTCGTCGAACTGCTTGATGATTTGAAGGAGAGCATCTGCCTTTCTGCAATATTTCTGGTACTCTCTAGCCAACCCTCGCCCTTCCTCAAGTACGGAAATTAGCTCATGGCGGTAAGACGATGGCAAAGGTCGCGCTGCGAGCTTAAGCAAAGTTGGTATTGTTGCAACCAAGCTACTACCGGCTTCGAGTTGAAGAAGTTGCAGTGTAAACGAATCCACAAGGTCTTTGTTTGCGGAGGCTTCGCGAAATTTGCCTCTTCTTACCAGATGTGTAATACGTTGATAAAAAGCAGCTTCTTCTTGACTCAACTCAAGTTCTACCGTTTTTGCATGCCGGCGAGAAACTATCACATTGGTATGACTGCGTTTGTTTCGCACCATTACTGTTTGGAGCAACTTGCGTAGTTTATCGACGTTCTTCGGTTCTTTGTCGTCTCCTTGTGAAACAAATTGACGTCGGAAATCCTGATAGGTGCTGAGATGCCCTGGTTTCAGCAAGGTAACCAGATTGTACAGATCGCTCACTCCGTTCTGCAGCGGTGTTGCAGTAAGAAATAGGATGTAGCGCCTCTTCAGCGAATTAATTAATTGCCACGCTTTGGTGTTGCGGTTTCGCAAGTGGTGCGCCTCATCCACAATGATGAGATCGAATTCTAACTCGGCGAGCTTCTCTCTATGAGGCGAAAGCTTCGCTGTAGAGAGGGATGCGATTACTCGAGGATGATTAGCCCATCCTTCAAAACGGTCCTCATCATTAAGCACGAAATCAAGCCCGAACTTGCGCCTTAGTTCTTCTTGCCATTGTCCCGTGAGCGAAGCCGGAGTTAAGATCAACACTCTGGTAGCCAGCCCTCTTTGCAGATATTCCAACATCACCAGGCACGCTTCGATAGTTTTGCCCAAACCTACCTCGTCGCACAGCAATGCGCGCCCTCGGAATTTGCTAATCACAGCCTTTACCGCCTGCACCTGGTGAGGAAAGGGCACAAAATCTGGAAGCGTCGCCAATGAAACTAACTTATCCAGCGGGCGGGCAAGACTGTGATGACAGGCTTCATCGTGGAAGGCAAGCACGTTGTTGGGATGCCAGTTGCCGTTTGCAGCTGCACGCAATATGCGCTCTGCCCCCGGGAGGAGCTGCACCGCGTCATCGAATAACTCTGCGGCAACAATGGAAGTCGCGGAAACCTGTTCTGGTGCCGAGACAGTAAATGCCCGTGGTTGATCTTGCTGAAAGGTGAGCCGGAGTCGTCCGTTCAGATTCGCACAGTGTTTACCCAGCCCTCGTTTGAAGAGAGAGTTACTTTCATGTTCCACCGTTGCTTCTACAGGCGCCTTCGCGCGGGGAAAGTGAAGGACAACCCGTGGTGATGGAAATAACGACTGAAACTCTGCTGGCGACAATTCCGAAAATGCCAGGTAGTCAATTTCAAGGAGAGACGTGTTGAAGTGAAGTTCGAATGCATCTCCGGCTTCCCATAAGGGGGTGTCTAAGGTGATGGACGAGATCACTTGCGTTGCTGACGGTGGAGATTGCAGGTTTTCTTTATATACAGCACACATATAGTTCCCACTCTGATTGTGAAGGTAGTATCTTCTAGCTGTCGACCATCGGTCAAAGATCATTTTGTTTACTGGACAGCCGCATGAGAAGCGTATTGTGGAGAGGTCGAAAAGATATATTCGGGACAGATCACTGGCGCGATTAGATATAACGATGGTTCTTTTTTTTGCTTCCTCATCCTCCTTAACGCTATAACCATGTAAAGGGTTCAATGATTTTGGATAAATTTTTGCGATCGAAAGAGATTTCTCGCCAGAACCGCATTCGGAGGAGGCAAGACGACACGGTGGCATAGCCCGGGCGATACCCGATGGCATCTGATTAATCTAATGCTTAATCAATCTAATCCGTTGAACTCATTGATTAGCGCAGGTGCCTACGCTACCTGGCATGCGCTCTTTAGTCTAGTCCACGCTAAATTAATTGAATTAACGCACGACTCAGTGATGGCTGGAGTAAACCCGGCTAGAGCAAGTTCCTCCAGGGTACGACATAGTTCGGCCAATTCCGTGGCGTAGAACGTAGCGCTTTCCCTTTTCAGAGCCTGAGTAATTTGCCGAATGGATGTTATGTCATTGGCGCGTAGTGCACTACTCAGCTCTCGAATTTGAGTATCAGCAAGTGCAAGGAACTGCTTAACCACCTCTTCGCTGGCCTTCTCTCCAAAGGTATTGCGAAGCAACTCTAGCTCTATCGGTCGGCTCTGAACATCTTCGGATTTTCTTTCATCTTTGATAGCGGTAGATTCGCTTGTTCTCGGGTCACGGTGCAACCAGCGGTCCAAAACCACCGCCAGCTGTTCTTGAGTAACTGGTTTACTTAGATAATCGTCCATTCCTGCAGCCAGGCACTTCATTCGATCTCCCGACATCGCGTGTGCAGTCATCGCCACAATGGGCGAGCGCGTACCTGTTAATGCTTCCCTGGTTCGTATTTCATTGGTTGCCTGAAAGCCATCCATTTCCGGCATCTGACAATCCATCAAAATGAGTGCGTATTGAGTACGTGAAACAGCGTCCAATGCCTCCAGTCCATTGCTGACAGCATGGGCAGCGAAGCCTAGCTCACGCAATAGCAAAAGCGCAACTTTCTGATTAACGCGATTATCCTCAACAACGAGTATGAGATTACACGGCTGAGGTTCCGGCAATCTGTCTGCAGTACCGTGCGCCGGCGTTGCCGCTTCATGAGGTCTGGTTTCTTCCTCAGTCTCTTGCAGCAGAGAACGCAAACACTCAAACAATCTGCTTTGTCGAACAGGCGTTTGGAGATAAGCGGAATAGCCCTTTTGTAACAGACGCTGGCCAAATTCTCTATCGAGCGCATTGCCGATAACTACCAACTTTGTCTTTGATAATAACGAAGCATTTCTCAGTTCATGAGCAAAGTAACCGAGATGAGTCCCCTCTTCAAACAGCACTATCACCAGGCTGTAAGGGTCATTATTCCTCACTTGCTCATTGAGCATCCATGTTGCTTTGGTAGTATCGGAGGCGGTACTGGTACGTACGTTCCACAAATTTAGATATGATTGTAAAACTTGCTGTGTGCCCGACTCACGCGCAAGCAAAAGAACACGTGAGCTAGCGATGTGCGGAATCGTTAGATTGCCGCCTATAACATTACAAGACAGTTCAACTTCAAGAGTAAATCCAAATACCGCACCCTTACCGTATGTACTATCAAAATCAATCGCTCCGTTCATCAATTCCACCAGCCGTTTGGAAATAGCCAGGCCCAGCCCCGTGCCACCATATTTTCGTGTAGTTGACGCATCAGCCTGAGTGAATGGATGGAACAGACGCTCCCGCGATGATCCACTTATTCCAATACCAGTATCGCTAACGGAAAAGCTAAGCTTGACCTTGACGCCCCTGGACTCCAACAATTCGGCACGAATTACGATTTCACCGGCATCTGTAAACTTGATGCTATTGCTGAGCAGATTGAGCAATACTTGCCTTATCCGAGCCGGATCACCTCTCAAGAATCTTGGAATGGCCGGATCAATAAATGTGCTCAACAGAAGTTCTTTGCTGCGCGCGTTCTCCGAAACCAGATCAGCGGCGCTCTCCACAAGATCAACAATTTCAAAATCAATAATTTCTAGATCAAGCTTGCCTGCCTCAATTTTCGAATAATCGAGAATGTCGTTTACCAGGCCAAGTAATGCATCAGCTGAGTTATTGATTATTTCCGCATATTCACGTTGTTCTAAGGCCAAATTCGTACGCATCATCAGATCGCTCATTCCGATTACGGCGTTAAGAGGCGTTCGAATCTCATGGCTCATATTAGCGAGAAACTCCGATTTGAATCGTGAGGCACGAACAGCCTGATCCCTTGACTGCTCCAGGTCTTTCGATAGGCTCGCAAGCTCAACTACTGTCAAGTCAAGTTCCCGGGCTCGATCAGATAGTTGAGCTTCAGCCTCCTTGCGGTGGGC
>JAKFUT010000129.1 GCA_021732565.1 Candidatus Obscuribacterales bacterium
TTCAAATACACCCCAGTAGGCGTCAAATGCAGACTTTCTATGTATCTCTTTAAAGTACATGACCGCATCGTCTCGAAAGAAACTGAGCAACGAATAGGACCAGACGCCTTCGGGTTCATCGTTCTTGCTGTAGCGATAAATTGAAATCCAATCTACCGTGTCGCCTTTCTCATCCTTGCGGTCACTGTTGCCCATGTGGTGACGCATGTGCACATAATCATAAAATAGTTGCGAAAAGCCCATTGTCACCGACTCTAACCAACTGAAAAGCCTGTTCAATGTCGGTGAATGGAAATAGGGATTGTGAATGAAATTGTGAGAAATCCCGTTGATGTTCCAGGCAATACTATACGCATAAATTATTCCCAAAATTCCGTTGACCCACCACGGCACCATCGGGAATACCATAAACATCATCACTACATAAGCTGCGTGCAAGATTCCGAAGAATACAGGAATTGCGTCCCACCTGGAGAAGGCGAATAAACTGGAATCTGTGGATACGCGTGTGATCGCTGGAGAATTAGTTGTCATAGCTCACTCGTCCTCTGCCATTTGACCCGAATGCGACGAGTTCATTATCTTTTGGTCCCCGTCAATTGTTTCTCATCGCTTGAATCGGCAGAAATTTTCTTCTGTTGCGGTAGTTCCTTTTCCACATCTCTCAAACTGGGATCCAGGAAGCCCAACGCGTGAGGTCCGTTAATCACGCGCACACCCGCGGCTTGTTGTTCATCTTTAATCTCGTGATGGAAGTCCGGCATCTTAGTCCAATGAATACGTGGACGATAGTGATGTTCGGCGTGATATCCGTTGTTGAACCAGGTGAAATTATAGAGCCAGTCATACGTGCTCACTCCCCATGCAATGGGCATGTCGGGGTTTCCGCCGTAATGGCGATAAAATCCGTTTAGTGATGAGAGCGACTGCCCGACATAATAAAATGGCACCAGAAACACCATGAACTTCCAATTGAGTATGGCGGCTACTACCCAGCTACCCAGCCAGCATGCAACTTCAAAACAGCCCCAACACGCATCGGCCGGGCTCCGTTTCTTAAGTTCTCTGAGCGTTTCCCCGGCATCATCGCGGAAGTAACTGAGGAACGTGAATGCCCAAACGTTCTCTGCTTTCCCGTTACGACCATATCTATAAATAGATAGCCAATCTAAAGTGTCACCCTTCTCGTCGCGTCGGTCACTGTTTCCGGTGTGGTGACGCATATGAACGAGGTCATAGAAAGTCTGCGAAAATCCGATTGCCAGAGACTCCACCAGACCGAAAAGCCGGTTCAACGCATTTGATCGGAAGTAAGGATTGTGAATGAAATTGTGAGAGACGCTGTTTATATTCCAAGAGATACTGATCGCATATATCGAGCCCAGGATCACAAGCCCCCACCAGGGCGTGCTATCAAAAACAACGAACATAAGCACGAGGTAGGCAAGATGTAAAACGCCCGCTAATACGGGCAATGCATCCCACCTGGAATATGCAAAGATTTTGGAAGTGGTCTTTGTTCGCGTAACTGAGCTAATTTCGGCGGTCATTGTTTGGACTCCGCGACTCCCATGCGGTGGTCATTCTAGTCCAGATGACATTTATCTGCTTTAATCATCCATAAGATCCGGCGTTGATCCTCTTGGAGTGGGTAAAATTGGCCCTCCAAGAACAATGGTCTCTCTGTCTCTATGCGTTGGCATGTATGTAATTTAGATATCGACGGGACCATACCGGCTCAGAAACGGCTGGCGGATCAAGTTGAAACGACAATCGATCTCAGGCGTTACGAAGATGGGTTGAGGATGTGGCCAGATGGAGATAGCTTGTCAGCAGTTCGCAAAGCGATCGATCAATTTTTTGCGGATTCTCGACCGAAAGTAGTCTTCTATGGATCGGGCGATCTAAATCAGTTGTCTGCGTTGTTGCTTGAAAAAATTGCTTCCACCAATTCTGCACCTGTCAGCGTAGTTCTTTTCGACAACCATCCCGATTGGTTTGTGCTTCCTCCGCGTTATCACTGCGGAAATTGGTTAGGCACCACACTGAAGCAACCGTGGATCGAATCAGCTACTTTGATCGGTCAAGACAGCGAGGATTTGATCGGACGACATTTTTGGGCGTCGCCGTGGAGCGATCTTCTTTCCGGTCGGGTGCGGATATTCCCCTATGCCACTGAGAGTGCATTCGTTCCGTTGAAAATGGTGCGGGAGCAATCGAGCCATATGCGGGGCAAACCGGGTGGAACTGAAATTAGATTCGAGTCATTGTCGCGTATGGGTATAACGGTGCTGAGCGAGAGATTGCGGACGCAGTTACGCGACAAGAACGTGTACATCGCCATTGATAAGGATGTGTTGGGTACTGAAGACGCACAGACCGACTGGGAACAGGGGCGATTAACCCTTAGCCAATTAACTGCATTGGTATCGGTAATCTGTGAAGCGAGCAATGTAATCGGAGTCGACGTGTGTGGCGAGCGATCGCCTCGACGGCTTCGCGGGTTTCTGAAACGGCTGGATGCCGGGCGTCTGTTTCAACCGGCTGTTGCTGATTTTCAGCGCGCCAGTGGTGTGAATGAGAAAGCCAACCTGGCTATTCTCAGTGCAATCGCCGGAGTACCAGTGCCGCATGCGGAGGGGATGGAGCAAACATGTATCTGCTAGCAATGATCGGTGTTCTAGTTACTATTCTCTTTGAGACAGGTGAACAACTTGCATTCAAGCAAGCCACGCGGGCTCCTGAACGACAGGCTTTGTGGACCGCCGCTGGAATTGCAATGTATATTCCGCATCTGCTTTCCTGGTTCTTTACGCTCTCTCTCATTCCTCTGGCTCTGGGAGCACCTTTACTGGGTGCTTCCTATGTGACAGTTCCACTGGCCAGCGGTTTGATTTTTCGGGAAAAATTGACTCGGCGTGGCTGGATCGGCATTAGTTTGATAGTCGTCGGACTGGTATTGATCTCGATGGAGATGCCGTCATGAGCAAGTCTCTTAGCATGAAGTCAATGCCGGTTGGTTTATTCGCGATACTACTAACTATTGATGTTCTTGTGCTAGTTCTGGAAAAATACGCCACTGGTGTGGCTGGTAGCGCTGTAGGAAATGAAATTGCCTTTTATCTGCATCTCCTTCAGATGCCCGCGACGTGGCTTGTCATCGTGCTTGCGCCTATTCAGTTGTGGGTGTGGACGAAGATATTGACCAAGTCTGATCTCAGCGTCGCCTATCCGATTTCTAGCTTGTGCTTTCCGCTGACGATGATTGCTTCGCAGATCGTTTTTCACGAAAAGGTATCACCGGTGGCGTGGATTGGCGGGGTTCTAATTGCTGCGGGAATCGCTATTGTTGGTGGCGACCACTCCGATGACGCACAAGCGGGCCCCGCAGAGTCTCAAAATCCATCGGCAGTAAACCAGAATGAGGTCATTGAGGAGGTCTTGCAATGAAGTTAGAGTTAGCTCCTGCTCCTGTAGTTGCAAAAAGATCTTCGGGCATTAGTGCCGTCATATATTCGTCTTTGATAGGCGTATCCGCTGACGAGTGGGAGGCTCTGTGTCCGGGGCACCCGGACCCTGCAGAACTTTTGCAGCTGGTTAACAACGCGGGTATGACGGGGTTCGACTTTAGCAGCATTGTTGTATTCTGTGATGGTAAGCCGCGGATCGTGTTACCTCTGATGGTGGCGCGATATCCGATTGTCACTACATTGGAGGACGACATTAAGGACCTTGCGATAAAGGTTGAACGAAGGTTTCCGAATTTGCTGAATCCCAAGGTCGTTTTCGTCGGGTTTGTGGAAGGTGAGTGGGGGCAGATCGGCGTTGATCGAAGCGCACCTCCGCAGGTCTTGCAGCAGTGTTGGAAGCTTGCTGAGAAGACTTTGAAGAGTTTCTCGCGCAAACAGAAGGCTCATGGCATAGTGTTCTGGCAATTTTCGCAAGATACCCTGTCGGCGATACCGCCCTCGATTTTTTTCGGCGGTAGTTGTGTTGCCGGCCAACCATTTGGAGAGATGGCGGTTTGCTATTCGCACCTGGATGATTATCTGAACAAAGCGGTCGATAGCGATATGCGACGATATCTCAAACGGGCCGCACGTAATGGCAGCAAAATCAGGATAGAGAGGACTGCAACTCCCGGGCGACATACTGATCGTATCTTTCATCTGTATTCGACACAATGCACGGACAGTGCAATGAGTTTTGGGCAACAAAGTCGAGAGTATTTCGCCCGAGTCTGCGCGGAGGTTCCCGGCGCTGAATACACTCTGTATTTTCGGGAAGAAAAACTACTGGCGTTTGAATTGCTGATTCGACATGAGCAGCGGCTCGTGTCAAAATATTTCGGAATGGAGCCGGAAGCGGGCCGGGAGCACAAGTTGTACTTCCTCTCCTGGCTGGAGAATGTGCGTTACTGTATTGATCATGGGATTCCCATTTTGTATGCAGGTGCTTCCGGCGAAGAACTCAAATCAAAATTGGGCGTGCGATTCGTTTCGACCGGTGTGGTGATTCGGGCGAGCAATCCACTCGTGAACTTGATTATTCGGAAAATGCAGCATGAACTCGCTTACGAATCGAGTGTTGAGCTTACGCCCGTGTCGCTGCCTGTGATTTGAGCGATGTGGCGCTGGCAAAAATTGCCTGAACGACGATAACACATAGTTCAATTGCCCGATCGTTCTTTAGTTCTCTTCAAAGCTGACGGCTCTGAATTTAGACCGTATTGTTGCCGGGGCGGTTGATCGCGATTGGTAGTTGCCTTTGTTGTGCGTAATCCGGTCCACTGCGGCAGCAGTCTTGAGCAGTTTATTGGTGATTGACATCTCTAGTTTGTTAGACGGATGGGCTAGCGTTTGTAGATGCTGCACACGAGTAATCATTGTGATGAGCGCAACATCAGAGAGATTGGCGTAGAGCCCTTGAGCGAGCGGGAACTCCCGGAAGTCTCGTCGTCCGACTCCGTCTGGTGTCATGCGCTCCTCGTTTGAAAGATGGTGGTCTGAGATGATTACCTCTTGCCCGGGACACAGCGATATTGTTTTACCTGAGGCAACCACTTTTATATCACCAGGTCCACTAGCTGCAGCAATGCGCATGGCGCCGGCTTGCATGGCTACTGATACCAGTGAACCTTTCTTTGCGTGCACTTGCCCATATGATGATTGAATTGTGATATTGCATAATGGGTTCATGAACAGTTCTCCGGACCTTAGCGTCATGAGAGCCTTGTTTGAAGAATTAGTTCGTGCTTCAGTTGCATGTTGTCCTGATTTTTCCGACTTATAAGCCAGACACAGGACCCCCTTATGTCCCGGTACGAAAGCGTTCGCGACGTGGTTCATTTTGTCGATGAATTCGTCGTGATTGTTGTCGTCAACAGTGAGATCCGACGAACTGGTGTATTTGGTCTCCGTTGGCAAAGTGACATCGGTTTCATAGGAGATGGGACGGAACGCATTTACCGAGAATGTTGCGCCGTTGAGTTGGATCGATTTACCAGTGGCTGCGTCGAAAACAACAACACCACCTTGTTGATTCAGATTGATCGTAGCGGGATTGGCGCCTGTGGTCAGGTTAACTGTCCCGCCTCCGCTCAGATTGGCCTGGACAACACCGGTGGTATTGCTGTTGTTATTGATCGTAACATTGTTGCCCAATGATTGTGAGGGAACAGAGCCGGCTGTCTGGAAGAAGGCTCCGGTTATCAGGCTTGAGGTCGTGCCGGCACCAAGTTCTATGCCACCACCTGTAGTGTTGAAACTGCCCGTGCCTGTAGCTTTAGCCGTAAAGGCATTAGCGCTGGCTGATCCAGTAATTTGACCATTGGTCAGTATTACAATGTTGCCACCATTGACTTGGAGCTGATTGTTGCCAACCATTGTCACTGGTCCACCATTTGCTGTAAGGTTGAGGTTTCCGCCGTTGGCCGTAAAACTGTTGTTCGAGCCAAGCAAGATACCGGTCCCTGTAGTGTTGGTGATGGTGACATTAATAGATCCGGCACTCGTCACGAAGTTGTTGGTGCCGATGATTTGTGCAGTTGCCAAACCGGAAGGTCCTACCGTACCGGCTATGATGGTTGTTCCTGTGATGCTGATCGAGTTTGAACTCTGAATGTTTACGTTGCCGTTTGTACTAATCAATTGGGCTGGTGATGGAGCAGTTCCGGTAAGACTTACCGATGTGCCAAAACCAGGGAGCAAGGATACTCCAAGCATTCCTGAGATTGTGGTTCCAGCGCCGACGGTAATGCCAGCTGATCCATTCAATGTAACGGTCGTGTTGGCTGTATACGTGCTACCACCGTTATCAGCGATTGCACCAGCAGTTGAGTTCAGGGAGATGGAACTAAGTGAGGTAATGTTGGTATTGGTGACGCTCAATCCCTTCGATCCATTAAGGCTGATAGAACCGCCCGTGCCCGAGGAAAGCTTGCTCGTTGCTCCCGGGCTTGCCCCAATGTTAAGCGAGCCTCCTTGAGCAGTTAGCTGCAGATTATTATTGGACGTTACAGTCGTGCCTGCTCCCAGATTCATATCACCGGAAGAGTTTATGTTTACTGTAGCCGCACCAAACGTTGAACCTGCACCGACGGTCATCGCACCAGTATCAAAGACGGATATTCCTTGGGTGATACCGCTAATATTCGTTCCTGGAGCAAATGTCAAAGGTGTACCAAGAAAAGTGACCGGGTTACCGGTGGTGTTAATCGTCACCCCTGAGGCATTGATGAGTGATCCCCCTACCAGGGCTGATTGCTGAGCCCCTCCCGGTCCGGCCATCGCTAGATTCAACGTGGTTGTTCCGCCGCCCTGGTTGGTCGCTCCCAAAGCCGTGGATACAGATCCATAGGCAGACCCCAACAGTAGCGAAGCGAATTGAAGTGGTGCCTGGCCAGCATTGAGAGGGAGGGTCAAAGTGCCTTGGTTGTTGGTAAAAATTACGAGCGAAGACAGACCATTGGATGGCAGGTTTATCGACTGTGCGGTAATGGTGCCGGTGTTCGTGAAATTGACGGTTCCTCCCGGATTTAACAAAACGAGCGCACCGTTGTTTAGCGTTATAGTACCATTATTAATTGCAGTGCCGGTTCCTTGCAGTACCACGTTGCCATTGCCTGAAATTGTCGCACCGGACTTCAGCGTGAGTGTTTGCCCTCCGGAATTGATTAAGGCAGTACTACCAGCGGTGCCAAAATTCAGAACTCCGCTGAGGTCTTGCGTGAAGGCACTAGACAAATTGATTACCGGGTACGCCCCAATCATATTTAGTTGCACACCATTGGCACTGGCACCGGAAGAGGCAAGAACAAAGGACGAAAAAGATGCGGGAACATCCGACTGGGGGACGGTGATTGTGCTTCCAGTGCTCGTATTCAGGCTGGGGGTCAGGTTAATGCCTTGTAGCCCGGTAGTGGTTACTTGATATAACGCCACGGCTTCAGACGGGGTCACTAGCGTTCTACTGGCTCCGGTGCCTGGTGTCAGTGGTATAGATCCAGAGGAGCCGGTAATTGATACAGTAGAGCCGCCCGCAGTGGCGCCCAAGATATTGATAGTGACACCGGTCGCGGGCAGATTGGTTGGATTCACAAAGGTGCTGGTGCCGACGGTGCCACCGGCGACGATATTACCATACGTGCCGTTAATAACAGACCCGACCCCACCTACTGTAAATAGTCCGCCTGGAAGTGCAACTTCGGTGAGACCAGTGGAAGTTAGATTGAAATTGGACGGAAGCGACGATTGGATTAGCGAGGTTGTGAGGCTAACGGTGCCGGCAGCACCGACTCCCGCGTTTCCGGTACCTCCGCTGGCTATGATACTTCCGCTGGTGCCGTTAGTGAATGTAAGAGAATTCACTTGCAGGGCTCCGGTCTGAACCGTAACGGCTCCACCGGCACCACCACGGCCGCCGCCTGCCGTAGTGGAGGCGTTACCACCAGCAGCGTTGATGAAAGTGCCGATTGAGATATTACCTTCGAACAGACCGAAGCTGTTGTTGTTTTTGGAAGTAGCGATATTTATTGCACCGGCTGCTCCCGCGTTGCCCGGGCCGAACGTCGAGCCACCGGAAGTGTTGACGTTACCGGTAATGGTGGCGAAGACAGGAGTGTTCAGGTTAACGGCTCCACCATTACCAGCGTTAGCTCCGCCGAAGAATATTGGGTTGCCGCTGGTATTGATGTCACCGTTTACAGTCACGGTACCATTTATGGATTGGAGTGTGACCGAACCGCTATTCAAACCGTTGGTCTGAATGGTGCCGCCGATTTGCAGTTGAGAATCACCAAAAATAGTGACAGCTCCGCCCGCTGCGGTTGAGGAGCTGGTGTTGATCGCGCCGGCTACGTTTACCCCTGCACCGGAACTGGTTTGGGCAACAAAGTTACCTGTTACCAGCAAACCATTGAAGACCTGGACCGGTATTGCGCTAACTCCGGTGGCACCATTGATTGCCACTGAGCCACCACCTAAGGAACCGGAGCTTGTAATGCCACCGCCTATAGTGACACCGCCCGCACCAAAGAAAGAGACATTACCTCCTGTTCCGAAGCTTGAACTTGTGTTGATCGCGCCGGTGATGATGGTGCCAGCGGCAGTGGTTCCTGAATTGGCCACCATCAAAATGTTACCGCCGCCCGATGTGGCAGCTGAACCAGTTCCCTGAGTGTTGATGGAAACGTTGGCCAGGCTAATGTTGCCTCCCGAGATCGATGGGGCAACCTTAAAAATGCTGGTATTGTCCACCACTTGACCTCCCGTGCTGGGACCGCACAAGCAGTTAAAGCCGGCCAACACTGTAAGAGAGCCTGCTTTTCCGGAAGAGAAACTGGATAAGTTAATGCTTCCAACGCCATTTGACAGAACACTTCCCCGGGCGATAATTGCCAGGGAGTTTCCAAAGCTGTTTATGAGCAAGTTATTGGTGAGGATCACATCCCCGGTTGGATTGACGATTGTGCCCAGGCTTGCCCCCAAGCCGGGGCCTGCCGTGTTGAGGGTGAGTGTTCCGGGGGGGTTGACTACTAGTCCATTTGGATTGATTATTGCCCCCGCTGTGACAATTAAGTTGGCTCCGTTCGTAACCGTTTCCGTGGCTCCACAATCAACCATCACGGCGCTATTGGGTCCGGTACCACCATTGAAGGCGTTATTTGTGCCAGCAGGTGTAGTGATTGTTTGATTGCCAGTGAATTCAAGAACTCCAGTGTTAGCGGTAATGGTTACCGGTCCGTTGTTAGTGTTGAGATTGCCAGTTCCATTGACAAGAAGACCTTGCCCTGCAGGGCTTTGAATCAGCATGAAACCGCCAGCACCAGCTGTGGCGGACACTATTTTTGCGTTTGTGAAAGATGGTGTGGTTAGTATGCCGGTGGAGAAAGATACATTAGCGCCAGTTGAAATTGACGTGTTGTCCGTCAGGTTGAGCTGCCCCCCGACGACGGCAGTGAGAGTAACTCCGACGCTATCTTGCACGAAGACCGAACCGGATGTATTAAGCGCAAGGATGGGGCTTTGTATCGCTACAGGGCTGTTTACGCCGCTTCCCACGCCACCATTGGTTGTTGTCAACGCAATGCTGGCGCTTGTGATCGCTGTATTGGCGGGAACATTAGCCACTATGCCGCCGTTCCTGTTGGTTACGCTGAATAAAACTGGTGAACCTAATGCTGCCGCTGCTGTGTTGCCTAACGTTAACAACTCAGTCACTGGAGAATCATCCGATACCCAAAGCTGTCCCTGACCAGTAGGCGCTGCGGTGGAGGCGGGGTTATTTCCGGTTGTGTTCACCTTCAAGAACACATTGTTGCCACCATTATTCACAAGCACCTGGCTGTTGTTGGCAGTGCCAATCTCGCCATTAGTCGCGGTCATGAAGATCTTGGCGCTTGTGATAGCGGTGCTTGTCGGAGTATTTGCTACAACACTGCCATTGGTGTTTGTTATGCTAAAAAATACCGGTGAGTTTAATGCTCCCGCTGTATTGCCTAAGATCAACAACTCCGCCACGGGCGAATTGTCCGTGATCCAGAGCTGTCCTTGGCCGGTGGGCACAGCGCTGGTGGATGCAGGATTGTTTCCCGTTGTGTTCACCGTCAGCACCACATTGTTGCCACCATTGTTCACCAACATCTGACTGTTGCCGGCTGTGCCAATCTCTCCATTTGTCGCTGTCAATGTAATATTCGGGCTGATGATCGCCGTGCTTCCTGGAGCCTTTGCGACGATGGAGCCGTTGTTGTTAACTACCTTAAATGAAGTTGGGGCGGTCAATGCGGCCACAGCCGTATTAGCCAGTGTCAAGAGTTCCGCTGCGGGCGAATTGTCAGTCAGGCTCACGTTTCCCTTACCGCCTCCGACCCCTGTGGCTACGGAAAACAACGACAAGCCGGCACCACCGTTGTTCACCAGTAAAGCTGGTGCTCCTATGGATCCATTCGTTGCTGTTAGAGAAATATTCGGACCCGTGATCCCCGTGCTTCCTGCGGTGATTGGAACAATATTACCGTTTGCCGAAAGAGTTATTGACACAGCCGCGTTCAATGGTCCGGCACTGTTAAACAATGATACTGATTCAGTATTGGGATCGCTTAAGTTGGCCGTGCCCCCGACTGCATTAACTGATGTGGAATTCACAAAGAGCCCCAGTCCTGCGGTTCCACCCGGTCCGCTACTAACAAGAAATGGAGTGGCTCCTAACGCATCTGCACCAATGTTGCCGCCAAGGGCGGATATGGCGAGCGTACCGCTAGACGCTGTCACCAAACCGGAGCCCGTAATATTCCCGTTGGAGGTAATGCCCGAATTTCCACCGCCATTGAAATTGACGGTGCCATTGGGGGCGGTGCCATTGGTGTTTATGTTGAGCGGAG
>JAKFUT010000367.1 GCA_021732565.1 Candidatus Obscuribacterales bacterium
GTACAGTACCGTCTGCAAGAAGAAAACCGACGGACTCGAACCCGGCTCCAATGAATTCAACCGGTTCATAGCCAACCTTGTTTTTCCGTAGTGCTTTTGCGTAAGCCGGTAAATCGTGGTATTGAAGGTCTTCGTTATTTGCCCTGAATTGTCTGTCGGTGTCGTATTTGTCAGCCAGTTCAGTGATTGCTTTGGAGATAGGCGACACTTCGCCTGGTTTGCTCAGTAGAGTCGGTGCTCTTTCACCCGGGCGTATCGGTTGTGGCTGCACATCGAAACTTATTCTGTTTTGTCCGGCTCGAAGATAAATGTAAGTGCTGTCGACTACTGACTTTGTTTTGAGCGATGGCGGGAGTTCGCAGGAGGCCACAAGATCAACCTTTGCTGCTAACGAGCCGTCTGCTTTGGGACCATGCTGCAATAGGAGTGACTGTTCCGGACCGTAGCGCTGGAAACCCAACCATCCTTTGAGACCGGTAGCCGGTCCGAGATGCTCTTGCACTTTTAGCGTCGCTGGTTCGCCTTTACCGATTGAGGTCAATGCATCATTCAGCGCCGGTTCACCGCCGCGTACTTTGTATTCGCGGGCTCCTTCGGGCAGCTCCGATTTGCGACCCGGACTCCAGTCAAAGTTAGAGCGACCACTTTCGTGCTGTCCTTTTATTTGGTGGTATGTGCCAAATGCGCCCCCGAGGACAGACATCGTTACCATTGATTTACCAACGTCTTTACTGGATGCAAAGTTACCTGTGCGCAATAAACTGTCGGTATGGGCGCTGACAAATCCGGCACCGAGTCCTGAAATGAGGCCATTTACTGCATCATTTTTTAGACCAATTCCCTTTAAACCCATTCCCGCGCCTGTCAGCGCAGTCATTGTCAAGGCGCCATTGATGCCGCTACCAAGTCGCGAGCCAATGAAAGACCGTGTGTCTCGAGAGTCCGTAGGACGAAGAAGTGAATCATGAACGAAACCTGTAACGGCGGCTTCCTTAAGCGTGAGCCCCATTAGCCCTCGTTCGCCGAGCCGCGTGGCCAGTTGCTCTTCAGTGAGAGCTCCACGCATCGAGCCGCGCACCAATTTGCTTGCGACCCAGAATGTTCCAAGCATGCCAACTGCATGACCTGCTTGTTGCGACCAATATGCCGTAGTGTTGAAATCGGCATCTTGGGCGGGATTGATAAAGGTTGTGTTGGTCTCTAGCGAAGTACCAAAGGCACGATCAATTGGTTGGGCGATGGCCTTTATTGGCGATTGAATTGCGGAATAAGCAGCAGAGCGTGCAAATTCCTGTAGTGGTGATTCTTGCCTCTTGGGTGCAAGCAAAGGCGTGACAGTTAATCGGCGATCTGGCGCAGATTCGATTGCAGTCATATTTTATTCCAGTCCTTTAGTCACCAGACGTTTCCTGGGTTCGCCTTTCCCCCCGCTGGAAAAACTACTGCCGTCCATGACTTGTGTAAGTTAATTCTAATCAGATAAATAAGCGATTCCATACGTGGAATTCCCATGATTGCTATTGGAAATTGAGCACGAAAGCCGGAAAGGAAGTCTATCCGGGCGCTTTAGGGGCTGGTGATTTTTACAACAAACCCGGCGCGGACTTCTCAGTTCTGGCCGGTCATCATGGCAAGCATTCGATCTAACAGGTTTGCACCATCCAGCCGTATGCCGTCGTGTTCGTATTCATTAGTAATCCACAGCTTCAGGCCGGAGATCTGGTGTGCGGTTTCCAAAGACAATTCACGGTCGACATACATGTCGTCGAAATAAACTGTGGCTGCGCACGGTACATCGTTTCGTCTGAGAACATTAACATCGTACAGTTCAGGCCAGTCAGAGTATTCCGCCAGGATCCGAGCCGTCTCTTTAAGGGGCTTAAGGCACTGATATTCATCAAACATCCATGGATAGATCATCTCCCCTGTAAAAAAGATTGGATCATTCTCCAGATTGAATTCGGAAAACTCGCTCAGTATGCGGTGTGCCGACCAGTTTGAAGGCTGACGCTGGCAGTAAATAGACTCGTGTAAGAGCGCATAGATTGGATTTGTGTTGAAGCTGAGGAAGTTGTCTACTGCCCGTAGAAACGCATAGGAGAGCCGTGGTTGTGCTGTGGAGGGAACGAACGCTCGCTCCAGGAGATAGTGAATCGACGTAAGGCTTCTGCCGGCAGCCTTGAATCCCAAATTGAGCCCGATTTGAAGGAAACGTGATGCCGTGAGCCTTTCCCCCGTCGGCAGCAATACTTCTTCAGTACTTAAGTGTTTCACAATCTTGCTTACGATCTCCGCATCATGGGGAAATCGCTCGTAGAATATTTTGTTTTTTGCGATAACCTGCTTGTAGCAAGCGCGATAGACCCCGTCCGGTTGATCGTGAAGTGGTGGCAGACCACCAAATATCAGCGCTCCTGCCAGTCCTTCCGGCGCAAGGGACAGATAACTAACGGCGCAGAATCCGCCATAACTTTGCCCGAGGATGGTCCACGGTTTGTCATCATTGATAGCTTTGCGAATAAATTCGCAGTCTCGCACTATATTGTCTGCGCGAAAGTTTCTCAGGTAATCCGCGCGAGATGCTGCATCAGGAATCAGTTCCAGTGTTTCATGAGTAACGGCGGTACTGAGACCGGTACCACGTTGATCCAGCAACAGGATTCTACAGTTTGGCAAAGCTCGTTTCATCCAGCCGTCAGCACTTTCGGGGCGAGGGGATTCAAAGCCGGGCCCCCCCTGCAGGAACACAAGCATGGGAAGATCTTGGTTTGACTCATTTTGCGGTGCCACCAGTTCGCGGGCAAAAACGGTGATCTTCTTACCGCTCGAACGCTCGTAATCAAGCGGTACTTCGAAGTAGTGTTGTTTGCAAATCAATCCAGGCAGTCGGGTCAATTTGGTCTGACAAGCAGCGGCTGTCTTCACTCGTATTCACCCCTCTAATGGCGGAAATCGTGCGATTATAGCTTCTTTAGTCGACCCGTTTATGACGAATATAAATATATTCTGTATTTAGAGCGATGATTTTCGTGCAAGTCCGTGTATAAATGGGTTACTATCGTCATATTGACCGAGCATGACATCGTAGGGAGAATGCTAATTCTTACGACTCGCTCGTGGAATAAAACAGTCCAAACCCCAGTTGACCAATCGCAATTTCCACAGTGTCAAAAGGGGCTGGTAAGCAGACAATAAAGTTGTGCCTATCGCACCCGCCTATTAAGGAGGCAAAACATGAAAATCTCAAGAGCGCTGAAAGCCACATTGCTGGTAATTGGTGCAACTACAACCGGAGCAATGGCAAGTCCTTTGCTTATCGGGACACCAATTGCCCCGGCTTCTGCCCCGAAAATGGTAGTCGCCGTTCCGATGGCAATGGCTGTGCAGACCCAAGCACTGAACACCTATCGGCAAGTCCGAGCCTTCTGGTTGTCTCGCGCAATCGTGAGGTGATTTTCAGACCCTGAGAATCTACATTCGGCTCGCTGAATTGATTCCTACATAAGCGACCTCTGGAAGGGGGTCGCTTTTGTTTTCTAAGGATTGTGTCGTTTAGTCTGAAACGGTAGCGGTAACTAGCGGGTGAAAGAGGGACGTTTTGGGGGGATGGAAATGGAGATGGCAATGCCACTCAAAGAGTATCTGAAGGGAGTCCTTGGCGGGTTCCGGATGGTAACCATTGCCACAAAGGAGCATCAGGATCGATAGACCAGGTCATTATCTCTTGACCCGGGACGTTAGAATTTAACTCCAATCCCACAGTCAGCCATAACATGTGAAATCCCGTGATAATAATCGTCACAACGGAGCGGTCTGTTTTCTGTGCTCGATACCAGCCTCGGGAGCGCTGATGACTGTATGTGTCAACGGCTGGTTGTTCAATATCGAACGTCCTTTGGGGTTGTTGATTTCCTTTCAATTCCTTACGAAAACCGAATGCTCATTTATCCAGTCAGATTCTTGCCCGGTCTAGCGATGGTCTGCCTTCGAAATTGTGTAGCGATTGTTGGCAACAACACTTGCAGGAAGCTCGGATTTTGACATATTGCGTTCTGAGACGAAGCCGCAAAACCTCGACCGGTATATTCGCTGATAACTGATTCGACGCTTAGAATGGTCTGGTCAGCAAAGAACACGTCCCTTCATATAATTTTGAACGACTCCCCGTTGATTACTTCTCTTCCAATAGAGGAAGAAATGGGATAACTTGAATTGCGAGGCTTTCAGTCCGGAGATATATAGTGTCGCCCGAGTTACCCGCCGCACAGGCGCGATTCCTTTCCCAGCAGTTCCTCGACCAGGCTACCCAAGCTTTCGAGCGGGGTGAGTACAAGGAGACGGTTACATTGTGTACCCGCGCTCTTGAGGTTGATCCGCTGCATATGGCGGCCTATGTCTGGCGAGCGTCGGCTTCAAGCGTTCTGGGCGACACTGTGAGGGTGATAACAGATTGCACCGCAGCACTTAATACCCGCGATCCGCTCTGTCAGCCGGGTAGTCTTGCAGTTGAACTCGCACGACGAGCGCGGATCATTCGCGCGTCTGCATATCTTTCCAAGGGAGACTATAACGGGGCCGTTCAAGACAGCAGTAGTGCAATAAGTCTTGATGACCGCTCGCCGGAACCCTTTGTCACTCGGGGTACCGCCTACGCAAAGCTTGGGTTGCGCGACAAAGCCAGAATGGATTACGATGCAGCGAAAAGACTTGGGAGCGACAGCGTCGAATTGCATGCAGGGTTGGGTTATCTTCACTTTCAAAATGCAGAATACGCGGAGTCTTATAAAGAATGCACCCTGGCGATCGACAGAGGAGGCACTTCCGTCGAGCCCTATATCACCCGCTCGAATATCTATCTCAAATACGCCAAATTAGAAGAAGCTCTTCGGGAATGTAATCTCGCCTTTTCAATTAATGCTAGCTCCGCCGATGTGCACTGCAATCGTGCTGCAGTCTATAGTAAAATGGGACTCTTTGAGCAAGCATTGGCCGATTATTCTGCCGCAATCGAACTAGCGCCGGCCGCTCCTCTGTTCTATCTAAAGCAAAGGGCGATCTTGTTCTTGATTTTTCGAAAGCTCGATGAAGCAATAGCTGACTGTAATCAGATGATTGCAATTGATCCGAACTATCCTGAGGGATACGTTATCAGGGCGCAGCTCTACCTGCAACAGCGTCAGTTCGGCCCCGCAGTTGAAGATCTGGAAACTGCTACTCGATTGAACCCGGAGTCTGCGCCCCTTTATCTATTGCGGGCACTTTCACGTAATCAACTGAACGAGTTTGAAGATGCCCTGGTAGATAGCATCACCGCTTTGTCGCTGGGCGCGAATTTTACCATGAGTCTTCTTGCTAGAGCTGCGGCGCACCTTGGTCTCAGTCATTACGATAAGGCTCTGACAGATGCAAATACTTCTCTCAAAGATGAACCTCGGGCAGACGGTTATCACTTGCGTGGCATCATTTTCTTGAAAATGAATAAGCTGAAAGAGGCCATCGACGACTTTGAAATGTCTCTGGCGGTTAGTAAGAATCCTGCAATCAGTGAAAATGCCAGATTGATGCGCGCTCTGGCCCTTGCACGGTTGGGCAAATATGAGGACGCACTCTTTGACATTAATGATGTCCTGGAATTGAATCCTGTCTGTATTACCGGGCTTTCTTACCGGCTGCAAATATTCATGGTTCTAAGGAAACTGGAGCTGGCGCTAAGAGACTACGACAAACTAATTGAAGTAATGCCCAACTCAGCCGATTGGTACTATCGGCGCGCATCATTGCTAAGTGCGATGCAAGAGTATAAACGTGCCAGTGACGATTGCACCCATGCCATAGAATTGAATCCTAATTGTGTGGATGCGTATTTTTGCAGAGGAATGGCTCACAGTGCATTATCTGAATTTGATCTTGCTCTTCAAGATTTCCAGCTTTGTGCTACGCTCCAACCGTCTGAACAAGTGCACCTGGCCAGAGCCGCAGTGTATATGCGGATGAAAGATTATGACAAGGTGCTGTTTGAGTATGACGAAGCACTTGAACACAACCCGATCAGTGCGCTGGTTTATTATCATAAGAGTTGCACATTCTTGCAGCTGGAGAAGTATGAGAATGCATTGCTTAGCGTTGAGAAAGCATTGAGTTTTCAGCCGGAGAACGGGTTGTATATAGCCACACATGGCCATCTCTGTTTCTTGCTTGACCAGTACAATCCTGCGGTAGAACAGCTTACCAGGGCAATAGAGCGTTCTCCCCATCTTGCTTGCGCGTTTGCGTGGAGATCTGCTGCACTTGAGAAACTTGGCCGAATGGAAGAGTGTGAGGCGGATCGCAAGGCGGCCGCTTCACTGGGGCTTGTTGTGCGCTAGCGTCTTCCTTTAGTGTTGCCACGCAAAATCGATCTCAAGGTCATGCACCGGTTCTGCTTTTTCCTCGGGATGGGGAAGACCAGCTTCTTCAGATCTTCATACATTCCTTCCCTCAGATGCGCGTATATGGGCTGCCGGCAGGAGCAAACCTTGAGAAGAAAGTTGAACCGGCTACTGCTGCTCTTGCTTGCAACAAAGACCTTATGGGCCTGATTTGTTTACGATGTGAGGCGTCTTACGAATTGGATGTTAAATGCCGGGCTCCTATGACCTGATGTTACCGAACATAGGCCGTTGGATCACACATGAATGCTTTGAACATATAGCGGGGGTACAATGGTTTCTCAGAGAATTTGTTATCCAACTATCCAACTCTTCGTCAAAATGTTGAGGGTATCAAAATGGCTTACCGGGTAATTCTAGAGTAATGTGCTAATGCGCGCCGACAGCAATGGTACTTTGACCGCCAGGCATGCAATGCTGCAATGCCGGCAACGTGGTTTTGTAAAAGTGTTTGACTAGCCCGTCTAGCGTATCGGAGAACTGCACTATGGTCATCAGCATATTCAGATTGGCTCTTTGCTTATTTTTAAGCATAAATTTTGGTTTGACGGCAGCGGTCACTGCGGTGCATGCCGATCAACCTGCTGCTAAACACCTAAATGGTACAAAGGAGCATCAAAAATTGGAAAAAGCCATTTTTGCGGCTGGTTGTTTCTGGAAGGTACAACATGTGTTCAGCAAGGTGCCCGGAGTTGTGAGAACCAGAGCCGGATATTCAGGCGGGAAGCCGGTGAACCCTACTTACAAAGAAGTGTGTACAGACAAGACTGGTCATGCGGAAGTTGTGCAGGTGGAATTTGATCCCGCCAAGGTAACATATGCGAAACTGCTCGAAACGTTCTTTACCATGCACAATCCGACAACTCTAAATAGTCAGGGACCGGACTTTGGAACTCAATATCGATCGGCTATTTTTTGCACCACGCCGCAGCAAACGGCGGAGGCAACTGCATTTAAGGATAAACTGGAGAGCGAACACAAATTCAAGAGCCCAATTGTAACTGTAATTCAATCAGCTGGACCGTTCTATGATGCTGAGGATTATCACCAGGATTATTTCAATAAGCATGGTGTCTCGTGCGATTAGAGGAACATTGGGCACCATCACGGTAGTAGAATTGCGGTTCCGGGCGGCACATATGTGGTGACGGTGTGGTGAGCATTCGCGCACATCGTTCGAGGTTCGAACAGCCAGCCGGGTGTCACCATCGTGCCATTTGATCAGCGCTATAGATCTATTAAAGTGTTGAGTTACTTCAATGGCGCTTAGTCTTGGATCAAAATGAACACGTGAGTATTTGCTCCATCTTGTCGATATGAATCAAACTTGACGATCAGCAAACAAATTCTCGTCACTTGAGTTTAGCGGTAACTCTTCTTGCTTCGTTGTGTTTCTCAATGAACTCGAGCAACTTTGCATACTCTTGCAAGTAAAGGCGACCCTGGGCTTCGTTTGACGCGCCTCTTTCCCACAAGGGCATCGCTTGTTGCAATTTCTTTTCCCTGCTTTCAGTGCTTTCCCTGCGGAAACGGGGAGATAGTCCTTCGTACATTAATTGAGAGAATTGTGCCTTTTCGTCAATCTGCGCGGCTTCGTCATTCTTTCCTGTTCGTTTCAGAAATGCTGCATAGCTGGTGAGAAATTCTATATTTACTTCACCCGGATTGTCAATGGTTACTCCCTTCTCCCAACTTTTCATGGCGGACCGGTAGATTTCTTCTGCCTGGTTG
The DNA here is from genome assembly GCA_021732565.1 of Candidatus Obscuribacterales bacterium. Lineage (GTDB taxonomy): Bacteria > Cyanobacteriota > Vampirovibrionia > Obscuribacterales > Obscuribacteraceae > JAKFUT01. The sequence continues at coordinate 8,160 of JAKFUT010000367.1, forward strand.
TCCTTCTTCTGTTTCTCCAGGTTACGCGCCAGATCCGTGTTAGCGGAGAAAAAGTCTTGTTTGTCCTTTCCAAACAAATCGAGGTTAGCTCGTCTGTGCTTTTCTGCTTCGTCCAGCAATCCCCGGGTTTCCAGAAAGTTGCCGAAATCTCGGCGCACCCTGAAAAGGTTTGTATCGCTGCTCGCGGACTCTAACGCCCCGAGATAGTGCTTCTCTGCTTCTTTCGGCTGCTTCTGACGATTGTAGATGTCAGCTAATGATCTGTGCTCATCAAATGTAGAGGCGCCGATTTTCCCTTTCAAAGCGAGAAGGTTTTCGAGTACTTTGGTGTATTCTGCGGTGTCATCAGATGTGCGCAGAATGTTTCCGAAATTGGATGTGTAGATCAGGAATGATTTGATTCCCTCGGCTGAATTGTTTTTCTGGTTTGTCAGATGTTCTGCTGCTTGATTAAAGTATTTAGCTGCTTCTTTCGAGTTTCCGCTCTCTTCATTTACGCGCACGACGAGTCCCGCAGCTCGACCATACGCATTACGATCGTCGAGTTTTTCTCTTATGGCCATACTTTCCAAATAGAAGTTTGCCGCCTGATCGCCTTTACTGGCGTGTCCGAAGCGCTCGTAGAGTTCGGCGACTTCTCTACTTTGCTCGCCAAATTTCTTCTTTGCCAGATCTGTTGTGCGTTCTATCAGAGGCGCGCTGTCTGCCATGTTGCGCGCACCCAGTTTGGCCTTTGTCAGTTCTTCCAGTTCGGGCAATATCTTCGGGCTATCTTTTCCGTGTGCCTGTTCCGAAAATTTCAGCGCGGAATTTTGTGGCAAGAAAAGAGCGAAATCATGTCGACCCAATGTGGTAGAGTCCTTCCCTGTAAATAACGGAAACCGTTTAAGTTCCTCGGTCTTGCCTGTCTCTATTGCTACAGAACGAGACAGGCTCTTGACGAGAGTCGGAGTGGTGATGTTCTCCGACTCACCCTCCATGTGTGCTCCGAATGTAGCGATCGCATATCCTTTATCTTGCAAGTGGGTAGCGGCAGATTTATGCTCTGTGCCTTTCTCCAAATGTGCAGAACCCACGACGAATAGCACTCGCGCCTTCTCATCGGACTTCAGTATGCCGGCGATGTTTTCACTCATCCTGCTGTCCCGTTTTTGCATCGAATCGCTATTTCGTGTTGATGCCCTGGCAAATTCTTCCATCGTGGGTTTAGTACTGCTATCCACTGCAACCAACTTGATTCCCTTTGCCGCAGCTTCGGATATCATCCGCACCCAATCCTCCCCGAGATTGCCATAGATCTTCTTCAACTCCTCGCCGGCAGCTTTTTCACCTTTAGCCAGTCTGTCCAGCATGTTTTGATCTTTGTCTTGAACTTCTACGGCAAGATGAGTAATGCCTTCCTTCTTAAAGTCGCCCATCATTGTTTGCGCAAGAGTACGTAATCCGTTGGGGGTTGAATGCCATTCCCCCAATCCGATCACCCTGTTTTTCTTATCTTTTGTGGCATCCAGAACCGCTTCGTGTGGATCTTTACCAAGGCGATTGATCTCACCCTTCACTTTTTCAATCTGCTCCGGGCTGGCGACCTTCTTCAGGAACTCAATTTCTACCGCAGTTGCCTTTTCGGATTGAAAAGGGGTGCCCTTCTTGTCTCCTCCATCCTTTTGATCTTTCGTGTCCTTTTGCTTCGTGGCTGAACCCTCCAGTCCGAAGCTTGCAAGCAGGGTTTCGCCAGATGGAAAACCCAAGCCAAGGAGAGATTGGTCGCGCTGAGCGCTTCCGGCTGAACCGTTGAGCCGTTCTGACTTCATTAGTTCGAGCGACTCAAGGTTGAGTCGGTCGGTTTGAGGTTTTGGCGAGTCTGAGCCGCGTAATACTTCGTTCTCTTGCTCCAAAGTCATCCCGTCCCGTAGTTATCCCCGTTTGGATCTGCCTTTCCGCTTCCACCAGAGGCCCGGTGAATCATCTCAAACAGACCATAACGGGTAGCAGTTACAAAGTAATCACAACCCGATGGGAGGGACTGCGAAGGGGCTTCTTGAGGCGGATAGCTTGATGTCGGACAGGTGAGCTCGAACTTTGCCACAGTCAGTGGTAAGAATTCCGCAAGGGACACAAAAGAAGGTAAACGATACGGTAGGAACGTGTTGCCTGTTATGTCGGATGGAGCTGCCCGCAAATGAGTTCCGTCGATGCTCCCGGGCGGTGTCACGCAACTTGAACTGCATAATGACACCAATGTAACTACTAAGGTATATATCGGATTTATGATTTTCTGATAAAAATTTCGAATATCAGGGGCAGCCAATCGGGGGAATGCCCGTTAACCCCTGAAGCACCGGGAATTGCGGATCTTGAAAATAAATTTGTGGGTAGCAATGACCGAAAACGTAGTGTTAGACTAATCACCGAAATTAGAGCAGGTTAAAATCATCGCATGAGCAAGCTTCGAACTAACGCACAGTCTCTGCATTTGTCAAATACCTCCGCCTCGGTTGAGCGTCGTTTCGTTCAGATGGGGTTTGCATTGTTCATGTTCGCCGCATTTGCATCAGGTTTACCGGCAAATTGTGATGACGAAGTTGACCCGGTGGCTTCGAATTCACAAAAGAAGGATTCTGAAACCAAGCAGTCCCCCAAGCTCAAAGCACTTGAGGAGCAGCTGTCAATTT
>JAKFUT010000026.1 GCA_021732565.1 Candidatus Obscuribacterales bacterium
TTTCCGTCGAGCCTTCAGCGATTGTCGTTGAGAGTGGTTCAGGCGCTCCATCGTTCGATAGCGACTCTGATCTCCACGGAGCTGGCGGCACAGAGCCGGAACTTTCTTCCGAACTGTCTCATTCCAGCCAACGCAATGGTGGAAGTTTAGTTCCACGTCATACCGGTGAATTATCATTGCCCGGGATGAGCAATGCATCCTGGGAGCCCGTCACTCGTGTAACCGGAGAAACTACCAGAATAGCAAAACCGGCACAGATGAGCGCACAAACTAGTGGTGCTACCAGCGGTGCTGTGATGCAACCTGTAACTGACATTCCTGCTCCCGGGCGATCCAGGGTCAAGGTCATTCTTTCCTGGAGGCGACTTGCTCTAATAGCATTATTGATTGGAATTATTGTTGTTTTCTGTTTACTATCTAATTCTTCGCGTTCCTTCTCGCAGGCTGGCTTGTTGAGCTACAAAGCAGGGCAGTATTCGCAGGCGATCAGCCTGCTGGATCGTGCCTTAGTTATTGATCCGGAACTGATTGAGGCGCGTAAGTACAAGGCTCGCTCGTATCAGGCTCTGGGCAATGTGGACGAGTCGCTTAAGCAGTACGACATGGTGTTGGTCCGATCGCCCGACGATACAGATAGCCTCAAAGCGCGTGCCAAAATCCATCTGGAAAAGGGTGATTGGGAACTTGCGATCAAGGATCTGGAACGGCTATCTGTTTTAGAGAAAACTCCCGATGGAAGTTATTGGAGGGCCTATGCGCTGGCATTGGACAACCTCGGCAATCTACCCCAAGCCACAGATGCGTATGAAAAAGCGATTCAATTAGCAAAATCTGATGATCCGCCAGTTCGAGATATGCGAATGGCACGGGCTCGCTGTCTGCGAAAATCTTCTCTCTGGCTTGAGGCTGCCGAAGAATGCAGTCAAATTCTTGCTCGTTCTCCACGAGATCGCGATGCTCTGGTAGAGCGTGCACACGACTGCGTTGCGGCTCATGAATTTACACAAGCTCATGCCGATCTACAAAATCTCACTGCGCTTTTCCCAAAAGATCCTGAGGTTCACTTCGTGTTGGCCCAGTACTATGCCGGTCAGAATGATAAGAAAAACGCTGTATTGGAATTCGACATAGTTCTCAAAATGAAGCCTGACTGGGCCGTTAGCATTGCTCGTGAAACCGACAAAATGAACAGTCCGTAACTATCGTAGGCGCGGGTTCATTGCTCGCAGGTAGCCTCGCAAGAGCCACTGCTGCGCGAAGAAGCCGGTGGCTCTTGCGAGGCTCGCTCTCTTCAAAACGACCCTGAAAATTCTTGCCCGCTTACAATACTCGATGCCTGCACCCGGCACAAAAAACTCTCAGCCCATTAGGTTTATAATAACGAACTTCGTCCCATTTACGATTGTAAGCAATGTACAGCCGGTCATCGCTGACGCCTCTGAATGCTATGTGAACCTCTTCGCTACAGCATGCAATTGTCACTTCGTTCTCTTTTGTTGGTTCAGTGATTTTGGTTTTCCGCTTGAACCCGGCAAGGAATTCCGTCGTTTTTTGCCACACGCTCATGTGTTTCGCTCGGCTCCTTTGGAGTGCTTCTGGAGCAATATTTTACTAGCAGATCGGCACGCCATTCATGTTGCCATCGCTGTTTTGGAAAGTTTCTCGCCACACATTATGCTCTTTAAGCAGCTGAAGCGCATCGAGAAGGAGTGTCTTGCCCGGTTCTCGCTTGAACCAGGTAGATGCACCTGAGGGGTGAGGTAATGAAATAATATCCACGGAGCGCCCCGTAAGCTGCACTGTGATGCATTGTCCGACAGTCTCACTAAGGGGCTTGCCGGGCAGAAAAACTTCGATCGCCAGACGCCCCACGGGAATGATCAAGCCTGGCTGTAGTATTTCAATTTCTCGATTCATCCAAGTTGAACAATTCAAAATCTCGTTCTTTGAAGGAACTCGATCGCCGCCCGATTTGCCTTTTCCTGGAAAACATCGGCATACTGCCGCCATGAAGGCCCGTGTGCGAAATTCATCTTCGCTGACTTCAATCTGTTGGAACCAACTGAATAGAGTCTTTCCGGCTGTCCATGCGAAGGGCTTGCCGAGCTTCCCTTCATGAGGTCCCGGTGCTTGCCCGCAAAGATAGACCTGACTGAGGACGGCAGTGTGCGCAATTACCGGCCGGTTCATCGCCGGGCAGACGGTGCACAGGCGCAGAGCTGCTATGTGCCGTTCTAGCTCTTCTCTGGTTTGAATCTCTCTTGATCCTTTGGAGAAAGGACCGGTCGCAGTTCAAATTGCGATCGGTCCTTTGATTGTAATCATTCGCTCAGTTCGTCGCCTTGTTGGCGACTAGCCGTTCATTTCGCGTCAGGCGAAGGCGCTTGGACTGGCGCTTGCACTTCAGTTGTGAGCGCTTTTGTGAGCGCTTTTCGAAGTGAGTTGTTGGATTTAGACAACAACTCTTCAGCGGTGGCTCGGCCAATCTTTCGCTTCAACATCAAAATTGCTGTCTTCACTCGATTGTTGGATGCTACCAGTGATCCTTCCGCATGCGGGCGTGGAACGTCGCAAACTGTACAGATAATAGATAATGCACGTTCACGGAGTTTGTCGTTGGTAGGCTTCAGGTCTACCATCAAGTTTTCGTAGACTTTGCCCAACTTAACCATCGTGCACGTAGAGAGCAGGTTTAGAATCATCTTCTGCGCGGTGCCGGCCTTCATTCTGGTTGAACCGGTAATTGCTTCTGGACCAACCAGTGCTGCCAGCGTTACATCGGCAATACCCAGCAGATCTGAAACCGGGTTGTTAACCACGCAGATAACCACAGCATTCTTCTCTTTTGCTTTGCGAAGAGCAGCAAGAACGTACGGCGTGCGGCCACTGGCTGTGATGCCGACCACTACATCCTTGTCGGTGATGTTTGCTTTGTTTGCATCTTCTTCACCAAGTTCAAATGAATCTTCCGCGTTTTCGAAAGACTGGAACATTGCTTCCTTGCCGCCCGCTATCCAGGCTTGCACCAGCGTGGTCTCCACGCCAAAGGTGGGAGAGCACTCGGTAGCATCCAGCACTCCCAGGCGACCACTGGTACCTGCTCCGAAATACAACATGCGCCCGCCTTTAGCAAGCGCTTCGGCTGCCAGGTCGACCGCTTTTGCAATATCAAGCACAATTGCCTGTACAGCTTGAGCAACTTCAATGTCTTCTTCTTGAATGCGCTTAACTAGATCTGGGGTGCTGAGCGTATCGAGATCCATTGTCTTCTGATTACGTTCTTCGGTGATTAGACTCTTGAACGCTGTAGTTATTTTTACCATGCTCTCCTCTCCCGGACTCCTGGTATTGGCGCTATCTGCCTGACGCGACTGCGGGTCTCAGTGCTTCTTGTACGCTCGACCGCTTAAGGTACTTGCCGTCTCCTGGTTTCCCGACGTACGAGCCATTCTCAATGATGACTTTGCCACGGCTGAGTACAGTTTCAGTGACTCCCGTCACCTCCATTCCCTCGTAGCAATTGTAGTCTACGTTCATGTGGTGAGTCTCGGCGCTAATCGTCATTTTCTTATTCGGATTAAATATTACGATATCGGCGTCCGAACCCGGCGCAATTGTTCCCTTGCGCGGGAAAAGACCGAAGATGCGTGCTGCAGAAGTAGACGTTATCTCGACAAATCTGTTTACCGAGATCCGTCCCTGAACCACTCCGCCGTTGTAAACAAGCGACATACGATTCTCAACACCGGGTCCGCCATTGGGAATTTTGGAAAAGTCATCCTTGCCAAGTTGCTTTTGATCCTTGAAGCAGAAAGGACAATGATCGGTGGAAACTACCTGCAGGTCATTCATTCGCAAGCCGGTCCATAGTTTCTCTTGATGCCACTTCTCTCGCAAGGGCGGGGTCATGACGTACTTCGCTCCCTCAAAACCCTCGCGTTCATAATATGTGTAATCAAGGAAAAGGTATTGCGGGCATGTTTCGGCGAATGCAGGAATGCCTTCATCGCGGGCTTCTTTAATTTTCTGCAAGGCCTCAGAGCAACTCAGGTGAACAATGTAAACGGGCGATCCAGCCATTTCAGCCAGCATAATGGATCGATTGACACCTTCGGCCTCTGCCAGAGTAGGCCTTGTCAGTGAGTGGTATTTGGGATGGGTCTTTCCTTCGGCCAGCGCTCTGGCAACTATTTCGTTGATGACGACTCCGTTCTCGGCATGCATGCAGATCAGTCCGCCGTGTTCACCGGCTACTGACATTGCTCTAAAGATGGTCGCATCGTCGGCTAACAAGACGCCCGGATAGGCCATGAATAACTTGAAACTGAGCACCCCCTCACGCTCCATCAAATGGCGCATTTCCGGCACATGATCGGTGGGGCTGAGATCGGTGACGATCATGTGGAATCCGTAATCAATGGCCGTCTTCCCTGCAGCCTTGGCGTGCCATGTTTCCAGAGCTTTTTGAATGGAAGTGCCCTTGGCTTGAATGGCGAAATCGATAATCGTTGTTGTGCCACCATGGGCCGCTGCGATGGTTCCAGTCTGAAAGTCATCGGCTGAGACTGTGCCCCCGAAAGGCATGTCCAGGTGCGTATGCGGGTCGATACCTCCGGGAATGACGAGACGATCTGTCGCATCAATTATCTTGTCTGCCTGCACATCTAGTTTCTTTCCAATCATGTCGATGGTTTCGCCATCGATGAGGATGTCGGCATGATAATCGTCTACAGCGGTGACAATGCGCCCGTTCTTGATCAAAGTCTTCATTTATCGCAGCCCCTTATTCACTTGTAGATTCCGGTAGTGCCTGTGATTCCTGGTTTTTAAGATTTGGCGGCCCACTTGATTCCAGATTGCCAGCTCCCAAACCTATTGGAAGGCTGGCTGGAGATTACGTCACGGCTTACCCGATTCGACTAACCGAAACCTTTCTTGCTCACATTTGTCAGCTTGAGTCTCTGCAACTGGAACTGCCTTGAAGAAGCGGCTCGGAAGGTGGCTCGAAGAACCCGCGCCAGTCGCAGGCGACGGACTTGTACAAATAGTAGCCCATATGCATATATCCGGGGAGCCCTCGCGACTTGTATTAGATAATGTTGAGAATCTCCATCGCTTAGCCGTAAGCCTCAATCGGGAGAACCCTCTTCAATCGAAGCAGCTTCACAGCCGGATTTAACGTGTCGGCTGCAACTTCATGGCAAACTATCTGAGCTTGGATCTCACCCCGTCATTTTGCGCAAGGCAAGAGGCGAGCGCGCCAGCGGCCGGGCTTACTTGGAGCTATTGTGCTGGAGTATCAGTAGCTCCGACAACGAGATACTTTTGCTTAGGAAAAACCGGAGCTATAGCATGAACGGGATTAACAAGGACATTATTGCTGATGTTGTTAGTCGGTCTAACATTCTGGAAGTTATTTCCGAACATGTGGTGCTCAAGCGGACGGGCAAAGAATACAAGGGGCTTTGCCCTTTTCATCCGGAGAAGACTCCTTCCTTTCATGTAAACCCCGAAAAGCGCATGTTCAAATGTTTTGGATGCGGCGAATCGGGCGATGCCATCACCTTTGTGAAAAAAGCGAAGAAACTTGACTTTGTTGATGCCGTGCGCGATCTGGCAGTGAAGTATGGAATTGCTCTGATTGAGACGGAAAGCGAACGCGGCGAATATGACAAACGCAGTACGTTGATGCTTCTATACCAGCAGGCTGCAGAATATTTCGCACGATTACTTGAAGATCCTCGCGAAGGGCTGGTCGGCCGCGAATATCTTGATCGGCGGGGCATTTCGCCTGAGCTGGCAACCCGCTTCAAGCTCGGTTATGCACCGCCTGTCTGGGATGGCTTGCTTCGTTATTTGACCCACGCTGCTCAAGTAACCACCGAGACATTGGTCGAAGCCGGCCTTGTTCGTCGCAAGCCCGACAGCGACCATTGCTTCGATTTGTTTCGCAACAGGCTGATGATTCCCATTCAAGACGATCAGGGGCGTGTCATCGCATTTGGTGGCAGAACGCTTGGCGACGACCAGGTGAAATACCTTAATTCACCGGAAACGTTGCTCTACACCAAGGGTGAGCATTTGTTTGCATTGAATCAGGCAAAAGATTCAATTCGTGACCGCGATGCTGTGATTGTTGTGGAAGGGTATTTCGACGCGATCACCGCCCATGCATTCGGATTCACCAACACCGTAGCTGCACTGGGAACTGCACTGACGGAGCGACAGGGCAAGCTGCTCGTTCGATATACGGATAGTCGCCGCGTCTTACTTAGCTTTGATGCCGACAGTGCCGGAGCTAAAGCGGTAGAACGAGGAATGGAAGTTCTTTCTAACATTGCCGAAGGAGTCGGCATCGAGATGAGAGTGGTGCGTGTTCCCGGCGCCAAAGATCCCGATGAGTGTTTACGATCGACTGAGTCCGGTGCCGGGCTGGAAGGCTTCACTCAAGCTGTTGAAAACGCACCGCTCTTGATTGATTATCGACTGGAGCTTGCCGTACATGGAATTGATACAAACACCAACACGGGGCGAATTGATGCGGCGGGTAAGGTTGTTCCGGTTTTAGCCACTATTAAGAGTCCGATTGCAAGAGCGGAGTACGCCCGGTCGTGGGCTACCACGTTGGGTATCCGAGAAGAAGACCTGCTGTCTGAAGTGGGAACCTATCGACGGGGCAAGAGAATGGGTGCCAGTGATGAGAAATCATCGAGACAATCGTTCGCTGTTGCCAAGAATGCGCCAAAATCCGGACATGTCGAAGCCGAGCTACAACTTCTCTCTTTGTACTTGATATCGCCGGAAGATTATGAACTAATGCGAGAAAAGTTCACTGACAGAATGCTTGACCCGATCCATCAGCGTATCAAAGAGGCAATTGTCAGCATTGGCAAATTTGTTACAGCCGAAGACTTCTGGCAGAGGTTAGCTGAGAGATTGGCTCCCGATCATGAGGCCAAGCAGCAATTATGGGATCTCGATCGAAAAGTGGAGGAAATACGAAAACAAAATCTGGCCACAGAGGTTATTCTTAAAGATGCACGGTATCGGTTATTACAAGAAAGATTAAATCAAGCGCTGACGACAACACGTGTGAGGATGCGTCAGCAACCGGGGGAAGAAGAAGAAGTACGGTTGTCGAGTAGAATAGGGAAATTGCAGAAATTGCAGACCGCCTTCTATTCGAACTCCAGAAGTGAGCAAGAGCTGGAAGAATTGAAAGCAATAATCGACGCTGCACTTGTGGAGGCCACGTAGTGACCAAGAGCCGAGATCGAGAACAGAGCTTTGTTGAGAACCTGAAACGAATGGAAGATAACGGTAAACGTAGAGACAGAGGTGACCTGGAAGACTTACTTACAGATGACGACTCTGATTTGCCGGAAATTCCCGGCGCCAGTGGCGATGACGTCAATTTCATTGACGATGAGGATGTAAAGGTCGAAGAAGACCCTGCTGAGTTTGACAAGCAGGTGTCGACAGGATTGTCATCTGATGACCCGGTTCGCATGTATTTGCGTGAAATCGGACGCATTCCCCTTCTAAATGCGCAGCAAGAGATTGAGCTTGCTCGCCGAATTGAGCAGGGCGGTCCGGAAGGGGCAGTGGCTAAACGTAAGTTGACTCAAGCCAACTTGCGTCTAGTGGTATCAATAGCCAAGAAATATGTCGGGCGGGGGATGCTTTTTCTTGATCTAATTCAAGAAGGAAATCTCGGACTGATTCGCGCCGCTGAGAAATTCGATCATTCGCGAGGATACAAATTCAGTACTTACGCCACCTGGTGGATTCGTCAGGCTATTACGCGAGCCATCGCTGATCAAGCCCGAACCATTCGCATTCCCGTGCATATGGTTGAGACGATCAATAAGCTGAAGAAAATTCAGCGCAAGTTGCAGCAAGATAAGGGACGTAAGGCGACTGAAGAAGAGATTGCCGAAGCAATGGAAATCTCAGTGGCCAAGCTGAGAGAGATTGTGAAAGTCGCTCAGGAACCTGTTTCTCTTGAAACGCCGATCGGAAAAGAAGAAGACAGCCGCCTGGGCGACTTCATTGAAGACCGAGATGCTGAGACACCTGCATCTTCCGTCACTCAAGAATTGTTGCGAGACGACATCATAGAAGTAATGGCCAGCCTTTCACCGCGTGAGCGCGATGTTTTGCGCCTGCGCTTCGGACTGGATGACGGAAGGCAGCGAACGCTCGAGGAAGTTGGACAATTGTTCGGTGTTACCCGGGAGAGAATTCGCCAGATCGAAGCAAAAGCCCTTCGCAAACTAAGGCACCCGAATCGAAGCCGAAGATTGCGCGAGTATATTGACTGAGTGCGCCCTGGCGCGCTTACAATTGACTCGTCGTCAACTACCAAATCGAATCTGCTCAACGTTGCACAAAATTTTTGTCGCTTCGGCGGTTCGGCCCGTTTTGTTCAGTAGATCTGCATAGTTCTCCAGACACATAGCGGCGCTCGCGTTTTGGAGACCGCAGGACCGTTGCCAGATTCCCAGCGCGCGCAGGAAGAGTTGCTCTGCCTCATGGTAGTGCGCGTGTTCACTGTAAAGCCAACCGAGATGATTGAGACTTTCGGCCAGCGCAGTGTGATCGGCGGGAAGAACGGACTCTTTGATCGCCAGAGCCTTCTGTAGCAACGGCTCGGCCACGCCGAACTTATCGCGATCGTGATACAAATAGGCCATGGCATCAAAGATGGTGGCCAGAAAAGCGTCTTCGGGAATGGACTCCATTTCATATAAGTCTATGCAGTGACGATAGGCGGCTTCGGCCAGATCAAAGTCTTCTTGCTCATAGTAGTTCTTGCCAAGGTGGTACCAGCAACGAACCAGTCCGATGCCCGGTGGGGCGGGCAGAGAATTGTAGAGTTCAAGCGCTTGTTGAAAAAACGGATTAGCCGTGGCGAAACTGCCTTGCTCCTGCATTAACTTGCCCACTTCGACAGAAACTTCGGCTGCATGAAGACATGCATCAAGATCCGTTTTGCCACTTTGATTAAATGTTTCCGTTAGCGTACACAGCCTTAATCGGGCATTGAGCAATCGCGTTTCGACGTCTTCCATCTCTTTTCCTTTGGGGTGGCATCCCGGCGGGAAGCTCTCTTCTGCGGCATGGGAATTTCCCCAATGACCGTTCAGACGATGCAATTTAGAATTCCAATTATTGCTATGCATTATAACTGGAGACGAGATAGATCATTCACGGAACGCAGATTTGTGCGCCAAGAAGAAGTCTGTGAGCGGTTCCCCTGCTTAGCCACCACCGGGTCCATCTGTTGCAGATAGTTATCACAGTACCTCAGGGAGAATTCAGGTGTTAGTAAAGCAAGCCGTGAAGGGTCGAAAGGGGTTGGGAACCTGTTTACTTGCTAGTTTGTTTGCTGCATCGTTTGGGCTATTACCGTCAGTATTGGCCCAGGAAGCCGATCCGGATCTGGTGCCTCCTGAAGCCACACTGCCGATAGCGACAGGAATGCCCGGGACCCCCACGCCGGCCGCCGCTCCGGCGAGCATGCCGCAGCGACTTCCTCCTGCCGGCATACCTGCTGTAGGCGGGACCATAGAACCTTTTTCCGCGGCTGGATGGCCCTTTGACAACGCGCCTCCTCCGGGCGGGCTTAACAATGGTTTTGCCGGTGGCTATCCTGCCGCGATGAATTCCGGTGCGCCGGCCAATTCCGGTAGCCAATCCGGCGCATCGGCAGTAAACTCGCAGTCCTTACCTGCGGGACCGATGAGCACCACCGACGGGAAGTGTGAAGGATGTTTGCGCAAGAAAGTCCCGCAACGCGGCGATGCCAATGCGGCGGAGGTTCCAGATAAGCAGGAACAGCAGCCCACTACCGCAAGTGCGTCTAATGTTCCACGAACAGATCCTATTGCCGTCCTGCAGACAACCAAAGGACCAATAACGATCCGACTCTTTCGGCAGTACGCACCGCAGACGGTATCGAACTTTCTCGATCTCGCTCAACGGGGCTTTTACAACGGGCTAACCTGGCACCGGGTCGTGCCTGGTTTTGTAGTGCAAACAGGGTGTCCTAAAGGAGACGGGTCCGGTGGTTTTGTCGATCCCGAATCAGGGCAGCCCCGAAAGCTAAATCTGGAGCTTCATCAAAAGCTGCGGCACAACGCTGCTGGCGTGGTTGCGATGGCGCGTTTTGGAAATGACTTGAACTCTGCCAGCAGTCAATTCTATATTACGCTGGCCCCCCAGCCGAAGCTGGACAACAAGTATGCAGTATTCGGTGGAGTAGTCGGCGGCATCCAGGCCGCTCAACAAATAACTCCGCAAGATCGAATTCTCTCCGTTTCGCTGCAGGGTATGTAGCCAACCTTGAGTGCGATCCGCTGTGAGTTAGTTTGCACTGAAAATCGGCTCAGTTCGGTGGCGCAGTCCTTCATACGTGGTTGAACGTAAACTCGATGTCCACTTTTCCGACGGACTTCCCTCTTTCTCGATATTACTCATGCATCGACCGAAATCAACATCATTCTGTACTTGGGAAGAGGTCCCGGTTTGGCCTTGAGGAATACTCCTGAACATTAGGACTCTCCAGGCGCGGCGCAGTCAGGTGACGGCGATATTGATT
>JAKFUT010000421.1 GCA_021732565.1 Candidatus Obscuribacterales bacterium
AGCCTTATCAAAACAGAATGCGTCTCACCGAATGGTAGCATTTCTCGCTGATCTGAACGAGCTCAAGGCGGCCAATGCGCGAATACTGCAAAGCCGATTGTGCAACGGGATTGGCTTGACCATCCATGGCGATCCTTCCACGTCGTGAGGGCGGGACGCCGCAGAGCAACAATGGCTCACGAAGGTTAACGCCAGGCGTTCCTTTCTTGAATCCGGCTGTGACCAGTCCGTTTATTTATTTCGTTTTTACATGGCTGACGTAAGCCGAGATCGCAGCAAACGTTCCTGCGTGTGAAATCGCCTGACATTTGTCAGGCCGCCCGCTTTTATTCGTTCGACGACGCAGTGGCCAAAATTCCTGCAAACGCAAAGGCGTGTTGCACGGTTGGTTGAGATTGGTGGAGATCTTCGATTAACCGCAGAGCCTGTTTGAGATACTCGGCAGCTGGAGCGAAATCATCGAGAGCGAGAGCGAAATGGTGACGCACCGTTGCCACTTTCCGTATATCGGTGGCGCCAGAAAGGGGCGTGACAATTTCCATGTGATAATTCCGTGCCTGCGGGGCTTTGCTGCCGTTGGCCGGTGTGGAGGTCTTGCCAGTCAGACCGCATTGGTTTCCCGAGCGAATGTTTCGAAGACAAGACGGTTACGAACGGCAAGAATCGTATCCTGACACGAATCGTGCGTTATAATCTCGTACTTGTAACGGCGAAATTTTGCACTACTTCAGCAGCATTTCGAAGAAGGCAAGTGAGAATGTCAACTGGCATGTGCGGTGTACACTGTCTCGGTGCGTACAAAGCCCTTCCCACTAGCAATGTATAGGGCATCGGAATTAGCGGGATCAGGTAACTTGAATTCAGCAGCGGAAGAACTTAGAAGAAAAGTATTGATCGCTCGGATAATAGCAGTGGTTGGTCTGCTATCCATTGTGGGCATCGTAATTCTGTTTCAGTGGTTGGGAAGCGATTCTGGAACGGTGGCAAAGGCAGAATTCAGTCTGAAGAACGATCACTCTCAGCGAAATATTATCGAATGCCTGGACACGGCGGAGCGCCTTGCTAAAGCAGGAAAGAAACAGCCGGCAGAGCAAATAGAGGCTGCTGTAGATAGTGCACTTTCCGGCGGGTCTACCGATGCAACAAGTATTGCCAAGGCGGATCTTGAGCTGGCCAAGGCATTACAGAAGCAAGGAAACGAAGAGTTCGCTTTCAAATACGCCATCGAATCGCTGAAAAAAACGCGCGAAAGCATAGCTGGTTCTTCCAATCAGGTAGTTGTGGCTAAATCGGATAAATCAAAATCGAAGATTTCGTTGACGGATCTGTCCGGTCAGATCGATGAGGCGGCGGATATTGCTCTACATTCAAAGCGCCTCTTGAGCAAGGAACAATTGGAATCGATATTACCGCTGCTTGACGCGTTCATTCCTGTTGCAGAAAAAGAAGGCAGTGATCGCATTCTCGATCTCACAGTAAATTCTTTTGCGAAGGAAGTTGTTCCACTTTCAGATTCCGTACTGCGTTGCATGTTTGCGAAAGATCGCATTCTTGCGCGACGCGGGCAAATGGCTGAACTGGAAAAATCGGCGAATCGATCCATAGACGCGTCCAACAAGCTGCAGAGTGATACCGTCCTTCGAAAATGGCCAGATCCGTGTTTGCTCAGACATCTGGTTGATCTGGCACGGTTGGTGCGTGGGCGCGATTCCAACGTCGCTAGCAGATATCTTGAGATGGCGGAAGAGATCATCGCAAAGATGGATCGCAGCCAACAGAATGATGAACAACAGCTGGTTACAGCAGAATGTCGGGAGAAAATGTCAGAGGCCTATGTCGGTATTGGTGACAAGGGCAAGGGGCTTCAATGCGCGCGCGAAGCGGCATCAATCAGGCCGTTGCAAGATGCCAATAGTGCAATATGTATGAACCAGCTGATCAATGCGCTGCTGTCGGCGGGTCAATATAAGGAAGCGGAACCTCTGGCCTCCGAGCTATACAAGTTCTGTAAATCGAAAGATGCGAAAGATCTTCAACTTCAAAACCTCCGTGGGGCCTGCGTTGTAAGCTACTTCGATACACTCATTGGCTTGAAGAAGAATTCGCAGGCAGTTTCGCTAATCAATGACGAGATCAAGGATCAGCGAAAACGGGTTCCTTCGTCTGTACTGACAGTTGTAGCTCTTAACACGAAGCTTGCTGATTATTATCTGAAGCGTTCCGAATTAAAGTATGCCACTACTTGCGCTCGGCAGCTCGCCGAGTGTACGAAATATTTGCACGGTCAGGAGAAAGTGCAAAATGACATGGTTGTTATCAAATATGCTGCTGCCACAAAGACGCCGGAGCTCTCTGCCGAAGCCTGTAGCGATGCGCTAGCCAATATGGCTAAAATTAATCGCACGCCGATGGATCAAGAATGGATCGACGGACTCTGTCTGGCGCTAGACAATCTTAAAAAGGCTGATGCATCGGAGTTGTATCAACAGGTTCTGGAGTCGCTAAAGAACGGTTTTGTGCAGCAGCTCTCCGCAAAAAGTGCAGATGCCGTTGCTCTTGCCAAAGTGGTGAATGAACTAGGCACGTCGGGCGAGGCGAAGACTGCTGATTCCTTGCGGACGGAAGCGATTGAAAAATTACCGGAAGCAAAGAGCATTGTCTTTCGCTCGCATAGCATGGATTTTGTCGTTGAGGGAGAGAAGGATTCGGCCCAGTACGCTGAACCTCAAAGCGCCGCGAAAGTCTATCTCGATCTTGCTCATAGCATGTTAAACAAAGACAACGATTCGGCTTCGAAAAATGCATTTGAGGCGCTGAAAATTTATCATGTGCTGGCGAAGAAAAATCCAGACTTGAGAGAGAGACTTCTCGATAGCATTGAGGATGCGTCAAATGTTCTTGCTCTGTGCAAGATGGCGCCCACGAGTGCTCAACGAAAAGTCTGCTTCGAGTTGTCTACGCTGGAAGAGGAATTTATCAAGAAAACCGGTAAAGGCCGCATTCTCGATCTCGCGTTTAGTGCGCAATCAAAGGATGAACCGTTGTCTGAGGAAACGGTGGGGCTGATTCTGCTGCGCGGTGAAGCACTGGCCAGACGAGGACAAGTGGCGCAGCTCGATACCCATATAAAGCAAACCAGAGAAGCTGTAATTGAGTTTCAACAAACGGGCGGATTCACTTATGCGAATCACCTGACGGACCTTGCGGACCTTCTAGCTCAGCATCAACAGCAGCTTCCAGCTCGGCGATACTTGAGCATGGCGAAAAAGATTCTGGAAGAGATCCCGACAAAGGAACCAGAGCCAGCGATAACTGCTGCTGGCTCCGCCGTACCGCCAGGGCAACTCAAGAGCGGTGGCAATACTTCAACAGAGAAACCCGGGGGTGGCTCTTCGAAGACGCTGACTGAAGCCGCGAACCAGTCAGCAAAGCCATCGGACCCGGGAGGAGAGCCTGCAAAGCCATCTTTTCCGATTCCCGAATTAGGCAAGCAGTGCTCGCTGTGGGATAAACTAGCCTTGCTGTACTCGAAAGTCGGAGATCGCCAGTCGGCAGTAGCTTGCGCTCGCAGGTCTGTTTCTCTGCGCCCACCGAGAGATGCCGCTAGTGGAAACTCGGCCCTTATTTTGGTGGACGGGCTAGTAAATCTAAGAAACTATACCGAAGCAGAACCGGTGGCGTTGGAGCTTTACAGATTTACAAAGGCGCAAGGCGCGAGCACCGCATACGCGGGGCTTAGATGCGGTTGTGTACGAAGACTATTTCAGATAATGAAAGGACAGAACAAAGACGCGGCGGCTGTTGCCATTGTCAGAGAAGAGCTTGATACACGAAAGAGATCGTCTTCGGCACAACCGTTCCAAACTGTGCAGCTTTACAGTGATCTTGCAAACTACTATGTTTCGCGGGGAGACAGCGCGTCTCTAGCCGAATGTATAGGTGGAATCAGGCACTGTAAGTCACTTCTTACGCCAGAGGAAAAATTGCAGTGGGAGCGATCGGGTATGCAAAAAGACCTGATCGCGATGGCGTTGAGGAGTAACGAGCCTAGAGTAGTGGCGGAGGAAATCGCAGATTTAGTCACCTATAAGAACATCGACAAGGGCGTCGCACTGAGAACACCAGCTAAGTGGTGGTCGATAGGTCTTACGACATATAAGACCGGTGATCCGAAAATCTATAAGCAGGTTCTTGATTTCGTGCGAGAAGGATACTCGCAGCAACTCGCTAAGAGTGACGCTGACGCAAGTTTTCTGGCTGACATGCTCACAGATCTCGGAACGATGGGCGAGGTAACACTGGCAGTGCAAATGCGTGACGAAGCAAAAAAACGCCTGCCCGCCGCGAAGGCCGAAATTCTGCTGGCCCGTGTGAAGGGTTTGCCTTCAGAGGTCGAGGCGCCGAAGGAAAACCCTCCTGCGGAGGAGGCAAAAACTGCCGAAAAGCCCGGGACTACTCAGCCTGGCGTTCCGGTTACGAAAACTGAGCACAGACCTGAGGGTGGGCGGCTCGACGCCTCAGACGATTAATCTCAACGATCATGGTCATGCTCAACAATGTGACTTTAGCCACTTTTATATGGATGTGGTGTGACGTAGCATAGGAATCGTATGCTTCTCGACCGGTTTCGTGCAGTTCTACTGTTCGGACCCGCTGGAGTGGGGCACGCGTACGCTCGTGCGTCAAAATAATTTCTTTGTTTGTTACTAATTCGAATCGATCTACGATCTAGCTCACCGCGGGGGACTTTCGCCAGCATGGTTAATTCACAACTATCGAAATTCGTCTCTCCATGGTACATCGCTATTGCGATGATGGCTATGTTGTCGCCCCCTCAATGTAGTGCCCAAGATAGCGGGAAGGTTTGCACCGCTGCCAAAAACAGCTCTCCGGGCGGCGTACAGCCACAGACTGGTGTGGGTGTTCTAGATCAGCTTCGTACCCTGCTACATCTTCAAGGCGCACCGCAATCGCAGGGTGCTACCACGGGCACTATTGATCCCTCTGCACCACAAGTGCAAGGCGCCACCATGGGGACGATTGGTCCTCAATACGCACCACAATTGCAAGGCGCCACCATGGGCACGATTGGTCCTCAATACGCACCACAATTGCAGGGTGCCACCATGGGCACGATTGGTCCTCAATACGCACCACAATTGCAGGGTGCCACCATGGGCACGATTGGTCCTCAATCCACACCCGAATTGCAGGGTGCCACCATGGGGACGATTGGTCCTCAATGCGCATCCCAATTGCAAGGCGCCACTATGGGAACTATTGGTCCTCAAGGCACAGAAATGCAGGATGGCCGGGATGCATTCGGTAATCCTCTAATACAGGTAACTGTAGCTGGCACACCTCGAGTGAGCGACTCGTTCCTGCCAGGCTGTAGTACGGCATATATACTGGCGATTGGCCTGGTTTCATCTTCTGTGTTCATGTTCATTCGACTGAAGCGATCGTCAATGTGGGAAATGGGAATAGTTGCTTCCGTAATTGTCACTCTAACAGGCGTAGTTGCCGGATACGTGTTCTTTCATTAGGCTGATGATGGAAGGTCTGCTTCGCAGAAGTTGTAATATGTATTTGGTGCTCACGGCGAAGGCGGTCGTTCAAGCGTCTTTATTTGATTGAGTACCTGGCGCGATTCCTTTTCTTTTCCCATCTTTTCAAGGAGTCCTGCTTTTCTTTCAAAGGCATATCGAAGCGCGAAGTATCGCGGACCTTTGGCTGCTGCTTCTCTTGCGATCTTTTCGTTCACAATAGTGATAGCTTCAGCGAATTTGCAGCGTTGCTCCAGGCTGTCGATGAGCGACTCATAGGGTATGGAAGCAAACATTCCGCAGGCTGCACCATATTTTGCTTTGTCTAATTCAATAGCTTTGCGGTAGGCGATATTAGCTTCGTCCTCCCGACCGAGTGCTTGCAACGCCTGTCCCAATTCTGTCTGCGCTTGCACTTTTGTATCTGCTGCTACTTCGTTCGACTTCACTATCAATTTGCTTCGTAAGAGCGCATACTTGTACCATAGTTGATGATTACCGAGATTCCTGTACGCGCTGGAAAGCTGATCATATGCCTCGTCCAGAGCATTGATTGAGTGGGAAGTCTGAGACAACGGTGCCTCTGCTTGTTTCAGGTAGGCGGCTGATGAAAGAAGATAGTCTTGCCTCTCCTTGTCCATATCCTTGGTGTAACTGTCCGGGTCTGGAAATGCCAACTGGTAATAGCCGGAGCCGATCGATTTACGAAGACGACCAATTTGCTCCTTGTTTGTTGGAGCAGTTTGTTTGAGTTCTGTCATCCATTCTCGAATATCTGAAAGCTTTTTTCCTACAGCCGACTGTGCTGTAATGACAGGAGTTGCAGAAAGCGATTCTTCGTCTTGCCGGTAAGGAGCACCTAATCCGTTCAGAAACGTGATGACTCCGAGCACCACCATTGTTACAGATGCGAGTGAAACAATGCTCCCAAGCCACAGCGCATCCTGTGGACCTTTGCTACTGATTCGGCGGTATTTTCCTGGTAATGGTTTATCGGGACTCCTGAAGGCGTGTTTGAGAGCCAGAATTACCTCTCCCATGGTTTGAAAACGCGTCGAGGGATCTTTCTCTAGACACCGCATTACGATTTCTCCCACTGAGCGTGGAATTTCTGCGTTGATCTTACAAAGTGTCACTGGTGGACTATTGAGGTGTTTTGCGATTATCTGGATTGCATTGTTTCCTTCAAATAATGGCCGACCACAAAGACTCTCGTACATGAGTGCTCCAAGGGAGTAGATATCTGATCGTTCATCGAGACGTTCTCCAAGGCACTGTTCAGGACTCATGTAAGCGGGGCTCCCGATAACAGTGTGCGTTTCAGTGAGTTTCGTTTCTGTCGGGTTGGTCGAGTCCAATACACGCGCGATTCCGAAGTCTACTATTTTAACGGTACCGCTTCCGGTAATAATTATATTGCTGGGCTTAAGGTCTCGGTGGATCACACCTTTAGCATGTGCGTGAAATATTCCCTGGCAGACCTGGGAAAAGATCTGTTCGAAAGTACTTAAGTCGATGGGACCCTTCTGCTCCAGCAGGCGGGCCAGGGTTTGCCCGTCCAGATATTCCATGGAGAGATAAGCGCAGTCGACTCCATTGTCGTTACTTTCGAAAATTCCGACAAGATTCGTATGTGTCAGCAGAGCTGCCGCTTCGGCCTCCTTCTTGAGGCGGTGACGATTTGATTTCTCATTACAGAGTGACGCATGCATTACCTTGAGAGCGACATCAAAGTCGGTGCCTTCTTTGCGAGCGCGGTAAACCGTGCCCATGCCTCCTTGCCCCAGCTTGGAGATAATTTGATAGTCTCCGATAGTTGTTGGTATCGGGATGTTCTCGGCAGCGTCATGTGCCACTTGTTCTGAATAGTTCGGACCGGAGTTCTCTGTAGTAATCGTTGTTGTTCGTAGCACTGAGACCGTCTCTGGAGGTTGTTCGCCAGCGGCATTCTTAACGAAATTGTTCGTGAGCGAGTCTGATTCCCCTTCTTCGATAGCTGATTCATTCAATTGAATCACTTTCAAAATTGGCGGTGCTGACGTGAGGACCGGTGGGGATAGCTGCAGCGCAATGCCGGTTTCATTGAACTGAGACTCTTTCAACCCGTTGCTGTTTTGTTTCGGGATGATGTAAGGCTCGCCTGTGGAACCATTTTTGCTAGATTCTGATCGGTTAATAACGTGCTTTTCGCTATTGACCTCTTGCTGGGCATCGCCGTCTTTGGACGTCTTAAGGCAATAGTTCAAGTCTTTCATCGCTACTCGATCGTTCCTGTAAAGGCAGTCCGCATAACTTCTTTTACCACAGCTGTTACTCGGTTGCGCGGTTAATGATCCACGTCTGCCGTCTTGGAAATTCAATCGCTGGCAGATGCAGAAGCCGGCTCTGGCGCGTTCTCTTGTCCTGCGGAAATTGCCGGAGATGGCGTGGACGTAGCACTCGTGCTCGCTTCTGCGGTAGCTCTTTCACGACAGGCGGCCGTCACCAACGATCGACCTTTCTCTCGATCAGACAAGAACACTTTTACGAGGGTACCGGTCCCAAGGGCGATATCAACCTCCCGGACTGCAAAGAAAATACCGAAGGCGACAAATAATGCCAGCTGGTGGGCGGCGAAGCCGATGAAATCCTTCAGTGGATCTCCAAAGGAGTGGAATGGATTGAGAGAATGTTCGCGAATAAGGTGCTCAATGCACAGGATGATATTGGTGAATACCGTAAACAAAATTGTCCTGTAAATGACTATGGTGAGCACCGGCTTGTTATCGAGCAGGCGGCTGATGCGCACCTTTTCCAGGACAAAAACCGATTTACCAAGTACGGCTGCTGTTAATGCGGCTGTTGTGTATGAATTGAGAAACTGGTTTTCTGAGTTGGCGACTAACAAGGTTGCGCAGCGAAATGTCTGTAATACCAACAAACAAGCAAAGAAGTAGAGTACTACCTTCCCGATCTCCACTGCATGTGAGAGAACATGCTTCATGAAGGAACCTCGATTGTGGTCTGTCACTGCCATTTCGTTGCCTCTAAGAGTGCTCTATAAGTATCACGTTCTGCTCATTCCAGAATAATGGCACAGTTTATCAACTGGTTATGACCAATGCCTCACCGTTGAATCTACTTCGGCGGGGCCAGCGACTCCCTGTAGTCGTTATATTCTTTACGTATCGTGGAAGCTCGGGTTTTGTTTCCTTGAAGTTCAAACAGATCCGAGGCCGCGAGCAGTCCGCTCAAATGCCTCGCCACATCTCCTTGGCGAGACAGTTTTACAAGTTGTTCCGTGCGGCTATCGGCTAGAGCCAATTTTCGTTCCTCTGTATAAGTTTTTGCCAGCCATATGAGGGCTCTTTGTCGAGGTCCACCGGGGTCCAACGCAGATCTTGCTGCTGCCTCCGACAAAATTGAATCTGCATTTTTTAATCGATTTCGCTTGAATTCGATTGTTCCTAGTAAAATCATACCCTCTGTCACGCCGGTGTGATTCTTGCGTCTCTCAAAGAGTTCTATACCTTTCGTTGCTTCCGCAGCCGCTTCGTCAAATCTTCGCAAGTTTCTGAGAATGATCGAGCGCGCAAACCTTCTCGATGCTAAATCTGATCCATACTTCTTTTCGTCGACAGGCCGAGCGGCGAACCGATCGATCAATTCCAATGACTTCGAATTTTCACCGGCTTCACCGGTCACCGCTATGATTTGCTGGTATAGCGAATTAAGTAGCTCATAATTATCACCAGGTCGTGCCTCTACTCGCTTGATCAGGTCATTCATGACTGCTTCGGCGGTTGCATAATTTCCTGTTCGAATGCACTGGTTCACTATACTACGTGCAAATTGCAACGTTGTGAGATCCAGATCTGCTCTATCCCACCTCTTAAGGAACGTGTCGGCACATTGAAGAATTCTTTTGGTTGCTAGCAGGTCTCCATACTGCAGTGTGTAAGTTGAAAATGTGATGACGGCTCCCAGTATTCGCTGAAAGCTTTCGTTATCCGGGGGGGAAGATAATTCATCGATTTTATGTTGAATCCAAGCTATTAATGCCACTTCGTTATGCATATGATGTCTTGCATTTAGACGGCACATTTCCGTCCAAGCGTGGAGTTGATCAGAAAGGTTAGTCCAGTTATCGATTTTCGCTTGAAGCAGTTGAAATGCTTCCGTTGGTCGATTCATAGCTTCCAGACAATCGGCCCTTATCTGATAGGAAGCCAGTACATGGTCACGTGACGCATCGTAGGAATTTTTCGCTGCTATTTCCAGCAAGTTGCAGGCACTGTTGCACAAAACATATTGTTGCTGCTCTGCGCAGCAACGGACCAGGTCAAGCTTGTACTCAACTAAATTCGGCATCTTTGTGGACAGATCGTACGCTTCTCTCAGTTGGCTCGCTGCTGGTCCTGGTCTTCCAAGTCGCCAGAGGCAATTCGATCGACGAATCATATATGAAAGCTTTTGCAGCGCTTCAAAAGAGTAGCTCAATCGATTTTTGAATGTATCATCAAGTAGCTGGAGGGCTTGTGAGTAGCGTTCATCGGAGTAGTACAAATCGGCTAGCTTATAGCGGCAATCATTGAGAGCTTTAATGGTACCACCTCCCGGACCGGTGGCTTCCAATTGGCGAATCATCTGCTGTAACTCCCGTATCAGGAGTGTGGTTTCGTTGCGAAAACCTCTGATGAGGAAAACCTGCATTGCTGCATCTGCGGCTAGAAACCCGCTATGTTTGGTGACGCTGCGATCGAAGATTTGTCGTGCCATTTCCGCCGCGGTTTGGGAAAATTTGTTTGACAGCAGGGGATCATCTTTCGCGAGATCTTGCGACAGTTGGAAGTATGCCTCGACAGCGTCCATTGACGTAGTGGCTCCGTACTCTTGTACCCATGACTGATAGTATTGAATTCGTTCTGTCTTCGATCGCAGCGTCACCAAACATAGCGGGTTTCTAGCCGCAGATGCAGCAATGCAGGTTTTCCTCATCAGAGGTTTTCGCAACGAAACCACACTCCTGATACGGGA
>JAKFUT010000188.1 GCA_021732565.1 Candidatus Obscuribacterales bacterium
ATTGTATCTATGCTTTTAGCGTCCATATTGAGAGAAGCTATCAAGTCTTCCCTCTTATATCCCTGCACATATTTCAAAACAAAGCAGGTGCGGTGGATTCCAGCGGGCAACTCATTCAATATCTGATCAACTAAATCACCAATTAGCGCCTTGGCTGCCGGATCTTGATCTTCCTTGCCGCCCCCCATTCCATATTCCCAGCCAAAGACATCTTCTGCGCTGCGGCCGTCGTCTTCGTCAAAGAGCGAATCGAGCGAGGTTGTGCGCCACTGTCCGGTAGTTCCGCTTTCTTCTTCGACGAAAGCCTTGCCGGGATCCAAAGTACTGACTTTCATCGTACTGCCGTCAAATACCCCTTCACTCTCTGCGCGAACGCGTCCCGGGATGCGCTTGTCAGCAGCGTTAGGATCTCGCTTCTTCAACTGAACTTTGTGATAGCGCTCTAAATTTTGAGCGATAGCTTTGTTACATGCTCCCAAACAGTAGAGCGCGATCTTGGCATCTGGATGCGACGGGTCAAAGTGCTTGATTACCAGAATGAGCGCCGTCTGAAGAATGTCTTCAACATCCTCGTCAGTGGCTAAGCGTGCCCGCGAGCGGATATAGCGCATCATGCGCTGAGGGGTGAACTCCAGTTCCCCTTTGAGGAACTTTCGGGCTTCACGATCATTCATATCGGCTAAATTCCCCGAAAGCCCGCTCTTTTTGAACGAGTAGCCATCTTACCTCGCTTAAGTTGCTACCTGGCTGCCGCCTGGTGTGCCCCAGCCTCACTCGTTTCTCGCCTTCCTGACAGCACCTTCCCAATCGCTTCTCCTGGCATTGTCGCTCTAACTGGTGAATCGCGTTCTAACGCTCGGTTCGCTAAAAGCTTATCCGTCTTTCCACTTATCGCCAAACCATTTATATACGTCTTGCGTTGATTATTGAAAGAAAAGGCCGTCAAGACCGCAAGATTTTAGCTTTGCGACACTCCATATTAACAAATTCATCGCGCCGCTAAAAAGTAAGTAAACGTACGAATATATGAGGTTAAGAGACTGACTGGCAAACTCAGGTAAAATTGGCGAGTCTAAGGGTCAATTAGCCAGACCGACTCTGAAATCAAGAGAACTCCGCTCGTCACGCCATCCGGCGGCTCTTGGTGTCATCGTCACTTTGAAAGACGACAGGTAGCCATGAAGAGTTTTCTGCCCGAATCCCGTCATCCATCAAGATTCTTACGGCCGAGGCGCCCTGCCGGAAGCCTGGGCAAGACCATGATCGGTAATCTTTACGAAGCAATTACCGGCCGCCGGCCGGTTCCTGCATCTTTCGTACGGCGAGCGGTGGCAAACGGGCTTGACAAGGCTCATCTGGACGATGCCATCAAAAGAGCAAGATCAATTCACCGGCTGCCCGATTATTTACTGGCCAGAGCACGCCAGAAGCATGATAAAGGCATCTATTGGGACGAACTCGGGCTGAAGCCTCGCGCGCGAGATCACTACCTTGAATCGGCTCTGTGGGGGCTCTACGCAGAGATCTTGACTAGAGACCCGGAGAGCAAGCACGAAATTTATCGACAGTACTCCCATAGCTATCTGTGCGCCGCTCCACACTTCACGGTGCCGGCAATGCCAGTGCAAACAGGCTTCATCGCTTCCACTTTACATGGGTATTTGCGCTTGCCTCAACCATCACCGGAAGCGCCAGATCAAAAAGCACCCTGCATCATCCTTCTCAATGGCCTTTGTTCACCCAAAGAAGAACTTCATTATGTTGAAAATGCCCTGGTGGCCAAGGGCTTTGCGACCCTGTCCATGGATTACCCGGGACAAGCGGGCTCGCTGCCTCCTTCTCCGTTTGACGTGGCCGAGTTCGGCAACAGTCTCTGTCTTTTCCTGTCGACTCGTCCTGAGATAGACATCTCAAGACTTGCACTTTACGGCATCAGTCTTGGTGGCCGCATTGCACTTTATCTGGCATTAACCTTTCCCGAACGTTTCAAATCGGTGGTCAGCATCTCCGCCCCCTATGATTTGAATGGCGATCTTGATCATATGACCCCGGCACTGGCCCGCGAGTTACTGCTTCCGACAATGAGTGTGCGCACTGCTTTACTGGAGCTAGCTCATCAGACTCCGATCGAAGATCGACTTGGAAACCTTACCACACCGGTGCTAATAGCCGGAGGTGGAAAAGACTTGATCACACTTTCCGAAGAAACTCGTTATATATTTGAGCAGGTTGCTTCCGCCGACAAGAAACTTGTTCTCTGCCCCGGTGCGAACCACAATCTCTATGAGATGATGCCAAGCATCCGATACGAGTTGGCTCAATGGATGCAACAACGAGTCTGACCAATCGTAAACATACTGTTGATTGTTTTGAGAAATGGAGGCATTGTGAAAAGTCGAGGGGGTGGTTTTTTAATTGCAGGCGCGCTCAAGCTCTCGATGGTCCTCTTAGCAATTCAACTCCTGAGCACACCGACGGTGTGCGCCAAGCAGCTTTCCATAACTCCTGCCACTGAAGACCGGCCGGCTATTGTCCAAACTGCGGAACTGAAGGCAACAAGAATCGGACCTTTGAGTCTGCCTCATGGCACCGTAAATCTCAAAGAGGATCGTGTGGAGGTCTATGCGGTTCCAGAATGGCTTTTCGACGACCGCTTGATATTGGAAGGAATCACTATAGGCAGCCGGGTTGAAAGTTCCGGCGCACAGTCGTCGGTATCGGGTCTGGTTTACTTTACCGGCGGCGACTGGATTGCCAACCTCGGCCCGAAACTTTCTGCGGACACTTTCACTACACGTGATGGAAAACTTTTTCGAGGAACAGTTCTTGGCACTACCGCTGATACCATACAGATTCAGACTGCCACTGGTCAGCGCGAGAATCTGAAGATAAAGGACATTCAGAATATTTCTTCTATTCGAGCCTTCCGCTACGTCATCGGTGCTGCTGATATCAAATTGGAACCTTCGACACGACAACTCATAGGAAAAGCAGACCTGGTGACTTTTGTGCCAAGCTCACGCGGAAGTAGCGACCACGCGCGAGTACCGCAGTCTCATTTACCAGGCACCGAAGGTGGTATCTCCAACGCCAAGCTGGCTACATTTATTGCAGTTGATCTCGTTCACGATCTATCACCGGCGGTAGTGACGCCGCTCGTATTTACGTCGCGAAATTTGCGCGCAAGAAAACTCCTGTTTCAAGCGGGTCAACAAAACAACGCTCCGACCCCGGCTCCCGCGCCTGCATCAGGCAGCGGCATGTAAAGCCCTACTTCACTGGTCCTGATTCCAAATTACCAGCGCAGCGGTCTTCCGGTCGCTTGCTCGAGATCGGTGAAGGATTGCTGATAGCTTTGCACACCATCCAGGTATTGTTGGCGAATTTGAATATTGGCTTGTTGGGCAAGAAGAGTAGCGTTAATATCAGTTTGCCCCACCTCATAGCTCCTGCGTGAAAGCCTCGCAACCTCGGAGGACTCTCGCAACACATGCTCCTGATATTCTCTGATTTTGCCGCGAGCGGCCAATAAGTTGTTGTAGGCTGAAGAAACTTCACCGACTATCTGATTCTTTTGAGAGGCTAGCTGGTATTTGAGCTGCCGCTCCGTTGCCTGAAACTTAGCGACATCACCCTGATTTAAATTAGTCATGGGAGTTTCAACGTTGAGAGTCAAGAAATTCGCGTTGGTTTTCGGCCCGCTCGGAGCATTGCCCGAGGAGGAAGCGCCTAGCGCCAAAGTCGGATTCGGTACCGCTGCGGAAAAGGCATTGCGCAAATTTGCCTGATTAACTTTGAATTGTTGGGCAAGACTCTTGAGTTCGAGCCTATTAGTCACCGACAGTTCGACTAGTTCATCAAGTTGTGGCATGACGACTGCATAGTCGGGCAATATTCCAGCTTTGACGGCCTTGGTCAACACTGGTGGTTTTGGACCCAAAAAAGCTGGCAGGAGCGGTACGTTTATGGCACTAAGTACGGTGCGACCCAGAATGACATTCAACTGCTGTCTGGCGCGTATTAGCCGCTGCTCGCCTACCGCCAGATCAATGCTCGATTGAGACATTGCCAGTTGAGCTCTCAATACATCGAGTTCAGGCACGTCGCCTGCTTGGAATCTCTTTTGGGCTACAGTGAAAAGTCTCTCAGTTAGTTCGTAAAGTTCAAAAAGTGTTCGCCTGCTTTCCTGGGCCATCACAAGTTCAGTATAAGCTCGACGTACATCTGCTCTTAGAGCCCAGAGGGTGGTAAGAAGATCGGTTTTTGTTTGCTTGTAAAGACTTTGCGCGGCCAGGAAACGAAAGAGTATTTTCCAGGGCGGCTCTGGCACCAGAAGTGGACCAACTCGGCGAACCTGCTCTGCAACAAACCCGCGATCGAGAAACATAACCGGATTGGGGGCCACCGTGGCCTGAGCTAAGCCGGCCTTAGCAACGGGATACTGAGCGCGAATGGCAGCAGCTCTGGGGCTCTTCATCAGCGATTCATCCAGTGCCTGCGAAATTGTAATTTCGTTTGGCTGGGGTTGTCCCTCCGAATAGACAATTTCTCCACTGACTGCGCCGGGCGAGGGCGCGCCCCTGGATGAACCCGGCACCGCGGGTGAGGGCAGATCTACAGGAGAAGGACTGGTTGCCGGTGGCGGAGATGATGTCTGCGGAGCCGTAGACGGCGAAACTGTCGGCGGAAATAAAGGAGCTGAAGCAGGTGGTGTTCTTGCCTGGCCCGCCGCTACATACACCGGTGTCAATGCATCACCGGCAGACTCAGCTAGCGCTGCGGTGCACGGAACCAGAAGAGCCATGATGAGATAACTACTTTTGAAAAAGTTCTTCATCGCCTAACCGGGAAGACAAGGAACTAAAGTCCAAGAACAACGGGCTTTTGGTACGGGTAGAGCTTGCTGGAATCTGGCGATAGGGCTCCTGCCCGCCACCTCGCTGTTGTCGCTACTGTCCATTGAATTGCTCGCGAGAACCTGTTGCTTCATAATAGATGCTTGGCATCACCTCGAGGGAATAGGGCACCGTGATTGTCGGTGTCCTCCGCTCAAATATATAACGAGTTCCTTCCAAAAATGTGATCAAATCGTTTTTCGAGTGGACTTATCCTGAAACAATGACTACAACACAATGTGATGAAGGAAGTCATACAACGCGATATGCATTGGAGATGTCGACCAACAACCAGGGCGGAAAATTTCGGGGCATTGGGCTCTTTCCACCCGTTGCTGAAGTTTCTAGTTTGCCTGTGTAGCTAAGATCCATTCGCCCATTTGGTTTATAGTTAATGCTTCAAAGCATTTGCACGCATTTCCCAAACCATGGTTCCCATAAGTTTTTTCCAAGATTTGAGTTTTCTTTGGCAAATGGAGAACACAATTTCAGGAGAGCATCAATGAGCGATAACACACAGGCAGAAGTTCCCCTCTCTCTGCTATTTCAAGCACACCCGTGGCACGGTATAGATCCAGGTCCGGAGAAGCCGCACAAACTAATGTGTTTTATTGAAATGGTGCCCACCGACGCCGTGAAGTATGAGGTAGACAAACCATCCGGACATCTCAAAATCGATCGCGTTCAACGATTTTCTTCGATCTGCCCGACATTGTATGGATTCATTCCGCAGTCATATTGTGGTGATGAAATCGCTCGGTTATCTGCCAAAAGAACCGGCAAAGAAGTGAAGCGTGGAGACGGAGATCCGATGGACATCTGCGTGCTCACCGAGCGCCCGATTGCTCACGGAAACATACTTGTTAATGCGCGCCCGATTGGCGGAATGTTGATGATCGATCATGGAGAGGCAGACGATAAGATCATCGCAGTCCTTGAATCA
Source organism: Candidatus Obscuribacterales bacterium (assembly GCA_021732565.1). GTDB lineage: Bacteria > Cyanobacteriota > Vampirovibrionia > Obscuribacterales > Obscuribacteraceae > JAKFUT01. Next base: position 5,839 of record JAKFUT010000188.1, read on the forward strand.
GACTTGAGCTACGGCAAATTTGAGGACATCTCAGATTGTCCGCCGGCGCTCATTGAACGGCTCAAACACTACTTCTTGAGTTACAAGAAATCTCCAGACGGGCCGGAGCCGGTGGAGATTGCAGATGTGTACGACGTGAACCATGCGCTTGAAGTTATTCGCACCAGCTTCACCGACTATCACAATAAATTCGGCACGCCCGCTGCACACCTGGCAAATCTCATGGAGCTGATGCAAACAGCAAAGTAGAACACATGATTGGAAACGCCAAGACCGCCAACCAAAACGAGTTGAGATAATCAGCATCCTGGCGCTCAGTGAAGAATCCGCGGCGATGCGCATCTTTCCGGGCCGAAGCCAGCAATCCATTCGTTGGCTTGGAAGGCTGAGGTGTCATCTTCTGACTTCGAAGGCTATGTGTTGGCAGCAAATAGCGAGGACCTTTTCGACATTGAAAATATCAGGCGTTAAGACAAGCGCGCCGCCGCCGGAAGCAGCATTGCGCTTGTTTTGAATAAACTGCAATTTACTTGACGAGAACTTCTTTCTTTACCGTGAATTCGGAGTCCACGATTCTAAGTTTAATTGGCGGACCGCCCAGAGCTTGAATATTCTGGCGAACGAATTCCTCAAGAGCTTTGAGGATTTCAGGATCCTTCCAACCAACCTCCGAAAGTACAAAGGAGAGGGTGGTCACTCCGCCGGACCGCTTTACCTGAATGCTTTTCTCACCCTTTCCAGTAAAGAACCCCGCCGTTTTTAGAAGCTCGGCAATCTTGGCTACTTCATCCCGGGTGATTTTTCCTGTGAAAAAGATTTGCTCTTTTGGCGAAACGTCGTAGTGCTCGTTGAGCATTACATTCTCAGTCATGAAAAGAACCATGCCAAAGCAGACTACCAATATCCCGGCCAGAGAAGCGACGCCAATTCCCAATGCTTTCCAGCCGGATTCGGCAGAGCCCCCGGCTTCAATATGTTTGGCGTAAGCAGGTCCCTGCATCTGTTTCGCCAATTGCCCAGCGATAGCCATTTGCACAATGGGGAGAGCGCACATACCGCTAGAACTACCAGACGGAAGCGCCAATGCAAGGGCCATCAGACCTACGGTGACAACAAATCCCACAATGAGTGAAACCCAGGCTGCCGTGGAGTTTCCTAACCGCTTGAAATTGATTGCAAGAAGAATGCCTCCCGCCATTGATCCGCCCAGAAAAGTGATTCCGGCGACAGCCATCGGATTGAAGAGGCGATAAGACGGAGCGCTAGACATAGTTGAGGTCAAGGGTTCGCTCCGAGTGGTGATGTGATCCAGACAGTCTACGTTATATGCTCTCTAAAACCAAATCGAAAGTAACCTCGATCTCAAAGAGAGGATGAACTTGCTGGTCGAAGGACTTCATTTCGCCATTGCGATCGCCAAGGCGGACTTGATGAAAATATGGTATTTTTGCCACTTATCTCTGCATCGCCGAGATCGCATTTACAATGAACGTGCAGGCTTTCTCTTTGATGTATCGGGCGGGCTGACAATTGCCGGCCCGATTCTGAGCCGGGCCTATGCAAAATTGGTCGGTGAATACACAAGATTTAGATTGCATAGAGGCGCCGTCACCGACGTTGAAACTCGCCAGGTAGCCATTCTGCAGCAGGATCAGGCCGGTTTGGAGACCTTGATCAAAGGCAGTAGTCAGGAGACTCCCAATTGGCGGACAAATTTGATCTTTGACAATAATCCAAAAGGGCCGGGCTAACGTTTGTGGTCTAAGACATGGCCTTTTACTTCAATTTCGGTGCTTCTATTAGTGGTGGAAGCGATGCTGCCGCCCGGCGAATAACCCTTGTCGTAGGACAGCGCGCCAGGAGCGTTATGGGCATTGGAAGTCTTCGTCTTCATGATCTTACCGGCAACTACGGCGAAGCCCTGTCCATGTTGATTGGTCATGGTCCTGGCTGCTGTAGAAGGCCGTTTGGGCAATTGGGAAATTACGTGCGGTGCAATTTTTTGTGGTGCATTGTGATGCACCAGGGGAGGAATGGGCGTCGGGCGAGTGGGGACCAAACACTGTTGGCGAGGCATTGGCTGTTGGCTTGGCATTGGCTGTGGTGGCATCGCTGCAGGAATAAACGACGGAGCTCCGAAAGACGGGCGGTAGACGGATTTGTTCTCATGAAGGCCGGCGCCCACAGAATCGCCAGGTGTAATGTTCGGAGCTACTGTTGAGCGTTGTAGCGCTGTCGGCGCGATGTCCACACCGAGGAAATCAGTTCCTTGAGGAACAGAACCATTTCGCACCAGCGGCTGCGGGTTCCCGCTGTGGGGCATGCGAGACTGTTCGACCTTCCAATAATTGACCGGAAACGAGAACCGTTGTCCGTGACTCTCCTGCGCTTGAACTCCTTGAATCCACAGGATACTAGTGAGAGCGATTGTTGCAATTGCCAATGGAAAATTCTTCATACAAGAAACCTGCTCACAACATGGAAAACCGTCCCCTAATCCGTGTCCCCGCGATCGGCAAGAATGATTTACACAAAGGACAGCGCCGTACTGTTTTGACGCCGCAATTGATCAAGTCAATCTTGCGCGCTACGTCGATTCTTCGTCCACAACGGGGAGGGGTAAAGGAATACTATGACCAGTCGAGCCCTAACGGAAGCAGGAATTCCCTACTATGCAGGCGAAGATCCCCACTTAATGCTGCGCATTAGGCTGTCGGAATACGACCCCCGGCTATTATCGTTAGCTACTACGATGTGAGGCCCCGAGCATAAGCATTATTTTTGCGAATACTCGAAGCCGACTACCTGAATTCTGCCAACAAAGCCCGAATTATCAAGAATGAGCGCTTGTAGCCGGGGGGGCATTCTTCGCTTCCTGCAAAATCCCGCGACCAGCTAGCAGTAGTACTAATCACTGGGGATGTTGTCCGACTCTGACATTTTCCTGAATCGCAAGCATTTCCAATTTGATTTGTTCCGCCTTTTCGCCTTGTCCTCGCGATTGTAAGACCACCACATATTGCTCCAGAATGGGTAGCATCGAAAACCCCAATGGCGACCTGCGATGTCGTGCTTTTTCTACGATGTTTTCGAGGCGTTCAAGCGAACCGTATGCCTTTAGTATGCCGGGACCATCGTGCGCTTCTAAACGGTTGGCATTGAACCGGGTGCGGAGATCTTCCAACCGGCTATTGCTTCTGCTTGCAACTCGCACGTTCAGAATACCTATAAGGTCTATGTAATCGTCCGGATCAAGATTGCGGTAAAGTTCGTGGCGAAGGTCCCCTGATCGTAGAATCGGTCTGTCGAAATAGCTCTCACCCTCACACTTCCCGGAGTCCCGGGAGATAAGACCGGACGGATTGCCGTGAGTGAATTCGCGCTTGCCCCGAGTCGTAGCCCGGTAGGCTTTATGGGTCTCACGGTGTCCAAAAATCAACGTTTCATCAATCACGAGATCATTCCAGCAGAAATACTTGTCGGTCCACCACGTTGTAAGCCTTATACCTTCGTCGTCGATCAGAACACGCGACTTATCCCGTTCGAATCTCTGAAATTGCTGTAATGCAAAAGCAACAGACCAGAGTAAGATCAACCATCCCAGAGCACCCAGCGGAGCTGTGAAAATATTCAAAAGCCCGAAGGCACCAAGCGCATACATAAGATATGGACCAACAGGGTCAGAGAGTTTTTTTGTCCTTAGTTCAATCACGTTTGGCTTCTTCATTTGCCATGACTTCCTTCGTCTGCAGCACCTATTCCGACCCGCGAACTTCCATGGCATTCGCATTATGTTGGTCTACTTTTTGCGGTGTGTCCAACGGTCCCGGGGGGGAAGTCGTGAGGAATCAGGTCATGTTAGTGGTGCCGCTGGGTTAGACTAGAGCGGGTACCAGGTTATGATCTCGGCCAGTCTTCGTGTGAGCCCGTCCAGCCCGTCATCGATTAACTCGGCACTCTTATGCTCAATTCCGTGAAATACTGCATAGACAGAACCTATCCAATAGTACGCTCTCAGTCGTTCCCAGTTGATCTCTTTGCCATAGGCTGAGATAGCCTTGCGCGCAGATTCCGGACTACCCGTAATGTAGATGCCCACAAAGTCTATGGCTGCATCATCGAAGCGAGCATCGCCAAAATCAATCACTCCCAGCAACTCGTGCCCGTCATCACTCATCAAAATATGCTCGCGTCCCAGGTCGCGATGTACAAGTACAAAATTCAAGTCTTGCGTATTGGCAAAAAATTGTTCCAACCCGCTGACAAGTTGTAGGCGTCCCGTTTCAGAAAGCAGCGGGAGCACCTGCTCCAACGCCTTCGCTCTAAATTTCTCGTATTCACAAAGCCATTGCGAAAAGGTAAACGGTTCGCATTTCAGTAGCTGCGCCGCCCGTTCCCCGGGAAAGGAATGTAATTCAGCCACCGCCCGCGCCACCGGACAAGGATCATCGGAAGCACAAAACGGACGGCCCGGTAACCGCCTGTACATCATGTATGGATGCCCCTCGAATCGGGCCAGCGGCAAAGGCGAGGGAATGCTAAACGAAACATGTTTGGACAGCTCTAGAAGCAGCCCATGCTCAGCTTCCATCAACTTCGCCACGGACGCCCGCCGAGGAATGCGAACAATCCACTGATCATCTATCTCGAGCACTCGTGAATCCCAGCCGTCGCTGTTTCCTTCACGATGTTTTCGGCGAATCCT